>JAIQFN010000069.1 GCA_020073265.1 Terriglobia bacterium | reverse complement strand
CCTGGATGAACCAGGTCGAAATCTGGTTCTCCAAACTGCAACGCGAAGTGATCGATCGCGGCATCTTCACTTCCGTCGCCGACCTCCGGCGCAAGATCCTGCGCTACATTCGGCTATACGGAAAATCTGCCAAGCCCTTCCGCTGGAAATACTCCGACCCAAGGCGGAGAATTCAGTCGTGGTAAATACTTCTCACAGACAGCCCACTAGCCGCGTGGCGAGGTCAACGGGCTTCGGGCGGCCAACGGCCCCCAACGCCTGGATAAAATCTCCAGGTGTCATGCTCAGAACCCGGCGGAACTTCTCGGCTGCGATCGGATTTCCGGCGCCGCGTTGCCAGCGCTCGAACTCGGTTGCTTCCGTGTAGCCAGCCACGGCCCAGATGTCCATGCGCCGGATCCGGCCGGACGTGGCCCACCTGCCCGCCAGCGACCCGCGGCCGCGCTGCTCGAGCTGCTGCCCGGCGTGTGATACCGTAACCGGCCAGGAGACAGCCCCCGCACAGTGACCGCCCCGGTTCTAATTCGTCGCGACGCGCTGGCGCTGGAAATTATTTGGTTGGACCAAAAACCCGCCGCTAAAGAGCGGTAAACGAAAGTGTGTCCTAGTTTTGATGCGGCGATCAAGCCACTGGAGCGGAATCACTGGTGAGTTACCTCCCAAAAAACAACTTGCAAGTGAGTTGTTTGGGGCCTTAAAGTTCTATTACGGTCAGAGCATGAACCATCGGACAGAAGTAGAGAATGTCACAGAACAGGTCTTTTCAGTAGGGCGAATCGCGAAACGGCTGAAGGTTTCGCCGCGGACTGCGCGCCGTCTTGTCGAAACTGGGGAATTAAAGGCATATCGGATTCGGAAGCAATGGCGTATCTTCGAACCCGACTTTCAGGACTACCTCGCGAGGCAAGCGAACAGCGTCAGATGAAAAAATCATCGAACCCCCTAGACCTGTCGCCCAACTCGCGCCCCGATGGCGAAACACTTGGTGGAAATATGCGACGCCCGGCGGTTAACGTTTCCACCAGCGGCCGGATTGAGGGCTGTGTTGATCGCCCCATTGATGCTATGTTCGAGGTCGTTGGAGACGCGCCACAGGCCGAATCGGCGGCGCCTGATTTGCTGGCCACCACGAACGGGGTTACGTCCGTCCCCCAAGAATCGACAGCCATCTCCGCTGAGCACATTGGCGGGCTGTATCGGAGAGTCAAAGAATCGGCCCAGCAGACAGTGAATGGTGCGATAGAGTTCGGCCGAGCGCTCGCGGCCGTGAAAGCCACTCTCAAGCATGGCGAATGGCTCCCCTGGCTCAAAAAAACGAGAGCGTGTTGGGCTTCAGTGATCGTACGGCACGACTTTACGTGAATTTTGCCCTAAACCGGAAGTCAACTGCCAATTTGACTGAACAGCAATCCGCTGCCGAATTAAAGCAACTTTGGAGAAACATCGATCGCGATAAGACGGCAACCACCGTAGCCAGACCGCGCGCTAGAACCGTGCGGCCAGTAGATGATAGCGAGGCCACCGCCGCACGGGAAGAACACGGCGCCGAAACCAAGCAGCTCGCCGAGATTGCGAGCGACATTGACGATTCCATCTCAGCGATCGAACGCGCGCCCAGCACGAAGACTTACACAGTGGCGCAGTTGAGAGAACTGGCTTTTAGGTTCGAGTTACAGGCCGTCGCTCTCCAAAATCTGGCGGTAACTTTACGGAGGGAAGCCGGCGACACGTCCCCCGGCAAAATCTTCGCGGTTTCACTCAACGGGGGCAGTACCACCAGTCGGTGGGAACAGGAATTATATCGGTCGTGCGCTGAGGCCGAGAAAGCTGAACCTACCATCTGGGACCCAGATTTGAGCCAGCCCTAGATCATGCAACCTGAACGCCTGCTAACGCCGAAGGAAGTCGCTGACTGGCTCGCTGTATCGCCGGCCTGGGTTCTGGATCACGCGAGCGGCCGGCGCCGGCCGTATCTGCCATCGGTCAAACTCGGCAAGGCGGTTCGCTTCCGATCCGAGGAGGTCAACGAGTTCATCCGGGAGTGCGCGCGACTGAATGGCCAGGCCGCATGATAAACTCCCTTCTTCCGCCTCCGGTGAACTTGAAGCGGATCGGCCGACACTTGCCAAGACCTCGACACCAGCGCGGCGAACTCAGTGAGCAGATGCCCAAGCGCGGGAAGTTGGCCCGCGGGCGCTGGTGGGCGCGCTGGAGGATCTACTTCCGCCAGGCTGATGGAAGCGAGACCGCCAAGCGCGCCGAGAAAATCATCGACAGGTCTGTTGCCGAACAAATGGGCTTTGCGCTCGACTACGCCGGCCCGCTCACAAAGACCGACGCCCGCAAGGTTCTAGAGGCGCTGATCCGTGAGAGCAACGCCATGCCGGTGGCCTTCACGGCAAGAACGACTTTCGGCGAGCTCGCGGCCGAGTACATCGAACTGAACAAACCGAACTGGGAGAGCAGCACCAGCCGCGTAAACACGCAGATCATCGAGGATCACCTGATTGGCCGGCTGTCCGGCCGCCCAGTACGCGAAGTCTCCGAATCGGAGTTACAGCACTTCATCAACGAGTACATCGAAAAGCAGTCGAGCCGCTCACTACTCGCAAAGCTCGGGATGTTCCTTCGCGCCATTCTCAACGTGGGTATAGACCGTGGACTGATCGAGCGCAACCCGGCAAGAAAGTTAAAGGCGAAATCCAGAAAGCGCGCCTGCAATCTGTCTCATACGCCGGATGAGTGCGCCGCGCTACTCGGTGCTGTCTCTGGACGGGATCACGTGGCGGTGCGCCTACTAGTCCAGCTTGGCCTCCGCTCCGAGGAACTATTTGCGCTCCGCAGAAACGACGTGCGCGCGGCCGAGCTGGTCATCGATGAGGCAATCGTTGAGGGTAAGTGCAAAGATCCGAAGACGCTCACTTCGGCCGGCGTAATGTACCTTCCGCCGAACCTGGAACTGGAGTTGAAGCATTATCTTGAAACGATCGACACGGCGCCCGACGCGTGGCTATTTCCTTCGACACGGAAGTACTCACCGATGCGCCCAGCGAATTTCCTGCGGCGCGCGTTGAAGCCTGCGGCCATCGGCGCCGGCGTTGCAACCTCGACCGATGCGAAGGGCATCACAACCACAGCGGTGAATTTCCAAAGTCTGCGGCGCACATCGGCAACGTTGTTCGGCGCCCGGGCCAAAGATCCGAAGTTGAACCAGGCTCACATGAGACACGCGGACCCGCACGTTACGTTGAAGCATTACCAACAAGCCATCCCAGCCGAAGTGAAAGCCGCGGCTATCGCGCTTGAAGCTGAGTTGCTAGACGAGCAGCGCAAACTCGAAGAGAAGCTACGCGCAGAAGCCCCAAACGCGCGCCCGAACTGAGGGTTTTGGATGGGTTTTGGATGGGTTGGCTTAAGGCGCTTACTTGTAAGCTACTGAAAATATGGAGCCACCCGCCGGGATCGAACCGGCGACCTGCTGATTACGAATCAGCCGCTCTACCAACTGAGCTAGGGTGGCCCTCTCTTCTTTATACATTAGGCGAGCGGACGGGCGCTGCCCCTACTCGACGTGCGCGGTCTTGATGTAGTCGAGGTTCGGATAGAACTTCTCCAGGTATGCGTTGCCCTGAGTCTCGATCAGTTGCTGCTCCGGCTCCTCGCTGTAGCCCGGATACAGGCGCGCCACCGCTTCCATCCCTTCGATCACTTCGCCGAAAGGCGAGAAACCGATCGCGTCCAGCCGCGCATTACTGGCCAGATTGACGAAAAGCTGAGTGGTCCGCGTGCCGGCGCCGCTGGTGGCGAAGCTGACGGTTCCCGGACGATTGCTCTCCTTCACCGGATCGTCGGCGATGCGCTTGTCGCGCCATTCGGCGGTCACTTTGGGGTCCTTGTTGATGCCCCACTGCACCACGAAGCCGGGCACCACGCGGAAAAATCGCGCTTCGTCGTAGAAGCCGCTCTTCACCAGCTCGTAGAACCGGTCGGCGCCGAGGGGCGACCAGTCGCGATGCACCTGGACCACGAACTCGCCCTTGCTGGTGTCGAATTTCACCTTATATTCAGAAGGCGCAGCGGGACTGCTGGACGAACAACCCGCCAGCCCGAGCGCCGCGCCGCACAGAACTGCGATCATGTATTTCATTTCGCGTCTCGCCAATTATCGCCTGTGCCGACGTCCACCACCAGCGGCACGTCCAGCTTGCAGACACTCTCCATTTCGCGCTTCACCATCTTCGCCACCATCTCGGCCTCCGCCGGCGGCGATTCGAACAGCAGCTCGTCGTGCACCTGCAGCAGCATCCTGGTCTGAAGCTGCTCCCGCCGCAGAATCTCGTCGATGCGGATCATGGCCAGCTTGATGAGATCGGCAGCCGTTCCCTGCAGCGGCGTGTTCACCGCGGTGCGTTCGGCGAACGAACGCGCGTTCGGATTCTTGGTGTGCATGTCCGGGATGGGACGCTTGCGGCCGAACAGCGTGACCGCATAACCCGTCTTTCGCACTTCAGCGATGGTTTCCTGAATGAACTTGCGCACACCAGCGTGCAGTTCGAAGTAAGTGTGGATGTACGCCTCGGCCTCCTTGCGGTCGATGCCGAGCGAGGCCGCCAGGCCGAAGGGCGTCTGACCGTACACGATCCCGAAGTTAACCGCCTTGGCATTGCGGCGCATCTCGGAAGTGACCATCAACGGAGGAACGCGGAACACCTCGGCCGCGGTGCGCGTGTGGATGTCCTCACCGTCGCGGAACGCCTTCACCAGCACCGGATCGTGCGACATGTGCGCGAGCAGGCGTAGCTCGATCTGCGAGTAATCCGCCACCACCAGCTTCCAGCCCTCCTGGGGAACGAAGGCGGCGCGAATCTCGCGGCCAAGTTCGGTGCGGATGGGGATGTTCTGCAAATTGGGATTCGAGGACGACAGGCGTCCGGTGGCCGCGCCCGCCTGGTTGAACGTGGTGTGCAGCCGGCCGGTCTTCGGGTCGATCAGCTCGGGCAGCGCGTCGATGTAAGTGCCCTTGAGCTTGGCGAGCTGGCGGTATTCCAATACCTTGCGCGCGATCTCATGCTCAGGCGCCAGGCCCTCCAGCACGTCGGCCGCGGTGGAGATGGTTTTGCCCTTGCCGTACTTAACGGGCGCCGGAAGATTCATCTCCTCGAACAGAATTTTGCCGAGCTGCACCGGCGAATTGATGTTGAACGGCTTTCCTGCTAGCTGGTGGATCTCACCGGTCAGCCGCTCGATGGTGGATTCCAGTTGCTCGGAGAGCGCCTTGAGCTGGCGCGGCTCGATGCGGATGCCGGTCTGCTCCATGCGCGCGAGCACCGCCGCCAGCGGCAGATCCATCTCTTCATAAATCTTGCGGAAGCCCTGCTGGTCGATCTCGGGCGCCAGGCGTTGGGCTAGCGTGAAGGCCAAGTCCGCATGTTGTTCGGCGGCCGCGCCGAGCTTGCGATCGAGATAACGCTCGGCCAGGACCTGGGCAGTGCAGGCGGCCGGATCTGCGCACAGCAGAAAAGCATACAGCATGACGTCGTGGCGGAAGCCTTGCGCCCGCACGCCGCACTTGGCGAGAGCGAGTATCAGCGCTTTGACGTCGTGGGCGATCTTGGTGCGCCGCGAGTCTTCGAGGATGGGCTTGAGCGCTTCCAGATAATCGGTGGAAAGCGCGCGCGCCACGCCGGCTTCGAACGAAACTCCCAACATGGTGAGCGGAAGTTCGCCGTCCGGCGCGGATTCGAGCGCGAAGGCAATCGGTGCGGCCGGGTCCAGCTTCTGAAGAGCAGCGGCGTACGCGGCGACTTCATCCGGCGTGCCTAGCGTCGCGTAGTCGCGAGCGCTGGAATCATCCGTCGGGCCGAGTTCCTTGAGCAAGCTGTAGAATTCGAGCTCCTTGTAGACTTTTTTCAGCTCGGCGATGTCCGGTTCCCGCGCCGCGAGTTCTTCCAGACTGAACTGGATCGGCACGCTGGTGTCGATCGTAGCGAGCCGCTTGCTGAGCAGGATCTGGTCGCGATTGTTCTGCAGGCTCTCACGATACGTCTTGCGCTCCACCTCGGCGGCGTGATCGAGCACGGCTTCCACCGATCCGAAGCGCTGGATCAGATCGCGCGCGCCTTTGTCGCCGATTCCGGGCGCGCCCGGGATGTTGTCCACCGAATCGCCCATCAGCGCCAGCATGTCGGCGATCTGCTCGGGCTTCACGCCCATGAATTGTTCGGCGGTCTCCGGATCGTACCAGACGTCTTCCTTGACCGGGTTGAACATGTGCACGTGATCGTTCACCAGTTGCAGCATGTCCTTGTCGCTGGAGACGATCACCACGTCGTGCGCGTCGCTCGAGCGGCGGGCGATGGCGCCGATCACGTCGTCGGCTTCGAAGCCCTCATACGCCAGAATCGGGATGTGCATGGCTTCGAGCAACCGGCGGATGTAAGGGATCTGTTCGCCCAGGTCGGGCGGCATTTCGGTACGGTTGGCCTTGTATTCGGCGTAGGTTTCCTCGCGAAACGTTTTTCCCGATTCGAAGACGGCGGCGATGTATTCCGGATGATAAGCCGCGCGCAGCTTGCGCAGCATGTTGTGGAAGATGTAGACCGCTTCGGTGGCCAGGCCGGTGGTGGTGCGCATGGGCGGAGCGGCGCTGCGCGCGCGGGCGTGATAGGCGCGGAAGATGAACCCGTAGCTGTCGATGAGGAACAGTCGGGAGCGGGCTGCGGCCGGCGCCGAAGCCTGCGCGGCACCACCCTTGGGAATCGCTTCGGGCACTAAAACCAGGATAGCTTGATGGAGCGGTTACCCTGTTAGCTATGGCCTTGCGGTGGCTGTTGCGGATCGGCGCGCTGGCGGGAATCGGCGTGGTGTTGATTCCGGCGCTCAATCGCGGCTGGACCAACGTCGAAACTGATTTTCCGAATTACTACACGGCGGCCGTACTGACGCTGCGGCACGCTCCGCTGCGGAATTTCTACGATTGGACCTGGTTCCAGCGCGAGCTGAACTACGCGGGTTGGGGAATGCAGCTCGGCGGCTATATCCCGCATTCGCCGCTGACCATGCTGCCCATGCTCCCGCTCGCTCGACTCGCGCCCATGACGGCCAAACGAGTCTGGCTGGCGCTGAATGTCGCGTTTCTTCTGGCCGCCATCTGGATTCTCGCGAGACTCTCGGGCCTGCCCGCACCCGGCCTGATGCTCTTAGCTATGGCGGGCTACCAGGCGCTCTCGCTCAATTTCGTCTTCGGACAGTATTACGTTTTCGTGCTGCTCCTGCTGGCGGTCAGTTTTTGGTTCTTACTGCGCGGGCGCGAGTTCTGGGCCGGCAGTCTGCTCGGCGCGATTTTTGTGCTGAAGCTGTACGCCGGGCCGTTCCTTCTGTATTTCGCCTGGAAGCGGCAGTGGCGGGCGGCGTTTGGCATGGCGGCCGCCTGCGGTGTCCTGGTGCTGGCGTCGATCGGTTTGCACGGCTGGAAGGACAATCTGTTCTACGTCACCGACGTGCTTCCCCGCGCGCTGGCAGGCGAGAGCACCGACCCGTACGCTCCCGGCCTCGCGACCATATCGAACATGCTCCGCCATGCCTTCGTCTCCGAGCCGGAGCTCAACCCGCATCCGCTGGCGAACCTGCCCTGGGTTGCGTTCTTCCTGCAACCGCTCGCGACGCTGGCGGCCGCCGCGTTCTGTCTGCTTGCGTTGCCGCGCTCCGAGGGCCGGGACACGAAGCGTGAGCTCGCCTGGTTCCTGGTGATGCTGCTTCTAGTGACGCCCAGCCGCGCTCCGTACATGGGCGTCATGCTGCTGATCCCCGTCGCATTCCTGTGGGAGCAAACCAGCCTGCGGAATCGCGTCGCGCTCGCGGCCGTCTATCTTGCGCTCACAGTACCTTGGCCGCAGGCGTGGAGCGGCTGGTTTCCTAGCGTGTGGATCCTGCTCGGTCTCTACATCGCGCTGGGAATCGAATACTGGCGCAAACTTCGGCCCATGATCACCGCCGTGATGGCGCTGGCGATCCTGCTCGCCTCGGGCGTCAGCGCCAACCGGCGCCTGGCAAGCTATCGGCGCGAGCCTCCACAAAAATTCGAAAGAATAGCCGTCCAGCCTCACGCCATCTATTCCGCCTCGCCCGCGGTCTCGGCCCGAGGCATCGTCTATGAATCCATCGGAAAGGGCCGCTACGAACTGGTGCGCTGGAATCACGGAAACGCCGAGATCTTCAGCTTCGATGGCCACGCGTTCCATCCTTCGGTGGCGCCGGGCGGCCGAGCCATCTACTTCGAACTGGTGGACGACGGCCTTTCGCGCATCCTGCGTTACGATCCTTCACGAAAAGCGCTCGAGACCGTGACGCCCCCGGGCCTGAGTGCGACGCGGCCATCGGTGTCACCCGACGAGCAACGGCTTGCGTTCATCGCCGCGGACAAAATCGTTCTCTATTCGCGCGGCGCCTGGTCCGCCGTAGCTTCACCCGCCCCAGTACACGACGTGGCTTGGTGGCCCGACAGCGAGCGACTGATCTACTCGGCCGGCCCCTCCGGCAGTTCTCAGATCTACGCGATGTCCGCGGGTGGAGCGCCGACGCAGCTCACGCACGGCTCCGGCGACCACACCGATCCCGCGGTCTCGCCCGACGGGCGCTGGTTGGCTTACACCGTCCGCAGAGCCGGCACCCAACAGATCTTTGTTGAAGAACTCTCGTCCGCCAACGCGAAGCAATTGACCGAAGGGAGCTGCAACAACTACTCGCCCGCGTGGGAGCCGGACTCCAGCGGACTCGTGTTCGCCAGCGATTGCGAGCGCGGCCTGGGCCTCCCGGCGCTCTACCGCTGGCCTTCGAAATTGAACTGATTCCGCAACAACCCGGCTCGAAAGTGTTGTAGTTTAGCCACACTATGAAATTTACAAACCTTTTCGAATCAAAAAGCTAGCGCCGCGTGTTCAGTCATTGGTAGAATGATTTTCTTTGGGACTAAAGCGTGCTAGCAGCGAACCAGCGCCTGGTGGAGACGCCTGTGCGGTTTGAAACTACTGTGCAGCGGCCGGTGGAGGCCCGAGGGGTTGGTCTCCATAGCGGCGTTCCGGTTTCCATTCGCATTCTCCCCGCGCCGCCGTCCACCGGCATCGTCTTTGTCCGCACCGATCTCGAAAACTTTCAAGTACCCGCGAGCTGGCGTTACGTCGCGCGAGTGAGCTATGCCACCAGCCTCATGCGGCACGGCGTCCTGATTTCCACCACCGAGCACCTGCTCAGCGTCTTCTACAGCTCGGGCGTCGACAACGCGTACGTGGAGATCGACAACCTGGAAGTTCCGATTCTGGACGGCAGCGGATCGCCGTACGTCGAGCTTCTGAAGGCTGCCGGCCTCAAGGCCTATCGCAGGCGCAAACGTTTTCTGCGCATACGTCGGCCGGTGACGGTGGAGGCCGGTTCGAAGAAGATTTCGATTCTGCCGTCGGACCGTTTCCTGCTGACCTGCGACGTGTTTTACGACCATCCTCTGATCGGCCGCCAGTCGCTCGACATGGAAGTGACGCCTGAGCGTTATGCGCAGGAGATCGCGCCAGCGCGCACCTTCGGCTTCGCGCATGAGCTGGACCAGATGCGCAACATGGGGCTGATTCGCGGCGCGGCGCTCGAGAACGCGATCTGCTTCGACCGCACGGGCGTCCAGAATCCGGGCGGCCTGCGCTTCCCGGACGAATGCTGCCGGCACAAGGCGCTGGACCTGATCGGCGATCTGGCGCTGATCGGCAAGCCGCTGCTGGGGCACGTCATCGCCGAGCGGGCCGGCCACGCCATGCATACGGCGCTCGTGGCGCGCATCATGTCCGATCCGTCGCTCTACGAAATGTTGAGCTTCGACCAATTGGCGACGCGCGTGGCGCACGCGCTGGTTTCCTAGGTGTCAGGTGCCGGGTGTCAGGTGTTAGGTTATAGGGGTTGGTTAACGCTCCCAACCTTTTCACGCTGCTCCGGCTGCTGCTGACGCCGTTTGTCGCCGCGGCGATCCTTCGAGCCCAATACGACTGGGCGATCGCGCTTTTTTTCGTCGCCGGCCTCTCTGACGCGCTGGACGGATTTCTGGCGCGGCGCTTCAACACGCTGACGCGCGTGGGCGCTTACTTCGATCCCATCGCGGATAAGATCCTGCTGGTGGTCATTTATCTGGCGCTCGGGATTGCGAATGCGATTCCGTGGTGGATGGTCGGCCTGGTGTTCGGACGCGACCTCTTGATTCTGGGCATGGCGGGCTATGGGCTGGTGTTCACGTCCGTGCGGAAATTTCCGCCTTCGGTGTGGGGCAAGATCAGCACGCTGCTGCAGATTTCGGCGGCGCTGGCCGTGATGTTGGACCGCGCCGGCATCCCGTCGCCCGTCGATCCCGCGCTGTGGCTCATGGTCGCCGCCACTGCCTGGAGCGGGTTCCATTACGCCTGGAGAGGCATTACCATCCTAAGAGCAAAGGCGCATTGACGGGATAGGAGAGACAAGTGTTGAAAGACCTCCCCGCTCATGCGCAGGCTCGCGAACTCATTTCGCAGAGCACCTATGCGGGGGTAGCGGCTGGGGAGGCTGCAAGCGCGGGCGGATCGACAACGATTTGAATTTCGAAGCCTGGGCCGTTTCCAAAGATGGCCTGCAACGAAACCTGATCAAGCATCACATGATGTCCACTCGCGGCTTGCAAAAACAGTTCTCTAGTCGATCCAAGCTGCTCCGCTTGACCCTCAATCACCAAATAAGCAGGGTCGTAGTCACGCTCTGTTTCGTTGGCATCAAAGCTATTGCGGAAACACATCCAACCGAGGCCGTGGCCGCCTGGGAAGACGACAGTATCAGAAACACATGGCTGAAGATGAAGGTAAAGCCCTCCGTCATTCACAGAGGTAGGCCCACGAAGATACCAGCCCTCGGCGTCTTTTTCAAGAGTTCGTCCGAACCAACCGCAACCAGCCTCGAAGGGCGCCATGCTGAATTTGCAATCGTCTTCAGCAAGCCAGAGCTGGCATCTGCAAGAAACTCGAAGACAGCGCTGTTCCCGGAAATATTCACCTGAAACTCGCCGCCTGGGCTCCGTGCAACAAGACGAATTCGCAGGCTACCGCTTGCAGCTTCGTAAAGTCGGTCGACCAAATCGTCGGGGCTCACTGATTTGAATGTAAAGCATCGCGATCGCGACGGCATCCCCGCGCCTGTAACATTGGCGCTCTGGCTCATGGTCGCGGCCACCGCACTGAGCGGGTTCCATTACGCCTGGAGAGGCATTACTATCCTAAGAGCAAAGGCGCATTGACGCGCGGGTTGCGCCGGGTTAGTCTGAAAGTGTGCCAGCTCCGATTGCACGCTATTCAGTGCCCCGACAGTATGCCTGGGCCGGCTTGGTGGCGCTCCTGCTGAGTGGTTTCTCCGGCTGGCTGTCCTGGACTTCGCCGCTGTGCTGGATCGCGACTGGCTTGTTGCTGGTGAGCGCTGCTATCGTGCTCTATCTCGCCTCGCGCGCTCCCGTGGAGATTTACGACAGCCACGTCAAGATCGGCCGGACCGCGATTCCGTGGAAACAGATTCGCAGACTGGATCGAAGCGCCAGCACCCCTCTCATGATCCGACTGACGCTGGCGGACAAGAGCAGGCATCTCATCATCTATCCGGGCGATCCGGAATCATCCAGCGGCTTGCTCCGCAACTTGCGCCGCTACTCGCGCGAAGCCTTGATCGACGGCGTGCCCTACCGGCAGTTCTGGGGCGAAGCGCTGACCGCAGCCGGCGCCAAGAAGCAGTTGCCCGCGCCGCGCTATCCGCTCATGCTCCCGGACGACGAGGCCGAGGTGGAGCGCATGTTCCAGAGGCTGAAATCGGTAGGCCACTTGGATCAGAAGACCTCTTCCGAGGACAAGTAGATCGCGCGTGAGCCGCGGTCCACGCCGTCTTCGATGGTTCCTCGGCGCGGTGGCGTTTCTCGCCCTCTTGGTTTTCATCACCTCCCGGTTGTGGCTCGCGCTGCTGGGAGGATACCTGGTGAAGTCCGACGCTCCGGCGCCGGCCGACTACATCGTGGTGCTGGCGGGTGACTTCATGGGCAACCGGATTCTGACCGCGGCCGACCTGGTACGCCAAGGTCTCGCCAAGCAGGCGCTGGTCAGCGGCCCGGGCGGCGCTTATGGCCAGCACGAATCCGACCTGGCCATCCCGTTCGCCGTCCGCCACGGCTATCCTGAATCCTATTTCGTCGCGTTTCCCAACGATGCGCGATCCACCGCCGCCGAAGCTGACGTCATCGTTGCCGAACTGCGCCGGCGGCAAGCGCACCGAATCGATATCGTCACCAGCAACTATCACACCCGCCGAGCCGGAAACATCTTTCGATCCAAGGCTCCCGATCTGGAGCTGCACGTGGTGAGCTCGCCCGACCACGACTTCACACCGGACGGCTGGTGGAAGACTCGGGATGGCCGCAAGGTTTTCGCCATCGAATGGATGAAGACCGTGGCCACGTGGATGGGCATGTAGGATGCGCACCGTCATCAAGACCGCCGGACCGTACCTGTGGCGCCACCGCGGCGGGCTGGCGCTCGGAATGGGATCGTTGCTCGCCCGCGACGTTCTGCATGCCGCGCTGCCCCTGGTGATCCGCAGCGGCATCGATTCGCTGACGCGCGGGTTCCGCATCAGCCTGGTGTTTGAATTCGCCGCGCTGCTGGTGGGCCTGTCGGCCATCAAGGGCATCTTTCAGTACTGGATGCGCGTGATCCTGATCGGAATTTCGCGCGACGTCGAGTACGAGCTGCGCAACGACCTGTTCTCGCACCTGGTGACGCTTTCATCGGACTTTTACGCGCGCTACCGCACTGGCGACATCATGGCGCGCTCCACCAACGATCTGAACGCCGTGCGCATGATGCTCGGTCCCGGCGTGATGTATTGGACCGAGACCATGTTCCTGTCGCTCTTCGCCATCGCGGTCATGCTGTCCACCAATTGGCAACTCACGCTGATCTGCCTGGCTCCCGCGCCCGTGATCAGCCTGGTGGTGATCGTGTTCGGAAGCCGCATACACGACCGCTTCGAATCCATCCAGAAGATGTTCTCCGACATCAGCAGCCGCGTGCAGGAGAATCTCTCGGGAGTGCGGGTGATCCGGGCTTACGCGCAAGAAGCGGCGGAGCTGCGCAAGTTCGAGCTGCTGAACCGCGACTACGTGGTTGAAAATATCCGGCTGGCCCGGCTTTCGGCGGTGTTCATGCCGCTGCTACAGGCCCTCATCGGCGTGGGCTTTCTGGTGGTGTTGTTCGCCGGCGGCTACCAGTTGCTCCAGCATCGGATTTCGCTCGGCAGCTTCGTCATGTTCAACACCTACATGGGCATGCTGGTGTGGCCGATGATCGCGCTCGGTTGGGTGGTCAACCTGATGCAGCGTGGCACCGCATCCTGGGGCCGGATCATGGAGTTGATGCATGAGAAGCCCAGCATCGCGGCCAAAGAGCCGGCGGCGTTTCCACCGTCCTGGGAAGCCGAGGGCGCGCTGCGCTTCGAGAGTGTCGAGGTGAAGTATTCCACCGGCGTGGCCTTAAGGAACGTCGATCTGGAGATTCCGGCCGGCGCCACGGTCGCGCTGGTCGGGCACACCGGCAGCGGCAAGAGCACGCTGGTCAGTTTGATTCCGCGCTTGATCGATCCGACGCACGGCGAGGTTTTGCTCGACGGCGTGAACCTGCGCGACCTGGATCCGGAATGGCTGCGCCGCCAGATCGGATTCGTTCCGCAGGAGACCTTCCTGTTCAGCGCCACGCTGGCCGAGAACATCGCCTGGGGCGTGGAGAGCGCTACAGAAGACGAGATCCGGCGGGCGGCCGAGCAGGCGGGATTGGGTCCCGATATCGCCGGCTTCCCGGCCGGCTTCGAGACCATGATCGGCGAGCGCGGCCTGACGCTTTCCGGCGGCCAAAAGCAGCGCGTGGCGATCGCGCGGGCCATCCTGCGCAATCCGCGCATTCTGATTCTCGACGATGCATTGTCCAGCGTCGACACGCTCACCGAGGAGCGCATCCTCACCAGCCTGGCCGGAGTCATGCGGGGACGCACCACCATTCTGATCTCGCATCGCGTCTCGACGGTGCAGAGCGCGGGCCGCATCTTTGTCATCGAGCACGGCGAGATCGTCGAGCAAGGCACGCACGCTGAGCTGGTGGCAAACGGCGGCTACTACGCGGACCTGTACCAGAAGCAGTTGCTCGAAGAGGAGCTGGAGACAATTTAGCTTTCCGGAAACGCCGGGTTTCGGCGAACCGCGCGTTCGCCGGCTGGGCAGCAATCCGACCTGCCGGTGACGGTCTCGAGCGCCCGCTCAGCCAGCATGAGCTGCGCGGCAGTCTCAATGCGGGCGGCCCAGCGCTGCTGGTTCACGCCAACAACCTATCGGTCCGGCAGGAGCGGTTGTAGGGTATGATCCAAGTAGGGTTTGTTCAATGAATAACGGGCATGAGCCGGCCACCAAGGCGGATCTTCGGGCGCTGGAACAGCGCATGGAAGGTAAGATCGACGCGCTGGAACAGCGCGTGGAAGGCAAGATAGACGGGTCCGAACAGCGGGTCCTCGACCGGGTAGGCGAGATGATACGCGACTCAGAGACCCGACTCTTGCAAGCTTTCTACTCTTACGCGGATGCCAACAACAAGCGCGTCGGTCAACTGGAAGCCAACGACCAGGGCGTCATCTCGCGCTTGGGCACCCTCGAAAATCGGATCCTGGAAATCGAGAAGCGGCTGAACATGCCGCCACAATAAGGCTCGGCCGCGGAAAGAAGCCGGCATGACAACCTGCCATGCCGGTTCAAACTACGCTGAGAAGGCGATTAGAAGCGGAACTGTGCGCCGAATTCGCCGGAGAACGAACGCGGCACCACCGTGCCGGCTGGGGTTACGAAGCCGTTCGGGGTTCCATACGTCGAGCTTCGGATGTTGTTGTTGTAGCTGCCGCCGAAGTTGGCTCGGTTAGTCAGGTCGAAACCTTGGAAGAACAGTTCCAACTTCGCGCGCTCGCCGAAGTTGATCTGCTTGCCGGCGCGAATATCCCATTCGAAGAACGGTTCGCCGCGCGCGCTGTCAAAGCCGGTGGGGACGCAGGTCCCGGCGGCCAGACAGGCCTGCATCTGCGCCGCCGTAGCGGTCGCATATACAGCATAGTTGGTCGGCTGATCCTTGGGCACGATGGCGTGCCGGGTGGTGGATGACTCGCCTTGGCCGGTCACGTCGATGCCCTCGTTGGGATTGTAGGGACGGCCCGACTCGGCCTGCATGGTAGTCGAGAATCGGACGCCCCAGGGAAGCTCCACGATGCCGCTGATCACGCCCCGGTGGGTGCTATCGCTCGGAGTGGGTCCCAGCGAGTAAGAAGCGAAATAGTTCAGCTCGTCAAACGGACGGTCGCGGAAAGCAGCCGCGCTGCCGTCATAGGCCAACGACCGGCTCAATACGTAGCTGGAGTTGATGCTGAAGCGACGGCTGAGTCTGCGGCGGTAGGAAAAGTTGAGGCCGTCATAACGCGAGCGGCCCACGGAGGTCTCCACGTCGATGCGACCCAACAATGGCAGGCCGGCTGAGTTAAACGCTGCGCTCAACGGCCGCGCCCCGGCCAGCGCCGGAAGCTTGGGGTTGATATCCAGCGTCTTGGACTCGCGCAGGCCCAAGGTGTGCACGTAGTCCACTTCGACCACGTTGGCGTTGTCGATCTGGAAGGAGTATCCGGCATTGAACTGTTCGGTGTAGGGGTTGTGATAGTAGGGGTCCATCAAGCGTCCCACTGCTCCGGCCGTAAGGTTGGTAGGCGGAGGAGGAACGGCTGGAATCGGATCGACGCCGTAGCGCCATTGGGACAAGAGCTTGCCGGCGCCCGGCACCAGGTCCGCGTTCTTGTCGGTGGGTCCGCTGCTGGTGATATCCAGCACGGTTGCGAACAGCGTTGAATTCACCTGCTGCAACATGAACAACGGCACGTTCTCAAAGGTCTGGCCGTAGTAGATTCCGAAGCCGCCCCGGACGACATGCCGCCCGCTTCCGGTCACATCGTAAGCAAAACCGACACGCGGGCTGAAATCCTTGTTGTCGTCCTGCGGCAATGCGCCCGCATACGGGCTGTGGATTGCCGTCAGGAACTGATAGGTGCGGCTTAGGCCCTGTTCTGCGCCACCGATGAGGCCGAAGTCTTTATCCCAGCGCAAACCCAGGTTCAGCATAAGGCGCCGGGAGATCTTCCAATCGTCCTGAAAATAGAGCCCGAACATCTTCGGATGCAGAAGGAAGTACGGGTTACCGGCCGTCTCGATGATTTCCCCTACCGCGCCGGGCGTGGCGAAACCCTGGGGATAATTCACTTTGTCGGACAAGATCTTGCTCGGCAGGTCGATGAAGATGACCTGGGGAGTGGGATTGAATTCGAAGAACCCTCCGAGCTTGGGCTCATACAAGTAATCGAACCCGGTCCGGAAGGTGTGCTTGCCGCGCGTAATGGCGAGGTCGTCGCGGAACTGCCACTTCCGCTGGAACGACTCCTGCGGAACGTTGATGTTCGTCCCGAACTGAATCGAAATAGTTTGGGGTGAGAATTCAACGTTCGGAACTTTGTTGACGGAGTCGATCAGATTGTGCCAGTACTGATACCCTGCGGTGAAGGAATTCACCACGGTGGGAGTCAACACCGAGTTCAACGTCAGGTTCGCCAGAATCAACTGGTTGGTCGTAAAATTACCGGCCGTCAGATCGTTGGTCGAGGTGGATTGGTCATTCTGGCCGTTGTTGTTCTGATTGGAGTAGCTGAAAAACATGTTGTGCTTGTCGTTGAAGCGGTGATCCCAGCGGCCGTTGTAGCGCCAGTCAAAATAGGGCGTCGGAATGGTTCTGGAGGGTACCGCGCCCAGGTTGGTAACCAGAGACAATTCCGTGAAGGCATTCGGATCGGTCACGATACTGGTCGACTCGCGGAGCCGCTCCAGGGCGAAAAACACGAAGTCCTTATTCTTGCGAACCGGTCCACCCACGGAACCGCCGAACTGCTGGCGGCTGAAAGGCGACTTGTCGCCGCTGCCGCCGTTGGCCGTTTGCTCGAAATAGTTCAGCGTATTGAATTGCTGCTCGCGGTCGAAGAAGTACAGCGAACCGTGGAAAACATTCGTACCCGATTTGGTGATGACGTTCACGGCCGCGCCTTCGCTGCGTCCATTGGCCGCGGAGAAGCGCTGGGTGCTGATGAGGAACTCCTCGACAGCTTCGAGCGGCAACTGCATGACCGGACCACCCACGGTGTTGTCCTTGTCGTCGATGCCGTTCACCGTAATGTTCACGTTACGTCCGCTGGAGCCGTTCACGGCGAAGACGCCGACGCGGTTCTTGGTCGGATCATACGAGTCCACCGGCTTCGCGCCAGGCGCCAGGACGGCCAGGCTCACAAAATCGCGTCCGTTCAACGGCATGTCTTGCACCATGCTGGTGCTCACCGGCAGGCTTACATCGGAACGCGTGGTGTCCACCAGAGGTGCGCCGGTGGATTCAACGGTCACGGTTTCGCTTTGCGTGCTGGGTGAAAGACTGACGTCAATGGTGGTGGTTTGGCCCACGAACAGACCCACGTTCTCCACCGCGGAGTTGGCAAAACCAGACATGCTGATCTCGACTTTGTAGGTGCCGGACGGGAGTAGATCGAAGCGATACAGCCCGGCTTCTCCGGTCTTCGCTTCGCGCGTCAATCCAGTCGCGGTGTTCGTGATCTTGACAGCGGCGCTTGGTACTACCCCGCCGGTCTTGTCGGTCACGGTGCCCGCCAGCGATCCTGTGGCGGTGATTTGTGCCAGTGCCATCATGCCGGTCAGCAGAATGCTCACAAGCAACAAAAGCGTTAGTTTTTTCATATGCGTCTCCCTGAAACCCCTTGAGCGAGTCAGTGGTCCCTTGCGACTCGGGTAAAAGCGACCATTGTGTGCGCTAACTCACTTTATCTGTAAGTTAGCTAAGCAACGAATAGCTACGGCAATCCTAACATAGGATTAACGTATTTGTCACAAGATTAATCAGTTGTTCACTGAATGGTGTTGCGGCCGCTCCCAAGCCCCGACTGCGCGGGCAGAGATCAAGATAAGTGCTTTTTTTCTAGAGGATTACCAGCTGAGCAACGCCGCCGATTTCGCCTGATTGTGCTGGCCGGCACGGCTAGACGTGCATGGGTTGCTGGTCGAGCAGCGCGACAATACGATGCCGCAGTTCCTCGGTAAGCCGCGCTCGATCCCGGTCCGTGGCCTGGTGGGTGGGAATCGGATCGCCGATGCGCATGCTGACCATTCCCGAGCGAACGGTTCCGGAGCCGAACGGCAGCACTTCGCGCGTTCCCTGCAGGCATATCGGCACTAGTGGAACTCCGGCCCGGATCGCGATGAAAGCAGCGCCTTCCTTGAACGAGCCGAGCGCGCCATCCTGCGACCGCCCACCCTCTGGGAAAATGAGCAGGGAGATCCCGCAAGTGCGGACCACCTCGGCCGCCAGGTTCAGGGTCTTCACGCCGGCCCTCGCGTCGCCGCGCGGAACCTGAATGTGGCCGGCACGCCCGAGATGCCACCCTAGAAACGGAATTTGAAACAGTCCACGCTTGGCCAGGAAGCGAAACTGCACCGGGATGTTGGCCAGCGCCACGGGCGTGTCCATGTAACTGAGGTGATTGGATACGAACACGTAGCTGCCGTCTTTGGCGATCCTTTCGAGTCCTTCCACCTTCACCTTGACGCCGCTCACCCGCAGCAGAAAGCGCGCCCAGGCCGCGGCCAACGCCGCCTGCCGTTTTTTCTCGGGGTCAGTCAGGGAGGCCAGCAGGCTCACCGACGCGAACACGATGGTGGAGACGATGATCAGCGGATCGGTGAAGAAGATCGAGCGCAAGCGCGACATCTGGTCCTATTGTACGAGCAACGCCCGCGCCTCACCCACCACGAACAGCGACCCGGTGATGAACACCACATGCTCCGGTCCGGCCTGGCGCGCCAGCGCTACGGCTTCGCCGACGGTATGCGTGATGGCGGCGCCGGGAGCCGGTATTTTCTCCGGAGGCAGGGCGCGCGAATTGTCCGGAGCGGTCGCGATGACACGCTCGGCCAGCGGAAACAGCAGGGCCGCCATTTCGCCGACGTCTTTGTCGCGCATCACGCCGTACACGATCCAGACGCGCCGCCCGGAGTAAAACCGCCGGATGTATTCTGCCAGCGCGCGCGTGCCCGCCAGGTTGTGAGCCCCGTCCAGAATGATCTCGGGCCGTTGGGAGATGCGCTCCAGTCGTCCGGGCCATTGTGTGGACCCGATTCCCGCCATCGAGACACCCAGTTCGTGGAGCGCGATGGCAGCCGTGCGGGCGTTTTCCACCTGGTGCTGGCCCGCGAGCGGGCAGACGATCTCGTGGCCGCGCAGACGAAAGCGGCTGCCTCGCGCGTTCAGCAAAAGATCTTCGATGGCCCAATCGCGCGACAGCGTGTACGGTCCTTTGGCATGCGCGCGCAGGACGCTCTCGGCCTCCGGGGGCTGCGCGGCGAACACCGCGGGCGTGCCAGCTTTCAAGATGCCGGCCTTCTCGGCGGCGATCTGCGCCAGCGTGTTACCCAGGAAAACCTGATGATCGAAATCGATCGGCGTGATCACGCACAGCGTGGGTGTCACGACGTTGGTGGCGTCCAGACGGCCGCCCATGCCCACTTCCAGGACCACCGTGTCCAACTCTTCGCGCGCGAACCCGAGAAAGGCCATGGCGGTGACGGTCTCGAAGTAAGTGGGATGCAGGTCGAGATCGCCTTCTTCGAGCAGGCGCTCGGAAGTATCATGCACTTCGGTGAACAGATCCGCGAACTGGGAAGGACTGACGGACGCGCCGGCGATCCGGATGCGTTCGGTGGGTTCCACCAGGTGCGGCGAGGTGTAGAGTCCGGTGCGCAGGCCCGCGGCGCGCAATCCGGCCTCGAGCATGGCGCAGGTGGAACCTTTGCCGTTCGTTCCGGCGACGTGCACCCAGCGGCAGGCGCGTTGCGGATTGCCGAGCACCTCCAGCAGGCGCGTGATCCGTTCCAATCCAAACTTGGCGGTCTGGATCTCGTTGCCGAGCGAGTACAGGAACCGGACTGACGCGGCGTAGTTCATCCTCGAACCGCCTTGCTGCGCAGGAATGTCGCGCGTCCGGCCAGCGCCAGCAGGATGGTGCCGCCAACCACCTTGAGCTCGAACAGCCAAACGGAGGACACCTCGGGCGGCGGACTCATGGACAGGAGAACACCGGCGGCGGCAATCAATCCGCCGGCGATACCGGCCCACCGCTGGCCGAACTTGAAGCCGCTGCCGAAAATGTAGATGAACGGGATGAGCGTCGCGATGACAACCATGTCCACCAGGATCTGGTAGCCGGCGCGCAGGCTCTCGCCGAGTTGCGTGAGCAGCAGGAGCAGCGTCGCCAATCCAGCTTGCGAAAAAATCGAAATGTGCGGGGTGCGCCAGCGCGGATGCAGTTTCGCGAAGGCCGGCGGCAGGTAGCGGTCCACTCCGAGCGCGAACGGCAAGCGCGTGTTGGCCGCAATGTATGTGCTGAGCTGCCCGATGAAACCAACCGTGATCAGCAGTGCAAAGCCAGGCGACAACCAGTTGGCGCCGAATCGCGCGCCCGCGGTATCGCCGGCCTGGGCCAGTCCGGTCAGGACGCTGATGCGATCCGGGGGCAGCAGCGCAAGTAGGGCGGCTGTGCCTCCGATGTAAAACGCCGCACAACTGAAGCCGCTGATCCAGGCTGCGCGGGGAATGGTCTTGGCAGGGTCCTGGATCTCGCCGCCCAGGACGGTGGTCAGCTCGAGACCCGTCATGGCCAAAGCGATCTGCGACCAGAAGTTCAGGCTGCTCCAGCTCGCTTGCGGAATCAAGTGAAAGCGGGTCGCCGATCCGAAGCGCCAGGTCACCAGCAATCCGAAGACGCCGAGCAGCACGACGATCAGATAGGTGGAGCCGCCGCCCAGGATGGAGGGCCATTTCCCCACTCGCAGCCCCACCAGGTTGACGAGAAACGCGAACCACAGCACGGCCAGCGTCACCGGGATTGCGAACGCCGGATCTTCCGAGTATCTGATCCCGCGGGGCCCCAGCATATAGCTGGCCATCGTGACGCCGGACAGTAGCAGCGTCGGAAGAAACAGGATGTTGGAGATGAAGTACAGCCAGGCGCAAATGAATCCATGCCAATCGCCGAAAGCGCGCTTGGTCCAGACATAGAAGCCGCCTTCTTCGGGGAAGCGCCGGGAAAGCGAGGCAACCACCAGAGCCGAGGGCAGAAGAAAGGCCAGCGCCGCGAGCAGCCACAGCGCGAGGGATCCCGGGCCGGCGTGCGCGGCCGACGCCAGCCATCGCACGCCCGCCACTGACGAGATGTTGAAGAACACCAGGTGAGAGAGCCGCAGCTCCCGGCGCAGTGCGGGTCGACTTTCAGGCATGTGTGCGGATCGCCGCGCGCGGTGGCATGTTTCACGCCCATCGTACACTATGGACGAGGGCTCTTTATGGCAACCACCTCGAAACTGTTGACTTACGAAGAGTGGCTCAAGCTACCGGAAGTGGAAGGCATTGAGGAAGTCGTAAACGGCGAAATCCGGAAAATGCCTCCCAATAAGATTCTGCGCGCGGACACGGTCGAAAATCTGACCGATCTGCTCAAAGCGAAGCTGGACTCCAAGACTGTTCAAGTCCGGGTCAGCACATTCGGCCTGGTCATACTCCGCGATCCGTTGACAGCGCGCGTCCCAGACATCGCCGTGTTCATTCGAAGCAACGTCGTGGAAATCGACGGCTACATTCACTCCGCGCCGGAGCTGATTGTCGAGGTTTTATCGCCGGCCAATACGCGCGCCGAACGCGTCGAGGAGCTCAGAGACTACGAGAGCCTGGGCGTTCCCGAAGTATGGGTGCTGTCGCCCGAGGCGCTGACCGTCGAAGTGCTGCAACTCAAGGAAGGACGCCTGGCGACCACCGCTCTGTTGCGAGAAGGCCGGATCGCGCCGCTGCATTTTTCCCAAGCTGCTATCGACATCCCGGCCATCTGGCCGAAATAGAAAAAGGCGCCGGATGCACGAGGCACCCGGCGCCCAATGGTTCAAAGCGCTGCGTCTATTTCGGGCAGCCGATTCTGGTCATCTCGGCGTCCGGCAGTTCCTTGGCGTCTCGCGCCGCCGCCGGCAGCGACATACCCTTGGGAACCAGCCAGATCTCGACGCGCCGATTCTTGGCCGCCGCTTCGCTGGCATCCACAGCCGCGCCCCTGCGTTCCTTCGGCGCCGTGGTTGACACCGCGCACGAAGTCGGCAGCGATTCGGTCTCCTGCGTTGCTCCCACCCACGATCCCTTGATGCGCGAGCGGTCCAGCGACGAGCAAGTTCCCGACCCGCCGCTCAGTACTCCCGCCACCTGCAACACGCGGTTGCGGTCCAGGTTGCGGTTTCTCGCGCCCCGGGGCGCTTCGCTCGAGTCGATATGGCCCACCAGCACGACATCGTAGTTGGTGTTGGCGGTGAGCTCGGGATATAGCTGCTCGATCAAAATGCGCTTGCCGCAATTGTTGACGCGCGCGCTGTCCTTCGGGAACACGATGTCGCCGAAGTGCCGGGCCTGCGCCTCATAATTCACGGTCACGTTGGTGGAGGCGCTGGCGGAGCCGCCCTTGGCGTCGCTGACGTTAGCCGTCACCCTGACTTGCTTGGACTGCGGCCGGCTGCGGTCGCCTTCATTGAACGACACCGAGCTGGAGTTGAATTGCGCGGTGGTGCCGCTGCCGGTGACGGCGCCCTCGGCCGCCGCCCAGCTATAGCTGAGCGTGCCGCTGCATTCCGAACCGGTGGCGTTCACGCGCAACT
Source organism: Terriglobia bacterium (assembly GCA_020073265.1). GTDB lineage: Bacteria > Acidobacteriota > Terriglobia > Bryobacterales > Bryobacteraceae > Palsa-89. Next base: position 9,919 of record JAIQFN010000069.1, on the reverse strand, counting down.
GAGCGCTCTGGCCGCGATTGAGCGTGGAAGGATTGGCCGTCACACCGCTCACGTTCGGCCGGTTGTAGACGCCGACATGCACCGACACCGGGTTCACGTCCACCGGGCTGGCGGCGTCCTCAGTGGCCGCATCGGAAACGCGCAGGCCGATTCGATAATCACCGGAGCTGTCCGGCCGGTACGCGTAGCTGGAGTTGTTGGGTCCCTGATTGCGGCCGTTCACCGACCACTGGTAACTCAGCCGATGACCTTGCGGACCCGAGGCACTGGAATTGAGCGTTACCGCGTCGCCGGGGCAGACCGAAGTCGCGCTGGCCGAAATGCTGCCGGGGCTGATGCTGCCGGGCGCGGGACGCGGAGGCGGAGGCGGTGGAGGCGGCGGCGGAGGAGGCGGCGGAACTTCGCCGCGGCGTCCGAAGTAGACGCTCATCCCAATGCTGGTCTCCAAGCCCTGAATGAACCGGAACGCTGGAATATAGGCGGCATTGGTCGCGCTGGAAGGCAGACCGTAAGTCGGATTTCTTCCAAACGAGCCGCGGATGTCCGCGCGAACGCCGATGCGCGGATGCACCTGCCATTTGATGCCCGCGCCGTAAGTCAGATCCGCGCCCGAATCTTTTTGGAAGACGCCCAATCCCAGCGTCGGGTCGGCGGAGGAGATCACTCTCTTGGCCTCTTTGGCCGGAGTATAAAAAGATCCGCGCCCGCCGATGGTCAAGAAGGGACGCACCGTGCTGGTCCGGGGTGTGAAATACACCAAAGCGTTCAAGCCCACTTCATGCATGTGAATCTCCAGCGGCGAGATCACACCGCCGGTGGGCCGGATGGGACGAACGAAGGTCATCTCATGAGACGAGAACGCCATGAAGCTTTGCTCGATGCCGACGTAGTTCCAGAAATTCTCGGTGAGCCGGGCGCCTACCAAGCCCTCGGTATTGTATTGGACTCCCAGTCCGCCATCGAGCGGGGCGTAGTATCCGACGCCGCCGAACACTCCGGCTTCCAGGAAGTTGAAATAGTCATTTGAGGTCTTGGCCGCGTTCTGAGCGTAAGCCGAATGCGGGGCCATCACCAGAGCAAGCACTGCGACAGCCAGAACCGGAATTTTCCAAACTGCTCGTACGTTTTTCACTTGTCCCCCTGATTCATTGATCTTTCGAAGAAGTAATATTGCCAGCCTGTGCCGCTAGATCCTGCGGCGGCAAGTCGAAAACGAGAGCGCCACGAGCGGCGCTCAGAGCAAGAATGCGGCCGGGAAGGCCCGGCGAGAACCACAAGCGCCGGACGGAGGAATTCTCCAATCCGTCGCTCGCAAAAAGCCTCCAGGACGTACCTCCGTCCAGGGACTGGTACACCCTTCCATATTGAACCAAAAACGCCTCGTGCTGGTGTTCGGGATGGTAGCCCACCGATTCCACGGTGGAGGCGGGAACGCCGTCGGTGACAAGTTTCCAGGAGCCGCCGCCATCCGCCGACTGGAGAACTCCGCGCGAAGTGGCCGCCAACATGGGAGCATCGCGGTCGGCGGAAAGCGCCAGGTCATAAATGTAATAGCTCGCGTCGGGCAGGAATGCGGCGCGCCAGGACGTGCCGGCGTCTTCGGAAACAAATAGGCCCAAGCGGGTTTCCACCGCCAATCGCGCTGCGCCCACCGGCGGCGCGAAGATGGCCACCACCGGCACGCCTTCGATCCCGGGAGCTTTCACGGCCTGCCAGCTCAGGCCGGCGTTCGAACTGCGGAACAGCCCGGAATCCGTGCCCGCGAAAAGCACCAGCTTGTCCATTTGTACGGCCCGCAGCGCGTGGATGCGCTGGCGATTGGCGGGCAGGCTTCCCGCGCGGGCAACGGCTCTCGGTTGGGACATGAGCCGCGACCAGGTTTTCCCGCCGTCCACCGATTTCACGACGCCGTCTTCGCTGGCCGCAAACAGCAGATCCGCGCGACCCGGCGCCGCGGCCAGACTATTCAGATTCCGGCCTTCCAGGGCTTCCTCGTTGGCGCGCAGCGTCCAATTGATTCCTCCGTCGGCGCTCGAAAAAACGCCGCCGTAGCGTCCTTCATAAACGCTGCTGGCGTACAGGCGCATGCCGCCGCCGGTGATTTGCGTGAGGCTATGGTTGGAAAATCCGGTGTTGACGCCGCGGAATGTCCGGCCCGAGTCCACGCTTTTCAAAATCCCGGCGTACTCGGTGGCCAGGTAAAGCGTGGTGGGAGTCATCGGATCGAAGACCATCCAGTTCACCTGCTCGGAACTGAGCTGATTCCAGGTCCGGCCGGCGTCCAGCGACTTGAAAAGACCCAGCGTGGTGCCCGCGAAGATCGTATCCGGAGCGGCGGGGTCTTCCGCGATGATGTGCGTGCGGCGGTGCGTCCCGGGAATGCCGTGCAGCTTGATCCAGGAGCCGCCGCCGTTATCGCTGCGATAGATTCCGCTGCACGCGCTGGCCAGAACCAGTTCCGGATTTTCCGGATTGACGCGGATCGAAAAGATGTCCGAATCGTCGATCAGCCCGTCGTGAATCGAGTTCCAGTTGGCTCCGCCGTCGGTCGTTTTCCAAGGCAGATGCGGAGTGCCGGCATAGATCACCTTCGCGTCACTGGGATCGAATGCCAAGGCTGTGATGTCCTGCATCTCTCGATCGTCCTGGCGCGAGATTCGTTTCCAGTTCTTGCCGCCGTCGTCGCTCGAGTACACGCCTTTGGAAGTGCCGGCCGCCAGAAAGCGCGGATCCTGCTGCCACATCGCCAAGGACTCGATGCGCGCTCCCCCCAGCACGGCCTGCGCCTGCCAATGCTGGCCGCCATCGTTGCTTTCCCAGACTCCGGAACCCGGCCTATCGCCGGCGTCCAAACCGGCGTAAAAGTGCGAGCCATCCCGCGGATCGATGATCAGCGCGTTCACCGTACCGGGTCCGCCTTGCGGGAACGGAAGCAGGCGCCAGGACGCACCGGCGTCATCGGAACGAAACAGCATCGAGTCGCGTGAGCCTGCCACCAGGACGTTGTGGTTCTGCGGGTCGATGGCAATCGCTCGCGCGCTGCCTCCAAAGGGACCCGACAACCGCCAGGCGCTGAATGCGGGCGCCGATACAAGCAGAGCGATGACTGCGAGGAGTGAAGCCCGCCCTCCGGAGGTTGCAACTGTCACTACCTTCTCAGCGTATCAAACCAGGAGGGAAATAGGGGTTCGGGCGCTTGACCGCCGGACAGCTAACCCTCAAGGCATCAGTGGCTTTCAGCTCACGCCGGAGGCCGGAGCATGGCCCGCGAGGTCGGTGATCTGCTCGGCCAGCTGCTGTGGCCGGTCCAGGTTCTCAACTATCAGCCTGCTGTTCTCGCCGGCGGTTTCAATCGACAAATCGCCGACATCGAACATGCGCTGCCAAAGCGATTGGACCGCGCGCACGTCCTGCACCTTGGGAAGCTGGATGATGCGCGTCGACTTGGAAGTCAGGCCGGTTTCGTAGCGCAGCTTTTCGCCCTCGATCGTCAGCTTGACGGTTTGACGCTGGACATGCCGCTTCACCGGCCAGATCAGGAGTAAAGCGGCGGCGACCGGCAGCCACGGCGTGGGATGCTCGTCCGCCAGGTAGCGGTAGTGAACAATGACGGCCGCTACCAGCACCAGCAGCGTCAGCACGTATCCGGCTTTGATGAACTTCAGGCTGGGACGGATCGTGAGGTCGGCCATGGACGGCTTCGTAAATTGTACCGTGTTAGGTAGCGGTGCAGAATCCTATCCAGAAACGGCGCAGGAAAACCGGGGCGAGAATCGGCTCCTATCTGGTCTCGCTACCCGAGCGTGTGGTGCGCTCCGGGGCTGCGCTGGCCGGCGGGCTGATTCGCGAACTCGGCGACCTCACGCTTCCTCTGTCGGTGCGTCGCACCAAGACTTATCAGACCATGGTGGAGATTGCGCTGCGCTTCATGATCGAACAAGTCGGCGAGGTCAAAGGCGTGTATCCGTCCGGAGGCGACCTGGCCAGCAATTTTATTATGCGCCGCACCGCCGGCCACGGAATCGAACTGGCGGGCTTGCTGGTTTTTCGCGCCTCGCCGGTTTGGATCATGGCCGCCCTGGCCGACATTTCGGGCGCAGGCCGGCAAATTGTTCAGGAAATCGCCGAAAGCATGAAAGAAGAAGGCCTACTGGAGCGCGAATCCAAGTTCGAAAACATCGACCAGATTCTGGATGGCCTGGAGCACACTGCCGCATGGGCCGCCGATTTCTGCAACACACCGCCGCTGGATGTGGACGGCCTTCGCAGGGAGTGGAACACCTTCCGGGAAAGCGCGGCGAAGATTCCTCCGCGTAACCTGCCATCGGCGGATCTCATACGGCGGCATTGGGAAGAATTGAAGGCTGAGGCGGCCGCGCAGCATCGGCCGGTATTCGAGCTGTCGTCCATGATGGCGCTGGCAGCGGTCTCGCGCGCGCCCGAAACGCTACTGCGGCTGGCACGCGCCGCGAACCGGGCGGTCTGGCGCACTGGCCAGTCGTTCGCCACCGGGGCGTTGGATCACTACAGCCAGACGCTGCGCGAGATCGGTGAGCGAGGCTACGCCACCTATTGGGCCGAAGCCTTCCGCCCGTACCTGCGCGCCGCCGCGGGTCAGTTTTCGCCGAAACACAGGTCGCTTACCGCGCGCTGGTTGCGTTGAGTTTCCGTGGTTGTGTCATACTGGGGCCGGTGAACAAGCGGCGCATGACGTGGCTGCTGGCGGCGCTGCTGACGCTGTGCGCGTCTCAGGCCGTACCGGTGGCGCGCTCCGAGCGCACCGGCGATAACTGCCCGATTGTTTGGATCGCACCCGCGCGCGCTCGCGCCGAACAACGCGTGGTTATCGAAAAGCCCGGAAGTCCCGCAACTCCATGCGCCGCCGTTACCAGGCCGGTCGGGCCTCCGCCGGATTCACGGCTTCTTTCTCACTCCACCTATCAACGTCCTCCGCCATTCTCGCTCTCGTAGCTCGACTCGAGAACAGAAAGGAGGGCGCCGCATGCGCCGTTTCTTGGAGCATTTATTTTCCGGCCCGGATCGTACCGGGGCGAGTATTCAAACCATAAATCGCCGCCGCGCGGAACTTGCGAAATGCACCGACGACGAGCTGAAGACGGCGGGCCGCGAAGCAACGGAGCTTTTAGAAGTCTTCGCGGTAACGGCCGTCGTCGCGGCGCGCGTGCTGGGACTCGAAATGTTCGACGTCCAGCTTCAGGGCGCACTCGCTCTGGCCAATGGCAAGATCGCCGAGATGCAGACCGGCGAAGGCAAGACGCTGGCGGCGGTGCCGGCGGTCGCGTGGTATGCCAAGGCCGGCGGCGGCGTTCACGTGATGACGGTGAACGACTACCTGGCGCGGCGCGATGCCCAATGGATGGGCGGCATCTACGAATTTCTGGGATTGTCAGTCGGCTACATCCAGCAGGGCATGACCGTCGAAGAGCGGAGGCGCGCCTACGCCTGCGACATCACCTACTCGACTGCCAACGAGATCGGCTTCGACCATCTGCGCGACGGCCTGGCATTGTATCCGCATCAGCAGGTGTACCGGCCCTTTGCCGCCGCCGTCATCGACGAAGCCGATTCCATCCTGATCGACGAAGCCCGCATCCCGCTGGTCATCGCCGGCGGACAATTCAGCGAGGAGCCGCTCGCCTACCGCGTGGATCGCGTGACGCGGCTCTTCCGGCGCTACCGGCATTTCACGCTGGACGAATACGGCCGAAACATCGCGCTCACCGACACCGGCATCCGCGCGGTGGAGACTTCGTTCGGCTGCGAAAATCTGTTCGCCGAGGAGAACCTGCCGCTGCTCACAGCGGTCCAGGATTCGCTCCACGCACACGCGCTGCTGCGGCGCGATGTCGACTACCTGGTGAAAGACGGCGTCATTGAGTCGGTGGATGAGTTCAAAGGGCGCATCGCGCAGAACCGCCGCTGGCCGGCCGGTCTGCACACCGCCATCGAAGCCAAGGAAGGCGTGGCGTTGAAGACGCAGGGCCGCGTGCTCGGCTCCATCACGCTGCAGAACCTAGTGGCGATGTATCCGAAAGTGTGCGGCATGACCGGAACCGCGGCCACGCAAGCCGACGAGTTCCGCATCGTGTACGGCTTGGACGTCGAGGTGATCCCCACCAACCGTCCAGTGATCCGCGTCGACTCCACCGACCAGCTGTTCGATACGAAACGCGAGAAGGAAGCGGCCGTGATCGAAGAGATCCGCACAGTCCATCAAACCGGCCAGCCCGTGCTGGTGGGAACGCGCAGCGTCGAAGAGTCCGAGCGGTTGAGCGCGCGCCTCCAGGACATCGCGCACCAGGTCTTGAATGCCCGCCACGAAGAGCAGGAAGCGCACATGATCGCGCTCGCCGGCGAACTGGCGGCCGTGACGATCTCGACCAACATGGCCGGGCGCGGCACCGACATCAAGCTGGGAGCCGGCGTCGCGGAACTCGGCGGCCTGCACGTCATCGGCACCAACCGGCACGAGAGTCGGCGCATCGATCATCAGCTTCGCGGACGCGCGGGACGACAGGGCGATCCGGGCAGCTCGCGGTTCTTTATTTCGATCGAGGACGACCTGTTCGTAAAGTACGGCTCCGACATGGAACGTCTGGAACAGGACGTCGAAGAAGTCCAGCGCCTGGTGGAAGGCCAGAATCTGGACATCCGCCAGTTCCTGCACAAGTACGAGAGCGTGATCGAAGGGCAGCGCCAGGAGATCCAACGCAGGCGCCAGCAGATTCTGACCGGCGCGGCGCCGTGCGCTTCCGAGCTCGAGCGGCTGATCTCGCTTGCGACCATCGACGACTTGTGGTCAGAATTCCTGGCCACCATCACCGATCTTCGCGAAGGCGTCCAGTGGCTTTCCTGGGGAGGTCGCCAGCCGCTGTACGAATATCTGAACACCGTGCATTCGCTCTACCAGCAGCTCGAAGCGCGCATCGGCGAGGAGATTCCGCGGCGCCTGGCGGAAGCTCAAGAGCGCGGCATCGATCCCACCGAGCGCGGCGCCACCTGGACCTACCTCACCACGGACCAGCCTTTCGGGAGCTGGAGCGAACGGGTCATGAGGGGGCTAGCGACTAGATACGGCGGCAGGAGTTGACCGGGCTTTCATCTCCTGCGCGAGATCTTCGTACTGATCGGTGGCGATGAAGTCGACGCCGGCCTCGATCGCAGCCCGCCAGCGTACGCGCGCGCCTTCCAGCGAACCGAAATTGTAGCCTTGGTCCCAGCCGTGGTCGTCGTCCGCCGGAAAACCGTCCAGGGTGTAGAAGCGAATCCAGTAACCCAGGCGATGCGCATGCTTCACCAACGCGCGCAGCCGCCTCGCGTCGGATGCGGTCCAGGCGCCCGCGCGTGTCTGCCCGCCCTCTTCCACTTCGTGCCACGAGTTGTTCCACCAGCGGCGATAATCCGTGGGCCGTTCCGTGAGCAGCTTCGCGGGCGGAAGCGTGGCGGCGTAGTGATCGCGCTCTTCGTCGGAATTGCCCGGGATTTTCGCCGTGTGCGCCGATCCGAACAGCCGCAGTTTCGCTCCCACCGGAACCTGCCGGTAGAAGACTTCTTCCTGCGCGTCGGAATCTTCGGTCACCACCAGGATCGGCTTGGGATCGAACGGAGCGAGATCGTGCGGTTTCGCCGTCTTGCGCGCAGTGGTGATCCAATCTTCGTACTCGCCCAGCAGATCCCAAACCGCGTGCAGCAGCGGCGGCTCGTTGCTCTTGAAGTCGAAGTGCAGAACGATCAGCGGCCAGCGTGCGCGGTCGTTGTCGCGTAGCGCCCTTTCGACGATGGGCCGCACTTGATCGAAGAAGTATTGCCGCAGCGTCGGTTCCGAACCAGTGGCCTTGCGCCGGTGCGAGATCGCGATGCGACCTTGCCGCGTGGCCGGGTCGACGTACCAGGTGAGATCCTGCTCGATCGAAACGGGAGAGCCGGCCGCCAGCGCGCGCGGAAGCCGGTCCTGCCAGCGGCCGTCGTAGGGATAGCAGTTGTGCGCGTCCAGCACCGGGCGATTGTGATTGAGAAACTCGAGCGCGGGCCGCTGCGCGAACAGCGCCGAAGCCAGCAGACATCCGAAGAGGAGCTTCATTAGATCGCACTCATCGTACCACCTGGGTTGGCGATCGTTTGTTACGAAAATGTCACGGAGCCTTCGTAGAATGGAACCATGCGCAGAGCCGCTCTGGCATTTTCGGTTCTCACGATTCTCGCGATGACGGCCGGATGGGGGCCGCGCGGACACATGACGGCGAATCGGGCGGCGGTGGATGCGCTGCCCTCAGACGGCCCGGTCTTCCTCCGCGAATACAGAGAGTGGATCGGAGCCACCGGTCCGCTGCCGGATTCCTGGCGCGGCGTGACGGAGCCTTACTCGAAGATTTTCGAGGATCCGAATCACGGCTGGTTCAAGGAGCAGTTCGGTTTTCTAAAGGAGATCCCGCGTAATCGATACGAGTTCGTGCTGCGGCTCTACGACGAGTGTCTCCGCATCAAGGACACCGATCCCGAGCGGGCGCGCCTCACCAACGTCCGCTGGACCGGCACCCTCCCATACGCAGCGATGGAGAACTTCGATCGTATGAGAGCCGCCATGCGTGCCTGGCGCGCCGCGCCGGAGGGCGGCATCGAACGGCGCTATCTTGCGCAGGACATCGCGTTCTACATGGGATGGCTGGGGCACTACACCGCCGATGGGGCGCAACCTCTGCACGACACGATTCATCACGACGGCTGGCAGGGGCCGAATCCGAAAAACTACACGCGCGACCCGCGCATTCACGGCCGGTTTGAAACCGCTTTCGTGGATCTGATCGAGCTGCGCGAGGCGGATCTCGCGCCGCTGGTGTCTCAACCGCAGGTGTTGTCCGACCCGTTCGCGGCCGTGATCGCCCATCTCGATGACGCGTACACGCACGTCGAAGAGGTCTACCAGATGGACCAGCGCGGCGCGTTCTCGCACCAAGACGACCGGCAGGCTCGCGCACTGGTCACGCGCCAGCTCGCGCGCGCGGCGTCGCTGCTGCGAGATCTGACGTACACTGCGTGGATCGAGAGCGGTAGGCCACCCGGCGCAAGATCAGCGGGCCAGAATCCGATCTCTCCCGCTCATCCCGCCTACAACGGCGAGACTGGCACTGCCCCGCCCCCGGGACCGGCGGTGATCAACAGGAAGTAGCCTGCCGCGCGCTGAATTGCTCATGCACCTCGTCCAAGGCGCCCCACAACGCGCCGAGCACCCGGTCAGCGACCTCCGCGGCTTGCTTGGCATCCACGCCCTGCTGCAGGATCAGGTTTTCCCACTGCGCCGCATGCTCCACGTCCGCGGTTTCGTGCACGCGAAAGTAGCGTAGCGTGGCGTCATCGTTGATCCCGTAGATCTCGCGCAGCCCGGCGATCTTGGCGCCGGACACCGCCGGAATCTGCTTCTCGTAGCAGTACAAACCCGCCGCGGCCAAGCCAGTGTCCAGCTTCACCACCGCGCCGTACTCTTCGACCAAGGCGTGCATGCGCGCACCCGCGACCGCACGTAGCACAGCGTCCCGCTCGACGCCCAGCCCCACGGCGAAGTCGAGCCACAGTTCCGGATGCGTCGGCGAAGTGGCCTCCTCATCGGCGAGATTCGCAGCGATGATATGGCGCGACGTGAGATCCGCGCACCGCGAGTGCATCTCGCTCAAGTACGCCGGAAACGCCCGCACATGCGCGAAATACTGCTGGCTGTAGTGCCGCAGGCATTCCAGAGGAAGCTCGCCAGCGCTCCAGGCGCGGTAGAACGGATGCTTGAGCAGATGCCGTTGCTCAATCTTGTCGTTCAAAATTGAAATCGTGGAAGAGGACGGAATATAGGACATAGGATTCATCCTAACAAAGCCGTTTCCTCGCTCGGCCGCACTGCGACATCTTGAAG
>JAIQFN010000068.1 GCA_020073265.1 Terriglobia bacterium | reverse complement strand
ACCAAGGTTCGCTCCACCCAGGCATACAGCTCTTGCCGATGGCTGGCTTGAAAACGCAGCTCCGAACTGCCTTCCAGAAATGCCCGGATCTGCTCCAGGCTCAATCGTTGTCCTTCTAGCACGCTGATCTTCAATCCCCAGCATGCGCAATCGCCCCTTCAGGCTCATCTTGTGTGAGAAACCGATTCCCGCTTCAGGCTCATCTTGCATGAGATAAGACTCTCGATGCGTATGCGGCGGGAATCTCGTAAACTGAAAAGTGTGTGCAAAGCAGTGCCTCCCCCCGGGCCCGTATCCTCTGGGTGCGCGCCTCCATTCAGGCCCGCGGAGCACGGGCTTCCGCAGAAAATGATTCGCGCCGCCATTCCGGGTAAACATCGCCCAGACCGGGGCTCCCAGAGAGCGGCTCATCTCTCGATCAACCCAGGCTTGACCGTATGTGGATAGTCAGACTGGCGCTGCGCCGCCCCTACACCTTCGTGGTGATGTCGCTGGCCATCCTGCTGCTGGGCGTCGCGGCCATCGTCACCATGCCGGTGGACATCTTCCCGACCATCGACATACCGGTTATCAGCGTGGTCTGGACGTACAACGGTATCTCGTCGGAGGAAATGGAAAAGCGCGTCGTCACACTTTTTGAGCGCGCCATGACGACCACCGTCAACGACATGGAGCACATCGAGTCGCAGTCCTACACGGGCGTGTCGGTGATCCGCATTTACTTTCAGCCCAAAGCCAAACCCGAAATGGCGATGGCTCAGATCACGGCCTTGTCCAATTCGATTGTGCGCGCCATGCCGCCGGGAATCTTTCCGCCCGCGGTCTTGAAGTACGACGCTTCCAGCGTTCCGGTGCTCCAATTGGGCCTCGAAAGCCAGACTCTCAGCGAGCAGGAAATCCAGGACCTGGGGCAGAATTTCATCCGCACTCGTTTAGCCACGGTGCAAGGCGCCGCGGTTCCCTCGCCCTACGGCGGCAAGCAGCGCCAGATCAACGTCGATCTCGAGCCGGCCGCCATGTACGCCAAGCAGGTCTCGGCCGTGGACGTTTCCAACGCCGTGAATCTGCAGAATCTGATTCTGCCCGCCGGAGACGTGAAGATCGGCGATCGCGATTACGAGGTGCGGCTCAACAGCAGTCCCGAGGTTTTGAGCGAGATGAATGATCTCCCCATCAAGACCATCAACGGCGCCACGGTCTACCTGAAAGACGTAGCCAACGTGCGCGACGGGTTCGCGGTTCAAACCAACATCGTGCGAACCAATGGCACGCGCGGCGCGCTACTGACGGTGATGCGCAACGGTAAGGCTTCCACGCTGGACATCGTGAACGAGGTGAAAGCAGTGCTGCCCAAGATCCTGGCCGGCCTGCCGCCCGAGCTCAGAGTCCGGGAGCTCTTCGATCAGTCTCTGTTCGTGCGCGCGGCCATCAACGGAGTGCTCAAGGAGTCTGTCAGCGCCGCGATCCTGACCGGGCTGATGATCCTGCTGTTTCTCGGTAGCTGGCGCAGCACTGTGATCGTCTGCATCACGATCCCGCTCTCGATTCTCACTTCGCTGGTGGTGCTGAATCTGATGGGCGAGACCATCAACGTGATGACCCTGGGCGGCCTGGCGCTGGCGGTCGGCATGCTGGTGGACGACGCCACGGTGACCGTCGAGAACACTCACCGGAATCTAGCCATGAAGAAGCCGCTGGTCAGGGCAGTGCTGGATGGCGCCATGCAAATCGCTATTCCCGCCTTTGTGTCCACGCTGGCCATCTGCATCGTCTTTGTTCCGGTGCTGCTGTTGAGCGGAGCCGCCAAGTATCTGTTCACGCCGATGGCCCTGGCTGTGGTTTTCGCCATGCTGGCTTCGTACCTGCTTTCGCGCACGCTGATCCCCACTCTGGTTCACTACATGCTCGGCTCGGAAGTGGACATGTACCGCCGCGGGGAGCACGGCGAAAGCGGGTCGGCCGCCGGGCACAGCCTCATCTGGCGCGTACACTTCGTTTTCAACCACTGGTTCGAGCGTTTTCGAGATGCTTATACCGGCCTGCTGGACTGGTGCCTGGATCACCGGCCTGGCGTGCTGGCGGTGTTTGTGGTGTTCGCCATCGGATCGCTGGGCCTGGTCTATCTGGTGGGAAGCGACTTCTTTCCCGCCGTCGATTCCGGACAGATCCGGTTGCATGCCCGCGCTCCCGCCGGCACTCGCATCGAAAGAACGGAGACGATCTTCGCCGACATCGAGAATGAGATTCGCCGCGTTATTCCGGCCCGGGAACTCGACACGGTGCTCGATAACATCGGTCTGCCGCCCGGCGGTTTCAACTTGGGATTCAGCGACAACCCCACCATCAGCGTGAGCGACGGCGACATCCTGATTTCGCTCCAACCGGAACACACCTCGACGGAGATCTATACCCAGCGCCTTCGTAAGAGCCTGAATGAAAAATTCCCGGACGTCACGTTCTTCTTTGAAGCCGCCAATATCACCAACCAGATTCTGAACTTCGGACTGCCGGCGCCGATCGATGTCCAGGTCACCGGACGCGATGCGGGACCGAACTATCAGATCGCGCGTCAACTGGCCGAACGCATCCAGCGCATTCCGGGCGCCGCCGACGTCCACATCCATCAGGTTCTCGACGCCCCCGAGTTGCGCGTGAACGTGGATCGAACCAAGGCTGGGCAAATCGGACTGACTCAGCGTGACGTTGCCAGCAGCATGCTCATCTCGTTGAGCGGCAGCGGGCAGGTGGCGCCGAATCAATGGCTGAACTGGTCCAATGGAGTGAATTATCAGATCCTGGTCCAGACGCCGCAGTACAAGCTCGACTCGGTGGATGCGCTCATGCGGACGCCCATCTCGCCCGCCGGGGCCGGCGTAGTTTCCACCACGCCTGGCTCGATGGCCGGCTCCGCCAACGCGACCGCATCGTTCACCGGCGCCGCTCCGAGCCAGACCTCCAGCGCCTACGGCAATCCCGGTGCTCTGGCTACTTCAACGCAACTTCTCTCCAACCTGGCCACGGTGGATCATCGGGTGACCACGGAGATCGTGAATCACTACAATGTGCAACCTGTGTTCGACGTGTATGCCAACGTGAACCGGCGTGACCTGGGCGGCGTCACCTCCGCGGTGGAGAAGATCATGAGCGAAACCAAGATCCCGCGGGCGAGTTCCCTGATGCTGCGCGGGCAAGCCGCCACCATGCGCACTTCATTCCAGCGGCTGGGCCTGGGACTCATCGCCGCGGTGATTCTGGTATATCTGTTGATGGCTGTCAATTTCCAGTCCTGGATGGATCCGCTGATTATTCTCAGCGCGCTGCCGGGCGCTCTGGCCGGCATCCTGTGGATGTTGTTCGCCACCCAAACCACCTTCAGCGTGCCGTCGCTCATGGGCGCCATCACGTGCATCGGCGTGGCCACCGCGAATAGCATCCTCATGGTGGTGTTTGCGAATGATGAGCGCATGGAGGGCCTGGGCGCCAGGAGCGCCGCACTGTCGGCTGGGGCCACGCGGCTGCGGCCCGTGTTGATGACCGCTCTGGCCATGATCCTGGGGATGCTGCCGATGTCGCTCGGTTGGGGCGAGGGCGGGGAACAGAACGCGCCACTCGGTCGCGCCGTCATCGGCGGTCTGCTGATGGCCACGGTGACTACGCTCGTCATCGTCCCGATCGTGTACACGTACTTGCGCAAACGGCCGCCGGTGGACCACGGCTCGATGCTCTGAGAAATGGTGAAATGAACCAGGCAGGAAAAGGGATATAGATTAAGTGCCAAAGCCAGACAATCCGGTGGAGTCCGGCAGCGAGGAACAGCTTCGCTCGGAAGTCGAACGGCTCACGCGGCTGCTGGACGAGCACAAGCGCGGGCTGCACGCCACCGCCTCGCATTCCGGCCGGCCGTCGGGCAAAACCATTTTCGGCTTGTTCGTACTGTGCGTGGCGATTCTGGCGGCGGCCTTCGCGCTGGGCTACATTCCGCGCCAGCGACGCGAGCTGCAATTGGTAGCGGAGGCGGGCGCGCAGAAGGAATCGCTGCCAGAGGTGAGCGTCGCCTCAGCGGTTCGCGCCCCGGCTAACGGCACGCTGGTGCTTCCGGGCAACATTCAGGCAGTGACGGAGGCGCCCATTCTGGCTCGCGCCGAGGGCTTCGTGAAGACGCGCTACGTCGATATCGGCGACCGCGTCGCAACCGGGCAGCTTCTGGCCGAAGTGGAAGCTCCGGACCTCGATCAGCAAGTCCGGCAAGCCCAGGCCTCGGTCCAACAGGTTCAGGCCGATCTGGAACGCGCGAGTGCGGCACTCGAGCAAGGCAAGGCCAACGAATCGCTGGCGCAGGTCACCGCCTCGCGCTGGGACAATCTGGCTCGCCGCGGCGTGGTGTCCCGCCAGGAAAACGATCAATACCAGGCGCAGTATCAGGCCCAGGCGGCCAATGTTCGCGCGCTCGACCGGGCCGTGGCGGCCGGCCGGGCCAGTTTGTCCGCGGCTCAAGCCAACGTCGCCCGCCTCACCGACATGCAAGGTTACCTCAAGGTGCGGGCGCCTTTCGCGGGCGTCGTCACGCAGCGCAACGTGGACGTCGGCGCATTGGTGAACAACGGCAGTACGCTTCTGTTTCGCATCGCGCAGACGAATCTGCTGCGCACTTATCTGAACGTGCCCCAGTCGAGCGCGTCCGACGTGCGCGTCGGGCAGGCCGCTCTTCTCAGCACCACCGAGCTTCCGGACCGGAAGTTTCGCGGCACCGTGACCCGCACGGCGAACGCCCTTGATCCGGCCACCCGCACGCTGCTGGCCGAGGTTCAGGTAGCCAATCCCGATGGCAAATTGTTGCCCGGCATGTACGTTCAAGTGGACCTGAATCTTCCCAGCCAGGATCCCCCTTTGCTGATCCCAGGCGACACGCTGGTGCTGCGGCCCGAAGGAACCATGGTGGCCGTACTGGATGCGAACAACGTGGTCCACTTTCAGCGCATCGCGGTAGGCCGCGACTTGGGCAGCCGCATCGAGGTGCTCAGCGGTCTGGTAGAACAGCAAAGAGTGATCGTGAACCCGAACGACTCGGTCCAGGAGGGCGTCCAGGTCCGTCCGCTCTCCCCCGGAGCCGCACGGCGCTGATGTTGCGCACGCACTTGTGCGTGCCGCGTTCACGCTGGTGTGAACGCTTTTGGAAACAGTCCTGCAAATCCCAATGAAAAAAAACAGCCTCGTTGCCGTCCTTCTGACGCTTCTTCAATCAGTGAGCCTTCCCGCCGCCGACGCTAGCCCGCCAGCGGTCTGGCAGCGTCTCACCGAGCCATACGTGGAGCGTCCCCTCGCGCCGGTTGACATGCGCAGTTCCGCGCGCATCCGCCAACTGCTGCGCGCCGGGAACATTTATCTCTCGCTCAACGACGCCATCGCGCTGGCGATCGAGAACAATCTCGACATCGAGTTGCAGCGTTACGCCTTGCCCAGCGCCGACACGGAAATCCTGCGCGCCAAGGGCGGTGGACTGCTGCGCGGCCTGTCGTACGGCCTGGCGGAAGTGCCCGTGGGCGTCGGTGGCCCTGCCAGCCCGCTGGTGACCAGCGCGGCCTCATCCGGCTTCAGCGTCGGTTCGGTTCCAACCAATCCTTCCGAGCTGGGCGTCCTCGCAGAACCTCAGGACAACCTCTTGGTGCAAGGCACTCTACCGCTCTCCACCGGACCCGTCGTTCCGTTGTTCGATCCCGCTCTGACGGCTCAAGTGAACTGGACCCACCAGACCACGCCCCAGGCCAACTCGTTCACGGTGGGCACCAGCGCGCTCGAGTCCAACATCACCGTGGCCAACGGCGGATTCGTCGAAGGCTTCGGCCCCGGCACGCTGCTGAGCGTCGGCTTCAACAACTCGAGACAGACTTTGAACTCGACGCGAACCAGCTACAGCCCCTTTACGAATTCGAACCTGGGCTTCACCATCACCCAACCATTGCTGCGCGGCTTCGGACTGGCCGTCAACCGCCGCTTCATTCGCATCGCCAAGAACGAGCGCAAGATCGCCGGGCTGCTGCTGCGCCAGCAGCTCATCGCCACCGTCTACGGCGTGGTGCGTCTCTACACCGACCTCGTGGCCCTGAATGAGGATGTGAAGGTGAAGGAAGGAACCCTGGCGTCGGCTGAAAAGCTATATTCGGACACGCAAGCCAGAGTCGAAGAGGGTACTCAAGCGCCCATCGAGTTGACGCGCGCCAACGCCCAGGTTTATTCGATTCGCCAGGATCTGATCAACGCCCGCGCCCTGCTCGAGGAACAGGAAGCCATCGTGAAGAGCGTCATCACGCGCCGCAGTTCGGACGATCCGGAGGTGCTGGCCGCGCGAATCGTTCCCACCGACACCATCGACGTGCCGGCGAAGGACGAAACCCGCCCGATTCAGGAACTGATCGTTCAGGCCTTCGTCAACCGGCCCGACCTTCTCCAGGCCGGCGTGCAGGTGGAAAACTCGCGCATCAGTCTGGAAGGCTCGCGCAACGCGCTGCTGCCGGAAGTCGACCTGGTCGGCATCGCTCAGAACAACGCGCTGGCCGGCCAACCCAATCCGCTCGCCACCGGCGGAGACATCGCTTTCATCGGCGGCTACGGCAGCGCTCTGGAGCAGATTTTCGCGCGCAACTATCCGACCTACGGAGTCGGAATCAATGTGACCCTGCCGCTGCGCAACCGCATCGCGCAGGCCGATGTCGCCCGCGACCAGATCCAGACACGGCAGACCGAGATCCGGCTGGAGCAGTTCCGCAAGCAGGCCCAACTCGAAGTCGAGGATGCGCTGGTGGCCATGCGGCGCGCGCGGGCGTCTTATGAAGCGGCGGTCCAGACCGAGGCCCTGCAGAAGGAATCGCTCGAAGCCGAGCAGGCCAAGTTTGAAGTGGGCGCCTCCACCAGCTTTTTCATCATCCAGTACCAGAGTTTCCTGGCGCAGGCCAGCTCCACCGTGGTCGCCGCCAAGAGTTCTTACCTGAAGGCTCGCGCGGCGCTGGAGCGCGCGGTCGGCTCCATCCTGGACGACAATCACGTGGAAATCGACTCCGCGATGCGGGGCCGCTGACCGTCTATAATGAGACTCGAACCCTGGAGGACTCACATGCTTCGCATTCTCCTGTCAGTCTCAGCAGCGGCCTTGGCCGGCGCCTGCCTGCTTCCGGCGCAATCCGCATCCTCGGCTGCCGAAGTCAAGCAAGCCTACAACAACGTGAAGAGGAACATCACCGCCGCCGCCGATAAAGTCTCGGACGCGGACTACAACTTCAAGGCCACGCCCGACGTCCGCACGTTTGGCCAGCTCATCGGCCACGTGGCGGATTCACAACTGCGTGGATGTTCGGCCCTCAACGGCGAAATGAAACAGCCCAGCGCTGGCTCCAAGACGGAAAAAGCCGATCTGGTGGCGGCGCTCAAGGACTCGTTCGCCGAATGCGACAAAGCTTTCGATGCACTGACGGATGCGAATGCGAACGAAGCCGTCTCCGCGGGCCGGGGCCAGCGCACCCGCCTGGGAGCGCTGTATGGCCAAGTGGTCCACGACAACGAAATGTACGGCTACATGTCGGTGTACATGCGCCTGAAGGGCGTGGTGCCGCCGTCTTCGGAGCCGCGCGGCCGCGGCCGCTAGGATATTTCACCGCAAGAACATCATAAAACTCCCGGCGCCGTCCCCCCTGCCGGACGCACCTGTAAAAAGAATGCAAACAATTTGTAGGCCGCTTTCTAAGCGGGGAGTCCAACCGTATACTGCAAGTAGGACAGCTCCGGACTTCGCGTGTCTACCATCAATCTCGGCCCCGTCGAAAGCCCGTTTCTCCCCACCACCACCGCCTCATCGCGGTTCCGGCTGGGAGAGCTGGCGGAGCGCGCCACGGGCTTTTTGCTGCTGGCGCTTTCCAGTCCCGTGATCGCGACTTCCGCCCTGGCGGTCGCGGCGCTTTCCCGTCGCTCGCCCTTCGTCGCGCACCTGCGCGTGGGTAAGGACGGCCGGGAGTTCTGGGTCCTCAAGCTGCGAACCATGTGGACGGCGGACTGTCCGTCGCCGTCTGAGCGGGGCTGGATCGAGCGCGTCATCGCCGAACCGGCCGGGGACGAGAAGGCGGCCTCCGACCCTCGCATCAGCAGCCGCTTCGCAGCCTTTTGCCGCCGCCACTCCATCGATGAATTTCCGCAATTGTGGCACGTAGCAAGCGGCGCGATGTCGCTGGTAGGGCCGCGGCCTCTCACGCGCAGCGAACTGGTTCGCCATTATGGGCTTCGCACGGCCGAACTGCTTGCGGTGAAGCCCGGAATCACCGGCCTCTGGCAGGTTTATGGACGCAGCGCCATCCGCTTTCCCGAGCGCAGCGCCATGGATCTCGCGTTGGTGCGAAGCCTGACGCCTGCGATGTACTTGAAGATTCTGCTGCGCACTCTACCCGAAGTCATCTTCGGCAAGAACGCCTGGTAACGCTCCGTCCCGCGGGAGATTGCGGCCGGTTTGCTACTGCTGCTTCGCGCCGGATCTCAACGCAATCGCAGGCGATCAGCAGCTACTGGACCACCGACATGGTGGTGTTGTTCGGACTGACGACTCCCCCGATAGCAATTTGCAGCGAGACCTTGTCGCCGACCGGTGCGCCGCTCGGAACGATAAACGCCAACTGGTAAACGCCTGGAAACTGCGGGCTGAGAACTGAGTAGACCAGTTGCGCCTGTTTCCCACCGACAAAAACGCCCGGGCTGTCGTTCGTGTTGCGCAGCAGATTGTCGAGGTAAACGGGGGCCGTCCCGTCCGCGATGGGGGTATCCACCGGACCCAGGCCCGTGACGTAGAGAATCACCACATCCCCAGCCTTGGCGCCGTGCGTAGTCAAACCCGGAACCGAGCCTGCCGCCCAAGCCAACGCTCCATCCGCATTGTTCACCGCGATCGCCAGCCCGTTACTGGAGAAGACACCCGGTCCAAACCTGCCGACGGGTACCGTAGCGGGAGCCGAAGTCGCTCCGTTGGCTGTCACCGTCACGCTGACGGAGGGTCCATCCGGAGTGATCTCCCAAGGCAACTGAGCGTTGATCTGCGCCGGTATGTTCTGCGTAGGATCGCCCTGATAGATGAACTGCAGGGGGGCGACGTAGGTCTGGCTTCCCTGTACGAACTGGACGCTCACGCCCGCGATGGAGGTCGACAGCGGCACGGTATCGGACGAAGCCAGGGTGCTCGCCAGATTGCTGCCGAAAATCGACAGCAATGCCCCCGGAGCCACGGGTGTGTTGAAACTAGCCCCATTCAGCACTGAGTTGGTGTCCCGGATGGTGGGTGTTTGCGCGACCCCCAGGCCGGTAACCGTCAGTAACACCAGAATCAGGCGAGTCTTCATGATCGTGTCCCTAGGGCTCACTATAGGCGAGGGACCCGAACCAGGCAATGGATGAGAAGTAAAATGTTTGTGAAACCTACGGCTGGCGGCTGTCGCGCTCTTTCAACCTGTTCCATGTCGCGGTAACTTCCGCGTCACGGCCTCCGT
The DNA here is from genome assembly GCA_020073265.1 of Terriglobia bacterium. Taxonomy (GTDB): domain Bacteria; phylum Acidobacteriota; class Terriglobia; order Bryobacterales; family Bryobacteraceae; genus Palsa-89. The sequence goes on along the minus strand of JAIQFN010000068.1, from coordinate 23,399 downwards.
CCCGCTCCACGGCGGTCCGAGCTTCAGTCAGGGCTTCGGTTTGACGGTGGGTCAGCTCCAGAACTCGCGCTAGCGCCCAATGCGGCTTGAACCAGTTCGGCGCGCACGCGATGGAGTTGCGCAGCGAGCGTTCCACCGTGGCCACGTCGTTCCCGCTGGCCAGCACCACGGACAGGTTGTACCAGGCGTTCTGGCGAGCCTCGGCGGTGCTGACGGCGCGGATTCCAGCTTCCACCGCCTGCCCGCGCGCCACCAGCCTGGTGGCCGGCAGCGTCGTGCTGGCCGAAAGTTGCTGCATGGCTCGCGAGTAGTCGAGATCGTCGCCTGCGCCCGGAGGTTGCCATCGCAGCACCACCCGGTAGGCTCTTGCGGCGCCCAGCGCGTCGCCGGCCGCGATCCGGCGTTGGGAGGCGGCCAGAGCCGCATCGGCCACTACCAGGCGGACCGCGAACGCCAGCAGAATAACGCTGACGGCCAGGCCGCTGTACTGTAGCAGACGGGATTCGCGCGGTTTGTCCCTCCGTGGAAGCCTTGCGGGCAGGCCGGCGATGAGCAGCCCGATCAGCAGGTAGAAATACAACGCGGTTGCGAAGACAAACACCACGAACTGCTGCGCCACCAGCAGCCCGGCCAGTGCTGCCGCGAGCGGGGCGGCCAGCGGACGACCGGATCGCAGGCCGAGCGTCGCCGCCCAGACGCCCAGCCCGCACAGCCCCAGCAGCGCCAGCAATCCCAACCCGCCCTGTGAGGCGAGCGCGTCCAGAAACATGTTGTGCGGCGACTCGTGATAGAAATCCGGATACGCTCGCGCCAACTGCAGCGATTCGAAGCGCGGAAACTCGGTGGCGAAGGTCTCCGGGCCGAAGCCGGCGAGCGGCCGGTGTGCCGCCATTCTGAGCGAATCCCGCCAGAGCAGCAGACGCGCGCCACCGAGAGCGTCTTCGACCGACCAGTGCAGGCGTGCCCTCAGCCTGGCGCCCGCCGGTGAGAAGAAAAACACCACCAGTCCAGCCGCGCACGCGGCCCCTAGTGCGAGCGCCCGGACCTTTACGCGCGACCGCTGCGCCGAGGCGTAGACGATCGCTCCGGCCATCAGTCCCAGCATCGCCGAACGAGTGCCGCTCAAAATGATGGCCGCCACCGCGAGAGCCGCCACCGCGCCGGCCGCGACCTTCCGCCAACCCGCCGGCTCCAGCCTCCTCAGAGCTAGCGCCAGAAATACGATCACCACCAGCCAGGCAGCGAAATAGTCGGCGTGCCCCAGCGTTCCGGGCGGTCGAACGATGGTGAGCGCGCCTTCTCCGGCTTCATAGGCGTGAACCGGCAGCAAGGGATCCCAGCCGAAATACTGCGCGATGCCATACAAGGCCGCGAGCGCGCCTGCGGCGGTGCAGACCCGCAAAAGCAGGCGAACGTTGTCCGGTTCGGCTGCCAGCCATCCAGCCGCGAGAAGGGCGAACAGCAGCAAGCCGGATTCGGAGGCCAGTCCGTAGCGGCGCCAGGTGCTGCCGTGGATCGACAGCGCCACGTTGGTGGAGAACGCCGAGGCCAGCGCGGAGCACGTCCAGCCGGCCGCCAGCAGTCCCGCGAACCAGCGCCCAGCTCGACTCCCGATCAATTCGTAAAAATTGTGTACGTTTGCGCTGGGGTATAAGAAAATTAGCGTCAAGCCGAATAGGAGTATCGCCACTTTGGGCGTAATATCGAAGTGAGCCAACCAGCCGGGCGTGATCAGCAGCGGGACTAGCGCCGCCACCAGCGGCACGACGAAACGCATATCGAACAGGCTAGCGCACGTGGCGGGCAGAAACACTATGTACGACTCATTTGATGCCTTCGAATACCTCGAGTATCTCCGGCGGCGGTGGCGCGTGTTCGCGGCCGCCCTGAGCGCCGCAGTGCTGATTTCGCTGCCCGTGAGTCTCCTGCTTCCGAAGCGCTACACCGCCACCGCTAGCATCGTCATCGAACCGCCCGGCGGAAATGATGTGCGCGTGGGAACGGCGGTGAGCGCCGTTTACCTGGAGTCGTTGAAGACCTACGAACGCTTCGCCACCAGCGACAGCCTGTTCACGCGCGCGGTCGACCGGTTTCATCTGCGGGGCGCCGGCGGCTCGCAAGCCGTCGAGTCGCTGAAGCGAGCCGTTCTGAAGGTGTCCAAAATCCGGGACACCAAGATCCTGGAAATCAGCGTGACGCTTCGGGATCCCAAGCAGGCCCAGGGAGTCGCGCAGTTCCTTGCCAATGAGACCGTGAGCATGAGCCGGGCGGAGAATGCGGCGTCGGACAGTCCTTTCATACAAGAGGCTCAGAAGCAGGCGACGGAGGCGCACGCGCGCTTGGAGCGGGCGCAGAAAGCCTGGACCACTCTGGCCACCGGCGCGCCGGTCGAGTCGCTGCAAAGCGAGATTGACTCGGTGGTGGCCCTGCGGGGCCAGTTGCGCCAAGAGCTGGTAGATGCGCAGGCCAACGTCGCCGAGTATCAGCAGCAAACTCCCGATGCCGGCCAATTTGGCCGTGAGCAAATGCGGGCGGCGCAGGCTCGTGCGGTTTTGCTCGAAAAGCGCGTCCAGGAATTATCTCGCGAGATTCAACAGAAGAGCGCTACGCTGGCCCGCCGAACCGCCGAGCGGGATGCCTTGCAGTCGGAACTGGACGTTGCACAGACCGCCTACGCTACGGACACCGCGCGCGTGCGTGAGATGCGAGCCACCGCCGGCGCCCACGCCGAGCAGTTGCGGGTGATCGACCCGGGAATCGTTCCCGAGCGGCCCAGTTCGCCGAACATCCCGCTCAATGTCGCCGCCGCGATCCTGGTGGCGCTGGTTGCTTCGTTCGTCTACCTCAGCATTGCGTTCGTGTACCGGCGGCGGCCCGTAGGCTTCGAGCCGGCGATGTCGCGCGGGATGCGTGCATGATCGCTGCGCTGCGCGCACCGGACCGGCGTGAAACTCTGGCCGGTCTAGCGCTTGGTCTCTATGCGGCCGTGGTGGCTCTGGCGCCCGGCCTGGCTTGGAAAGCGGTCCTGTGCGCCCCCTTAGTCTGCGTGCCGCTGGTCTGGCGCATCCTTCGCACCCCGAATTCCTGGCTGGCGCTGTTCTTCGGATGCGCGCTGCTGTTGCCGCCGCTTCCCATCCACCTGGGTGACTCCGGGCCGCACGTCGCAATTCTCTTCGCCGCCGCTGGACTCCTGATCGGCTTCCTGCGCCTGGCGGAATGGCGCTTCCAGGCCGACGCCTTAACGCTCTCCATCCTGGCACTTCCGGCCATCCTGATGGCCAGCATCGGACCCGCGTTGATCTACTCCGGCTTTCCCATCGCCGCCGGAAGTTTCGCGCGCGTGCTGCTGCTGGGCGTCTCCGTGTACGTGTTCCTCTACGTCCGCAACGGTCCCGGCCGCTTGGAGACAGGGCAATCGTTCCGCTGGATTCGATGGTTGTTCTACGCGGCGTCCATCTCGGCCCTGTTCGCCTGCGTCGATTTCTATTTTCAGTTCCCCGCGCCGGCCGGCTACGAACAACAGTTCATCTGGCTTGAAACTGGAGTTTTTCGTCGCGCGCAGGGAATCTTTTACGAAGCCAGCACGCTGGGCAACCTGTGCGCGTTTTTTCTCGAGATGATCGCTGTGGCGCTGTTCCGGCCTCGCGGAGCCCGGTTGGTTTCGCCGGTTGCGCTCCTGGCGGGAGGCTCGGCGCTGGCCGCGGCTCTGGTGCTGTCCTATTCGCGCGCCTCGCTGGTGAATCTCGCCGTGGCGCTCGCGGTTCTGTTCTGGTTCCACCGCGACCGGATTCGCTGGCGGCGGCTGGCCTTCGGAGCAGGCATCTTCGGCGCCGCCTCAGTGGCCATCCTGGGAATCGCGTTCCCGCGCGTCACCTCGGCCTACTGGCAGCGCGTGTGGGCCGCGTTCCAATATTTCGGCGAGTCGCCCGACATGGTGCTGAGCGGCCGCGTCCAGAGCTGGCAGTCGCTGGTTCACTTCCTGGCGTCGAACCCCTGGCACGCGCTGGTGGGCGTGGGATACAAGACGCTGCCTTACTCGGATTTCATCGGGAGCACCGCCGTTGGCGACAACACCTACCTGACGTTGTTGGCGGAAACCGGCATCGCTGGGCTGGCCGCCGTCCTGGCGCTCAATGCGGCGATCCTCGTCGCGGCGTATCGCGCCGCCCGCTCCACCGGCGAACTGCGATCTTTTTGCGGAACCTGGATGCTGTGCTTCTGGTCCGGCCAGGTAGTGCAGATGCTCTCGGCCGATCTGCTCACCTATTGGCGCATCCTTCCGGTGTACTCCTTGGTGCTGGCATTGGCGGCGCGGCAAGAAGCGTGAAGATTCTTTTTCTCGATCAATTCAGCGAAATGGGCGGCGCGCAGCGCAGCCTTCTTGAAACATTGGCGGCCGTCGAGCAGCGCGGCTGGCAGGCTTGGGCCGCTGTCCCCGGCGCGGGGCAGCTGGTCGGGCAGCTTCAAGCACGAAACGTGCCGGTGACCGAAATCCCCTGCGGGCCGTATCATTCAGGGACCAAGACGATCGCGGACGCACTCCGTTTCGTCGCCGATCGCAAAGCGCAGGTGCGCATTCTCGGCGACCTGATGAATCGCGTCTCATTCGACCTGATCTTCGTCAACGGGCCGCGATTGCTGCCGGCCGCGGCCGTGCTCGCATCGCGTCAACGCACTGCGGTAGTTTTTCGAGCACACAGCCACATTCCACAACGCTCGGCTCTGAATCTCGCCGCCCGGAGCGTCCGGCGGGCCAACGCCACCGTTGCGGCCTGCAGCGATTCGGTGCTGCAGCTTTTCCGCGGATACATCGACCCGGCCAAGCTGGAAGTCATCGCGAATGGCGTGCCCGAAATCCAGTTTCGCGAGCGCGCGTTCGGCCGCCAAGCAGGCTGGCGCATCGGCGTAGTCGGCCGGATCAGTCCGGAAAAAGGCCAGGCTGAGTTCGTTCACGCCGCAGCCCTGCTTCATCCCAAATTCCCGAACGCGAAATTTCTCATCTGCGGCGCGCCGTTGTTCGCGGACCCCGCTTATTTCAATCGGGTCCAAAGCCAGGCGCGCGGCTTGCCAGTCGAGTTTCTCGGCTGGCGCGATGACGTCGCTTCGGTCTTCGCGGATCTGGATCTGCTGGTGGTTCCGTCCAGGCAGGAAGGCATGGGCCGCGTGGTGGTGGAGGCTTTCTCGGCCGGCGTGCCGGTGGTTGCTTATCCAACCGGAGGAATTCCCGAGTTGGTGGTCGATGGCGAAACCGGATTCCTGGCGCCCGAAAAGTCGTCCGAGGCTCTGGCGGACCGGATCGCCACCGTCATGACCACCCAGCCGGATTCGCTGCGCAGGATCGTCGCGAACGCGCGGCAAACCTGGGAGCGTTCCTACACGCTCGCGGTTTATCAGGAACGCATCACGGATTTGATGGAGCGCTCGGTCTCGCTTTGTCGAGCAGAACGCGAAACAGCAACGCCGCAGCGCCACATATGACCGCGGCAGCCAGAAACACCGGCGGATATCCGAAGCGCGCCAGCATCTGGCCCGCCACCGCCGCGGCGATCGCCTGTCCGGCAAACGACACCAGAAAATTCAAAGCGGACGCGCTGCCGCGTTCGGCGACCGGGGCGCCTTCCATCAGCAAAGTAAACATGCCGGGCTCGCTCATGTACTGCGTCATCATGTAGGCCGAGTAACCCGCCGCGGCCCAGGCCGGACCGCTGGCCGCCGCCAGTCCCACCAGCGCCAGCCCGGTGGCGAACTGCATTCCGGAAATGGCGCGCGTCAGACCGAAACGCCGGAACACGATGGGCGCGGCCAGGATTGCGATGACTTGGGCGATCTGGGATCCGGAAAACACCATCCCGATGCGCTCCACCGGCATGCCCACGTGCCGCGAGAAAAACACGTTGAAGAACGGATTCAAAGCACCGGTGCCCAGGTTCCACGCCAGCATCGCGATCAAGAAACGCAGTACCAGCGGGCTGGGCCGGTGAAGCTTTCGCGCTTCGGGCGCCGGCGCGGAGCCCATGCTGACTCCGGAAAACGTCCAGATGGCGAGCCCCACCATCACACAGCCTGCGAGCAAAGCTTCCCGGTAGGACCACAGCGTGGACGACGCCCAACCGAGCCGCGAAAGCCAACCCGGCAAGCGTCCCGCAGCCTGCGCGCCCACGATCCCGATGGCAATTCCGGCTGACGATGAGAGGCTGAATCCCAGCGCTCGATTCTTGTTGTTCGTCAGGTGCGCGATGGCGGGCGAAAAAGCCACCGGCCACACCGAAGACGTCAAGCCTGCTGCAAAAGCCAGCCCCAGCAGCTCCGGTGCGAACGTCGCATACGCGCGGAAGGCGGAAAGCGACGCCGTCAGTCCGAAAGAAATCAGCAGCGTTCTTCTCAGGCCGAAGCGCTGGATTGCAAGCGCGGCAACCAGAGATCCCACCACGCTGCCCGCTGTCATGACCCCCGATATCAACCCGATGAAGTTTTCCCGAAAGCCAAGCTGGAGCAGATACAGGTTGTACAGGAAAACGAAAATAAACATGCCGAAGTCAAAAAATCCTTCGGCGAAGAAGAACCGCCAGTATTGCGCGCCCAACCCGATGCCGCCGCCGAACCATCGCGCCGCGCTCCAGGCTGTGGCAGGCAGCGCGCGCGTGTGGTGGAGCGCGCGGGAGGAGGCGTAGACGAAAAACTGCCAGCGCCCTTCCAGGCGGATTCGCAACGTTCGCTGTTTCTCCGGCACGTGCACAGCTTCCACCGGGCCCGGCAACCGCTCCGGCAGCAGCCTGCGCCGCAGCACCGCCATCCGCGCGCCGGACGAATCCAGCAGGCTCCAGTGCAGCCACAGTTCGTCTTTATTCGGATGGAATCTGCTCTCGAGCGGCGAAGCAGCATACATCTCCAGCCAGCGCTTCACGTCCTCAGGAAGCCGATCGACCCCTTCGCGCGCCGCCTCGGGAAGCCGGCAAGCGAACCACCGTTCGGCCAGCGCGAACGAAATGGCCTCCAAACGCCGCAGCGATTCGCCGTGCAGCTCGCGCCAGGATCGCCACAGATCCGCGTCGTCCACGCTGTTGTCCAGCAGCCAGGCCAGTTCGTACACGTGCGACGGCCGCAAGTCGCCGCGCAGCAAGTGCCGGAGCAAATGCAGCGACGCGTTCGCAACCGCGTCGGCCGGGTGCAGAGCAGTGAACTTCAACTCGTCGACCACCGCGCGCGCGCGACGTTCCCAGAAGTGCTCCAGCCCGCTCGGGCCGAAGTCTTCCGTCCGTTGATCCCACAGCCGGAAGTGCAACTCCAGCGACACCGGCATCTCAGGATCGAAATAGTCGCCCCGCCACCGCCATCCGGTCCGGCGGATCAAAGTCGGAAGGTGATCCAGCGGCCGCCGTTCCACACGCCGCAGCGGTTCGTATCCCAATCCCAAAGCGACTTCACGCGCCTGCCGGACCTGCGGTTCGGTCAGCAAAAGATCCAGGTCGCCCTGCCAGCGATGCCTCGGATCGCGTACGAAGCGCGGGCAGTGGCTGAAACCCTTCAGAACCACGCATTCCAATCCCTCGGCCGCCAACGCCGTCGCGATTTCTTCGTACACCGACTTCATGCGAAGCCAGCGTTGCGCGTTCTTCGCGAAGTCGCAATCGACTCGCGACTGCACCGCTTCCGGCATGTGTTCGCGGTGGCGCAACCCGAGCGCCAGCGTCAGTTGCATGCGATCGCACCAGTCCAGCGCTCGCTTCCAATCCTGTTCGCTGAAAGCGCTCAGCAGTTCCAGCCGCGGCGCACCGAAGCGCAAAGCTTCGAACGGCGCGCGGGCATAGGCGGGGATGTTTGGTTCGAATTCGGTCAGAAATCGAATCTTAGAGCAAATTGCATGCGCCGTGGGTCACCCACCGAAAAGGCCTTGCCAAAGAACGGGCCGAAGTCCAGGTAGGGGCCGGGAACTCCGAGATTGGGATGATTCACCAGGTTGAAGGACTCTGCGCGAAACTGAATGGTTTTACCTTCCCGGATGGTGAACTGCCGGTGCAGCGCGACGTCCACCACCGCGTTGCCCGGACCCGGCAAAATGTCGCGGCCGGCGTTGCCGAAGGTGAATGGCGCGGGAGACGAAAACGCGTTGACGTTGTAGAAATGGTCGGCGTTGCGCTGGCCGCTTGGCAGCAACACCGCCTGGCCCGGAACCACGTTGGGCCGGTTGGGCGTGCCGGAGTTCGCGAAATCGGTTCCGAAGTACACCGGATTCAGAGGCGTTCCGTCCTGAAACGTGAAGGTGCCGCTGAGTTGCCAGTCTTTCAACGCCGGCTTCCAGACCGGCGCCGCGGGAATCGAATACACGTAGCCACCGCTCAACCGGCGGCGAACATCGAAGAACGACAGGCCGCGCTCCAGGCGCAGGTTGCGCTCGTCCTGCGCGCCGAAGCTTTCGAACAAGCCCGGAATCTGCGTGTCGGCGTCATCAATCGACTTGGCCCACACGAAGCTCGCCAGGAACGAGAGCCGCTTGGTGAATCGCTTCTCGGTTTTGATCTGCAGCGAGTGATAGATCGAGTTGGCGATGTGCTGGATCTGAAATAGCGGGCCCAGTTGGGAGAACGTCCGCAGCGATTGCAGGTCACCGGGGCGCGGAGATAGATTCTCGCCGGTCTCCACGTGCGCCGGCGTGTTGAAGCGTCGGAACAGCGCCAGGTCCGTGCCTTTCGTCCCCACATAACTGAGCTCCACCAGTACCTGGCTGGGCAATTCATGCTGGATGCTCGCCGACCATTGCTGCACGTACGGCGTCGCGGCGTGGGGGTCGATGCCGAAGTAGCTGGGAAAACCCGTGGAACTGGTCTGCGGGAAGCCGTTCTCGATGCTGAGCACCGGCTGCAGGCCGCCCGGCTGGTTGATCTCCGTTCGGACGCCGTTCTGCAACAGATCGTAGGCTTCCACCGCGATCTCGGGACTGTAGTAGATTCCGTAGCCGGCGCGAAACACCGTCTCGCGCGTGCTCGAAAGCAGATGCGGCAGCCTGGCCGCCAATCCGATGCGCGGCGCGAAGTTGCGCCGGTCGGTCTCGGTCACGGTGCTGACGTGCCGGAGCAGGGGCGCCTGGGGCAGCGTCGAGTAATCCAGGTTGAACAGATTGCCGCGATCTTCGCTGAACGGCGCGATGTATTCATAACGCAATCCGGCCGTGATGCTGATGTGCGGCGTGATCCGCCAGTCGTCTTCGACGTAGCCGGCGTAGGTGTTCTGCCGCAGATAAGCCTGCGCGATTCCGGCCTGGCGTTGCGTCTGAGCCGGATAGCCGAGCAGAAAATCCGCGAACGAATCGCCGGTGGTGTCCGGGTTCAATGGATCCTGCGTGTAAGCGCCCGTGAAAATATAGTTCCCGCGCGGATACATGCTCTGCAGATACGCCATGGTGAAATGCGTGAACTGGAAGCCGGCCTTCCAGGTATGACGGCCCACGCTTCTCGAAAAGTCGGAGGAAAAGTACCAGGTGTTGTCGCGCTGCGTTTGCGGAAGGTTGCGCGAGTCCTGCACCGTGTCGAAGTCGGTCACGGTGAGCGCGGGCAGGCCGAAGGTGAATGGATCGGCAGGCGCGCCCTGAATTCCCAGGTCCGCCAGCACGTTCTTTCCCAGGCCGCTGGTGGCCAGATCGAAAACCCTCAGGCGCGTGAATGATAAATGCGTTTCGTTCACCCACGACGATCCGGAGAGCGTGTGTCCGATGGTGGCCTGCTGCGCCCGCAGCGTCTCGGCCGTGGGCAGCGCCGGAAAGGATCCCGCCAGCAGAGACCGGTCGTCATTGATGGTGTAGCGGCCGAACAAACGGCTGCGCTGGCCCCAGGCCCGATCGATGCGCATCGATCCGTTGTCGGCGTGATCCCGGTTAGGCGTCGAATCCAGGTAGTTGCTGCCGTTCCCCAGCGTCGCGTTGGGGAGCGGCTCGTACAGCGCCAGGTATTTTGCCGCCGCCTTGTCGATCATGCTGGCCGGAATCCGGTTATCGGCAAAGGGCACTCGCTGCCCGTTGGCGTCCAGATTCAGCGGATTGAAAATCGTGGCGCGGCCAGTGAAATCGCCGCCCCGGACGGTGGCGTCGGGCACCAGGTGTTGCGTCGAGTTGGCGGACTTCGAACGCAGCCCTTCGTAGGACGCAAAGAAGTAAGTCGATCGCGCCAGCGGACCGCTCAGCGTGGCTCCGTATTGGTTTTGACGGAAGATCGCCCGCGCGAGCGACGGGACCTCGAAGAAACCTCTTGCGTCGGTGGCCTCATTGCGGAGGAACTCGAACGCGTTTCCATGAAATGCGCTGCTGCCCGGCTTGGTAACCACGTCCACCACGGCGCCTCCGGATTGCGCGAACTCGGCCGGAGCGAGCGAGGTCTGGATGCGAAACTCCGCGACCGTCTCCATGGGAGGCACCACTCCGATCGCGAAGACGTTGCGGTCGGTGTTGTAAGCGCCGTCGAGAATGTAGCTGTTCTCCGTCGAGCGTGCGCCGTTCACGGGCGCGTTGAACGCCACGGCCCCGCGATTGCCCTGCAGATCGTTGATCTGATCGTGCGTGAAGCCGCCGAGCTGCCGTGGAATCGATCCCGGCCCTAAGGTCACCAGGCTGATGATGTTTCGCCCCAGCAGCGGCAGCGCTTCTACGAAATTGGAACTCAGCAGATAGCCTTCTGAAGCGTCGTCGTTCTGAACCGGCGACGTGCGTGCGGTCACCGTGACCGTGTCGTGCGCCGAGCCGACGCGCAGTTCGAAATCGAGCCGCGCCTTCTGATTCACTTCCAAAAAAACGGGCGACACGGTGACCGTCTGAAAACCATCGTGCTGCGCGGTCACCGTGTACGCCCCGGGAAGAAGATCGTCGATGCGGTAACTGCCGAACGCATTGCTCGAAGCAGTTCGGGAAAATCCAGTCTCGTTGTTGCGCGCGACGATGGTGACAGCTTCCACCGTGGCTTTCTTTTGGTCGCGCACATCCCCGAGCAAGCTGCCGGAAGAAACCTGGGCGGCCGAAGGGAGCGCCCAGCAAGCCAGGAAAAGGACACGCGCTATCTTGCTTCGGTAGTTTCTCATCGCTCTATGAAGCCCGATCAGCCAGCCGCTCCAGGCACGCGACCGCGTCGTCCAAATCGGCGTATTGCATCTCCCAGATACCGGCTTCGATCAAGCGCCGGTAGCAGCTCTTTTGTGCGGCGCGCACTTCCGACACGCCGTAGGCCGCGAAGCGTTCGAAGTACTCCAGCGCCTGCTCCCGCGGATAGCGGCGAATCCTGGCGTCACCGGACCTCTGGCGGTCGAGAAACACAATGTGATCGACGGAACATCCGGGCGCGGTTCGCAGCGGCAGATCGCGGGTGAAAACCTCGAAGCCGGTCTTGCCGCTGGGTCGAATCACCGGCAGCCGATCCGCTAACTCGCCGAAGAAGCGCGCGGCATCTTCGCGGAAACGGATGGTGTGAGGATCTCCGATCGCGTAACGGTCCAGCCGTTTCCGGACCAGACAAGTCCCGTCGTCGGCGATAAAGGTCCAACCCGCGCGCCCGCAGGCGTAGGCCAGCGTGCTCTTGCCGGCGAAGGATTCTCCGCACAGCATTACGCCGCAGCCTGCTCGCTCGATCAATGCGCCATGCAGCGGCGCCAGCGCCAGTTGACCGATCAGCGAGAGCCCGGGCGCTGTCAGAAAGCGGTAGCGGAGCAGCGGATGGTCGGCCGCCACCGCCCGCGTCACCCAGCCAAACGCGTAATTCTGACTGAAATCGCACACTGCGAAGTTTTCCGGATCGGCGAAGAACGACATCAGGTGCTCGCGTGACCGGACGTGCGAGCGCACACTCACAAGCGTCGTGTCGCTCTCGCTCACGGCCAGGCTCATCCGCACCGCGGTTTCATCGAAGGCCTGCGAGAATTGCCCCCAGCCCTCCGACGCCGCTTCGATCACATCGGGCGAATTGGTCTCCAGTTGCAACGGAAATCCCAGCGGGTAAAAGGTGCGCCGCAGCGGCAACTCGAATTCACAATGGACCGGGTCGGAGAGGATTGGTTCGATGAAGACGTCGTGCTGCATACGGCTTGGCGTTCGATGTCAGGTTAATTCATCGACGGGCTGAAAAGCCAGAGGAAGAGGCTCGCAAAGCGTAGATTTTACAAGAAAGATACAAACTCGAAACAAGGCGGATCGCGACGCCCGCCAATGCAATTCCGATCACCCCCAGCCACCGCATGAAGATCAGATCCAGCGCGAACGTCAGCACCACGCTCAACGCCGCCACGCGGTAGAGCAAGCGGTTCGCTTTCCATGCCGAGGTCAGCCGAATTTCAAGCGACAGCAGTACCGTGAGGGGAAGCTGCAGCAGCGACGCTCTCTGCACGGCCGCTACCAAATGCGTGGCCTCTTGGCTGAAGGCGCCTTGCTCGAAAAGGATGCGGACGATCGGCTCGGAGAAGTACATGAGCGCGATGGTGGCCGGCACGATGAGCGCCGCGATGTAGAGAACATAGGTGCGCAGGCTCCGGCGTCCGGCGTCTGGTTCAGCGCGCGCCGCCGCGGACGACATGTGAGGCAGCACCGCCGTTCCCACCGCGGTCGGGCCTATCACGATCAGCACTCCCAGCAGCCTGGTTCCATAGCTCAGCACCGCTACGCTGCCCGACCCGAGCCGCGCCGCCAGCCCCTGGTCCACCAGCGTCGACCCAGTCATCACCAGCGTGATCGCGACCAGTGGCGCGTACTGCCACGTCACTTGGCCGAGCGACGCCGTCATTCCGGTCCAGCGCGGCAGCACCGGATATCCCAGCCTCTTGACGCCAGCGCAACTCAGGATCGCCTCCAGGCTTCCTCCCGCCACCGTGCCGATGGCCAGCGTGAGCACGCCGTACTGCTTTCCGCCGGCCAGAAGCGCGATGATCGAAACCACCGGCGTGATGGCGGGCACCGCGGCGGCGTAAGCGAATTGATGGTGAGAATTCAACACCGCGCGCCAGGTGCAACTGAGTCCGCTGAGCGGCACAACCACCATCATGAGGAGCAGCAGTTGCTGCGTAAGCGCGAGTTTTCCGGCGGAAAAACTGCCGCCCAGCGCCGGCACGATCCAGCCGGACGCCGCGACAGCCAGCAGAGCGGCGATCAACAGGGTAGCGCCCGAACACGCCAAGACCGCCGTGTACAGCGCCTCCTCGCTCGCCCGTCCGTGCTTTTCGCGCGCTTCGATCAGCGACGGGATCAACGCTGAATCCAGCGGGCCCGCCAGCATGTCCATGAAGAACGACGGCACCAGCAGCGCGATGAGATAGGCGTCCATGGCGTCGCCCGCGCCGAACAATCGCGCGGCCAGGATCACCTTCAACGCTCCCGCCACCTTGGTCACCGCCGTCCAGCCGCCCACCGTCAGCGTGTCCGCGAACATGCGCCAGCTCGTCAGCCGGCGAGGTTGCGCGGCGGCCCGGTAGTCGAAGGAAGTATTCATCGGCGATCCAGGCGTGGCATACTTCCTACGATAGTCCACTACGGAACTTCCGCATGCGCGCCGCCATCGTCCACTACTGGTTGTTGAACATGCGCGGCGGCGAAAAAGTCGTGGAGGCGCTTTGCCGCCTGCTGCCGGATGCGGATCTGTTCACCCTGTTCTACGATCCCGATCGCGTGTCGCCGCTCATTCGCTCGCATCGCGTGCACGCTTCTTTCCTGCAGCCCTTTCGAAAACGCTATCGCTCGCTGCTTCCCCTGATGCCGATGGCGCTCGAAAGCTTCGACTTGCGCGGCTACGACCTGGTGGTCTCCAGCGAATCCGGTCCGGCCAAGGGCGTGATCGCGCCCTCCAGCGCGCGGCACGTCTGCTATTGCCACACACCCATGCGGTACTTGTGGGACCTCTATCCGGCTTATCGCAACGAATGGACGCGTTCGCGCCTGAAGCGCGCGCTCATGGCGCCGCTCGCCAACTATCTCCGGCTGTGGGACTACGCCTCGGCCGCGCGCGTGGACGATTTTGTCGCTAACAGCGCGAACGTCCGGCGGCGGATCTGGAAAACCTATCGCCGCGAATCCGAGGTGGTGAATCCGCCCGTGGCGGTCGAGACGTTTTACAACAAGCCGCCGGAGGATTATTACCTGATCGTCTCCGAGTTCGTCGCCTACAAGCGTTTGGACGCAGCCGTCCGAGTATTCGCGCGCAACGGCCGCAAGCTTCGGCTGGTGGGCGACGGTCCGGAATTCAAGTCGTTGAAGCGCGCCGCCACGGCCAACATCGAATTCTGCGGGCGCGCGAGCGACGCCGAGTTGCGCGAACTCTACGCGCGCTGCCGCGCTTTTCTCATGCCGGGCGAAGAGGACTTCGGCATCACGGCCGTCGAAGCGCTGGCCAGCGGAAAGCCCGTGATCGCGCTCGGGCGGGGCGGGGCGCTCGAGAGCGTGCCGACAACCGACCCGCTGGGCGGACTGCTCTACGCGCAAGCCAGCGACGAAGCTCTCCAGCAAGCAATCGAACAATGGGATCGCTCGGAACAGCAGGTCGACCCCCGCGCCCTTCAGGCCTACGCCGCCCGATTCTCCGAAACCGAATTCGCCAGGAAGATGGCGCCATTCCTCCATCCACCGGACCCACACGAACAGCTCACCGGCCGAACACGATGAACCCGTTGGCCGGGATGGTGATCTCCGCCGATGCGGGCAAGCCGTCCCACGCCACGTTTTCCGCCGTGATGCCTCCGCCATTTCCGGCCGCCGACGCGTTAGGAAACTGATCGTAGTAGTCGCTGTTGAAATACTCGCTCCAGCCGCCTGCGCCCGGGAACCCGACGCGATAGCCGAAGCGATTGAACTCCTGCAGGTTCACGACCCACAGCAGGTCCTGACCGGCGCCCTCGATCCAGCGGTGGATCGCCAGCACGCGGTCGATACTATGCGCCCGCGAGACCCGCATCGAATCGCTGCGCAAGGCAGGCTGGTTGCGCCGCAGCCACAGCAGGTCCTGCGTAAACCGGAGCTGGTCTTGCATCGCGTGGTCGGTGTTGAGGCCGCTCCAATAGATGAGCAGGTTGGAGTGAAACTGGACGTTGTCGTCCCACTGCTTGTCTTCCAGGAATTCCTCGCCCATGAAGAGCATCGGGATTCCACGCGCGGCCGCCAGCAGGCCGGTGGCCACTCGCGCGCGGCTTCGCGCATACCACGAACGCGCGTTCGTTCTGTCGGCCAGTGCCGCGATCCTCGGCTGATTGCCGTCGTAAACGATATCGTGGTTCTCCAGGCAATTGACCACTTGCCACGCCGCGGGGAATCCGGGCGGATTGTCCAGACTCGCGGCTAGCGCGCCCAGATCCACGAAAGCATCCCGGCCGCCGGCGGCTTGCGCGATCGCGGTCCGCACACCTTCACGCACCCGGTCGCCCCAGGCCGCATCGAACCCGAGTCCCCCAGGCGATGTGCGGACGGCAGCGGCGCGGTCATCTCCCCAGTACTCCGAGATCTGGATCGCTTGCGGCTTCACGAAACGCGCCGTGCCGCTGAGATCCTGACAAAAACGTCCTCCGCCATGCGTGTCAATCACCGTCACTTCGTCGTAGCGGATGCCGTCGATGTGATATTCCTCCAGACACGCCATCGCGTTGTCGATCAGAAACTGCCGCACGTCCTGACTCCAGTAAGCGAAGATCAATCCGCCCACCCAGCCCTGATCGGTGAAATACAGGCTGTTGTTCAGGTTGTCTTGCGGCTGCCGGTCGAAGAACTGAAGGCAGGCGTCATCCCATCCGCCGCCGGCGTGGTTGAAAACCAAGTCGAACAGAACGCTCATTCCGTTCAGATGCAGGATGTCGATAACGCACCTGAGCTGGTTGGCTCCCGATCGCAACTGGTCGGCGGTGACCGGCGGCTTGCCATGCGCCGTCAGCAATGCATTCGCCTTCGTGACGTAGCGGGCCAGGTCGGCGCCGCGAATCTCATAGTCCATCTCCGGCGAAAACAGGTCGAGACCGTTGTAGCCTCGGCTCGACTCGCCCGGGAATTCCTGGATCGGCATAAGCTGCAGGGCATTTACGCCTAATTCGCGCAAATAATCGACGCGACCCAAAATGTCCAGAAACTTGCCGATGTTTGCGCGTTTGTCGTTGCCCTGCGCATCGACGGCGTAAAACACGCCCACGTGCAGTTGATACAGGATCAGGTCGCGAAACTCGGCCGGACGGAACCCAGCGTCATGCCACGGGTAGAGCGACGCAGACCGCACCACGCAATCGGAGGCCGGGAAGTCCGGCGTTAACTCGCGAGCGCGCGGGTCGCGCTTCAGGCCCGTGCTGCCGGTGCCCACAACCCAGAGCATGTATGTTGTTCCTTCGTCGGCTCCAGGCAAAAAACCTGCGAACGTACCGTCGCCGAGCGAGGACAACGCCTGGCTGGCAGCGGGAACGAAACCCGGTTGCCGCGCGGCGGCCAGCGAGTCTCCGGTAAGTGCGAATACTTGTATTGCGGACGGCGCCCAGGTTCGGAGTGTCACTCCGCCTGGAACGATCGTCGCACCGAGCGGGGTGCTTCGATCCGCCAGTTGAACGACGGCTGTAGCTGGTGCTGACATAGGTTCGAATACCTTCGGAGTTCCATTGTAACTCCGCCCCAATCCTGAAATATTCCGGCAAAAATCAGCGGCCGCGCTTCTTTGTCGCCCGCCGTCGCGCCTTGCCGCCGAATTGATGCTGATGCTTCTCCATCCACACGCGCCCGCCGTGAAACACCACGCCTTCGGTTTCAAGCCGCAGCCGCTGCTCCAGTCCATTCTCGCCGGGCAGGAGAATTTTCCCGCCCGCGCCCACCACGCGATGCCACGGCAGACCAGCGGCCGCGCGCAGAGCCCACACCACTTGACGCGCCCGTCCCGGAAATCCGGCGGCTCGAGCCACGTCGCCGTAGCTTGCCACCTTGCCTCTGGGAATCTTGCGGACTGTCTCGCGGATGGTCGCCAGCATCCCGAACCTATTGCGCGCGATACCAGGCCAGCGTGCGCCGCAGGCCCTGTTCAACCGTGTATTGCGGCTGGTGGCGCAAGTCGCGGCGGACCGCCGTGCAGTCGGCTTGCGAGTCTCGCACGTCGCCTTCGCGCGGCGCGCCGTACTTGGCCGGCAACGACACGCCTTCGATCTTCTGCAACAGCTCCCAAACGCGATTGAGCGAACAGCGCTCTCCATTTCCGGCGTTGTACATTTTGCCGGCCACGCCGCCCGCCGAGGCCGCCTTCAGGCACAGCGCCGCGACATCTTCCACGTAGGTCCAATCGCGCGTCTGCTCCCCGTCTCCGAAAATCGTGGGCGAGCGGCGCTCGATCAAAGCGCGCATGAACACCGAGATCACTCCGGAATACGGACTGGAAGGATCCTGCCGCTCGCCATACACATTGAAGAACCGTAACGAGACGGTTTCCAGCCCGAAGCAGGAATGAAACACGCTGGCGTAATATTCCCCCGTCAGCTTCTGGACCGCGTACGGCGATTTGGGCCGCGGCGCCATCGTCTCCACTTTGGGCAACACCTCCGTGTCGCCGTAGGCCGACGAGGAACCGCTATACACCACTCGCCGCACCTTGCTCTCCGCGCTGGCCCGCAACACGTTGAACGTCCCGTCGATGTTCACTTCGTGCGAGAGCGCCGGCGAATCGATCGACCGCGGCACCGACGGGATCGCGGCCAGATGGAACACTACGTCCGCGCCCCGCACCGCTCCCGCCACCGCGTCGTAATCGCGAATGTCAACCCGCTGCAAGTCGATCCGCGAACGCACCTCCTCCAGGTTCTTCTCCGATCCCGTCAGCAGATTGTCGATCACGCGCACCGCGCCGTCGCCTTGAGCCAGCAGCGCGCGAACCAGGCAGGAACCGATGAAGCCCGCTCCTCCGGTAACGACGTAGGTTGTCATGCCGGCCAACGCCCGCTATTCCTTGACGGCCACGGCGATCAGCGACAGGCCGCGCCACGGCAGCAGTCCATCGATCCGCCGCCAGATCCAGACCGTCTTGTCGAAAATTTTCAGCATCAGCTTGTTGATGTGCTTCCTGCGCAGCACTTTTCCGTACAGCCACCAGCCCGGCGTTCCAATCTTGTTGAGCTGATACATCTGCTTTACTGCCAGGCCGTGCCTCGCCAGCAGCGCGCGCAAATCGGCTTGGCTGAAGCGGCGGCGGTGTCCCAGGGCCCGGTCCAGGCTTCCGAACAGCGCGGGGCCTTGCGGAACCAGAACCACCATGGATCCGCCTTTCTTCAGCATACTCGCGGCCGAGCCGATGGCGCCCTCGGGATGATCCAGATCTTCGAGCACGTTCACCGACAGGATCGTGTCGAATGGCCCGCCCGCGTTCTCAAAATCCTCGCCCCGCTCCGGATCCAGGCGCAGGACCGACACGTTCGGCGTTCGCAGAAATCGATTGTTCAGCGCATGCAGATACACCGGGTCCTTCTCAGCCGCTACGTACAGCAGCCTGCGTCCCATCAGCCGTCCGCAGATATTCCCGATCCCGGCGCCCAGCTCCAGCACCGTGTCGCCCAAGTGCGGCCGCAGCACGCTGGTCAGCCAGCTCAGATACTGCGGCGTCCCGGTCAGGTTGTTGAGGAACGCCCGCCCGTAAGGTTCGGCGTAAAGATCGTCGATCACCCAATACCGCAGGATCACGCCCAACGCCTTCAGTCCGTCCTTCCAGCCGATCTTCTTGCCTTCCTCGTACGTGCGCCCGTGATAACTAATAGGCACTTCGTAAATGCGCAGCTTGCGCTTGGCGCATTTCATCGTGATCTCAGGCTCGAATCCGAATCGGTCGGAACGAATCGGAATGCTCTTTAACAGGTCCGTGCGAAAAACCTTGTAACAGGTTTCCATGTCCGTCAGATTCAAATTGCAGAACATGTTCGACAACAGCGTCAGGTGCTTGTTGATCATCGAGTGCCAGAAGGGCAGCGCACGCGTCTGCTCGCTCACCAGGTAGCGCGATCCGAACACCGCGTCGGCGTTGCCGTCCAGCAGCGGCCGCAGCAGCCGTGGATACTCGCAGGGATCGTATTCCAGATCCGCGTCCTGGATGATGCAAAAATCGCCGCTGGCCAACTGGATCGCTGTTCGCACCGCGGCCCCTTTGCCCTCGTTGACCTGCTTGCGCGTCAGATGAATCCGCGGTTCCTGGGCCGCCAACCGCTCCAGGATCTCGGAAGTCCCATCGGTCGAGCAGTCATCCACGATGATCAGCTCACGCTCCATGTTCTCCGGCAGAGGCGCGGCCAGCACTTGAGCCAGGCTGCGCTCCACCACCGTGCGCTCGTTGTAAACCGGAACAAGGATCGATAACCGCAATTGTCCAGTATATAGGCGGCCCGCGTCCGGAAGGAGCCCGGCGGAAAAAAAGGGCCGCACAGGAGAGGCGGCCCTGGTCGTTTCGGCTGGCTACTTGGAATTACTGCTTCACCGCGTGCTCCCGTTCGCGCGTCTCCATTTTTTGCGCGCGCGCCCATTCGTCAGCTTGCCGTTGTGCGTCGTCCCTGCTGATGCCGTAACGTTCTTGAATGCGGCCGATCAGTTGTTCTCGCTTGCCGGCAACGTGTGTCCAGTCATCGTCAGTGAGCTTGCCCCACTTCTCGCGGGCCTTGCCCGTGAACTGTTTCCAATTGCCTTCGATTCTGTCCCAATTCATAGTTGGTTTACTCCTTTCTGTCCAAGAAGCGCAAGCCGATGACCGTCTTGTAAAATGTTGAACCCCGTAGCGCTATCCTTTTGTAACCGGGCAAAACTTACCTCCCGCGATTCCACAACCTGGATTCGCACCCGTTAGCTCGCTGTGCTAACTGTAGAGATTGGAGCCCATCTTCGAGACCAACCTGCCCGGCATCGAGCGGCATGCCCGCGGCAAGGTCCGCGATATTTATGCCGCTGGCGAATTCCTGGTCATCGTCGCCACCGACCGCCTGTCCGCCTTCGACTACATCCTCCCCACGCCCATCCCCGACAAGGGCAAGGTGCTCACCGCGCTCACCATCTTCTGGCTGGACCTGCTCGAATCGATCGTGCCCAATCATTTCGTGTCCGCCGACGTCAGCGACTATCCCGCCCAGTTCCACCCCTTCCGCGATCAGCTCGAAGGCCGCTCCATGCTGGTGCGCCGCGCCAAGATGATCGACTTCGAGTGCGTCGCGCGCGGCTATCTCTCCGGGTCCGGCTGGAAGGACTACCGCCGGGACGGCATGATCTGCGGCATTCCGTTGCCCGCCGGCCTGCGCGAGGGCGACCGTCTTCCCAATCCCATCTTCACGCCCGCTACCAAGGCCCTGTCCGGCCACGACGAGAACATCGGATTTGAAACCGTGGCCGCCGGTCTCGGCCAGCCGCTCGCCGGCCACATCCGCGACCTGACGCTCGAACTGTATGAACGCGCGGCGCGCTACGCCGAGACGCGCGGCATCATCATCGCCGACACCAAGTTCGAATTCGGATTCCTGGGCGATCAACTCACCTTGGCCGACGAAGTGCTCACTCCGGATTCGTCCCGCTTCTGGCCCAGCGCGAGCTATCAGCCCGGCGGCCCGCAGCCGTCCTTCGACAAACAGTACGTGCGCGATTATCTGGAATCCATCCTTTGGAACAAGCAGCCTCCGGCGCCCGCGCTGCCGCCTGACGTGATCCGGCAGACTTCCGAAAAATACCGCGAGGCCTACCGCGTTCTCACCGGAAAAGCCCTGTGAACTGGATCGATGCCGTCCTGGTCTTGCTGCTCGGCCTCTCCGTGCTTTCCGGTCTGACGGCCGGCTTCGCGCGCGTCGGCATCGAATTCATCGCCGCGATCCTCGGCATCTTCGTCGGCTTCTGGTGTTACGGAATCGCCGGCGCCTACGTGCTCGACTATGTCAGCTCGCGCCAGATGGCGAATCTGATCGGGTTCTTCGTGATCTTTTTCGGCATGGTAATCCTGGGCGCCATCGTTGGTCGCATCCTCGGCAAGTTCTTTAAGTGGGCCGGCCTCTCCTGGTTCGACCGTCTGCTGGGCGGCGCCTTTGGACTGGTGCGCGGATTCATCGTCGCCGCCGCGATCGCCGCCGTGTTGCTCGCGTTCGCGCCATCGCCGCCGCCGCGCTCGGTGGTGGAATCCAGACTGCTCCCATACGTCACCGATGTCGCCGGCGTTCTGGCCGCCATGACCCCGCATGACCTCCAGGACGCCTTCCGCGATACCAAGGACAAAGTCGAGAAGGCCTGGTCCGAGCAAGCTTCCCACCAGCCCAAGGGTCTGCGCCGCGAATGAAACTGCTCATTTTCGACCTCGACGGGACCCTGATCGACTCCAAGCTGGACCTGGTTCATTCGGTCAACGCGGCTCGCGCGCTGATGAACCTGCCGCCCATCTCGGCCGAGCTGGTCTCTTCCTACGTCGGCAGCGGCGCTCCCATCCTGATGCGCCGCGCTTTGGGCCCCGACGCCAGTGAAGCCGACGTCCAGCACGCGCTCAGATATTTTCTCGACTACTATCGCGAGCACATGCTCGACAATACCTACCTCTATCCCGGCGTGCGCGACGCGCTCAATCGCCTGTTCGATGCCGGGACCAGGATGGCCGTGCTGACCAACAAGCCGGTGCGCTTCAGCCAGGCCATCGTGGACGGCCTCGGCCTCGGCTCCCACTTCTTCCGCGTCTACGGCGGCAACAGCTTCGAGCAGAAGAAGCCCGATCCGATCGGCATCGAAGTATTGCTCGAAGAAACCGGCATCTCCCGGAAGTCGACGGTGATGGTGGGCGACAGCGGCGTGGACGTCCGCACCGCGCGCAACGCGCAGGTGGTGGCTTGCGGCGTCACCTACGGGTTTCAACCGGAAAGTTTCGAGCAGGACCCGCCCGATCTGGTCATCGACGACATGAACCAGCTCGTCGACTACGTGCTCAACGCCGGCTGAACTCCGCCAGCGCTTCCATCTTCTTTCGCGCCGCGCCCGAATCGAGCGATTCCTCAGCACGCCGCATCGCTTCCGGCACATCCTGCGCCGCGCGGGCCGCCAGCAGCGCCGCCGCCGTGTTCACCAGCACGATGTCGCGACGCGGGCCGCGTTCGCCCGTCAGGATCGACATCGCAATCTCGCAATTCCGCGCGCGATCCCCACCCGCCAGATCGGCGCCGCGCCCCTGCTCAACTCCGAAGTCCGCCCAAGTCCACAAGAATTGCTTCACCGCGCCCTGCGTCACTTCGAACACCGCCGTCGTCCCGGTGGTTGTCACTTCGTCCAGTCCGTCCGAGCCGTGCACCACGAACGCATGCTCGCATCCGAGCCGAGCGAGCGCGTTGGCCATCAACTCCGCCGTAACCTCCGACGGCGCGCCGATCAACTGGTGCGTGGCGCCCGCCGGATTCGCCAGCGGCCCCAGCAGATTGAAAACCGTGCGCATCTTCAACTCCGCCCGCGCCGGCTGCGCATGCTTCATGGCCGGATGAAAGGCCGGCGCATACATGAATCCGATACCTACTTCGCGGATGGCGCGCGCCACTTCATCCGGCGAAGTCAGCAGCCCGATGCCTAGCTCCTCCAGCAGATCGGCGCTGCCGCACAAGCTCGAAAGCGAGCGATTCCCGTGCTTGGCCACGCGCACTCCCGCGCCCGCCACTACGAACGCCGCGATAGTCGAAATGTTGAAAGTATTCCCGCCGTCGCCGCCCGTGCCGCAGGTATCCAGCAGTGCTTCCGAATCGGCCCGAGCCTCCACCCGCGCACCCTTCTCCCGCATGGCCCGCGCAAAGCCCAGCACTTCGTCCGCGGTCTCCCCCTTCATGCGCAGCGCCACCAGGAAGGCCGCAATCTGCGAAGTGGTTGCCTCTCCGCTCAGAACCGCCAGCATAGCCTCGCGCGCCTCCGCAGCCGAAAGGCTCTCGCGCGCCACCACCCGATGCAGATAAGGCAACAACATGCAAGTCTTTGCTGGTGAGTTTACCACTCCCGTGGCGCACGCACTCATGCGTGCCGCGTTCACACTCGTGTGAACGCTAGGGACCGGCAGCCGTGCTACCTTGAAATCGCCTCGAGCTGAACCATGCCCCCTCCGCGACCAACTCGATTCCAGGACGCGTTGCGCAGACTGAAGCGCTGGTTCCGCCGAAAACCCGAACCACCGGCAGATCCCTACTCCTTCGTCACCGCCCCGAGAAAGCGCCCGCCCGGTTCCCTCAGCGCGTCCGCCGTCGCCGAGCCACCAGAAAAGTAATCTGCTCCCGCTCCAGCATTTTCTCATTGAAGAATGAGCCTGAAGGCGGGAGCGGAGCGACTGCCGCCAGGCCTCCTTTCTGAATTGGGTTTTGAGAGGAAGAGCAGTGAGTGGGAAAGTGGGAAACCTGCTCTTGGTTTTCCACTTTTCCACGTCGAGTAGGGGCGGTGGAAATGTGGGAATCGCGACCAGCGATTTCCAAGGGCTGTG
>JAIQFN010000067.1 GCA_020073265.1 Terriglobia bacterium | reverse complement strand
GTTGCTACCGAGCCGCGGGGCGACAGCCTCATGATCCTATGCCGCCTGCTCGGGCTGGAGGTGATTCGCGGCGATTGGGAACATCACGGCTGGCACAGTGTGCTGCGGCTGGCGCAATTGGCGGCAGGCGGCGCCTGCGTCATCATCACGCCCGACGGCGGTGGTCCGCGGCGCGTGGCCCGGGCTGGTGCGCTGGTGCTGGCGGCGGCGGCCGGGGTCCCGCTAGTGGCGACGGGAGCGGAATGCCATCCGGCGCTGCGCGAGCCGCACAAATGGGACCAACCGCGCAATCCCGTGCCGTTCACCCGGCTGGCGATCTCGATGGAGCCGCCGCTCGAGTTCAGCGATTTCGAAGATACGGCCGCGATGGAAGCCGCTCGGCGGCGCTTGGAAGAAGCGTTGAACGAAGCGACCACCCAGGCACGCGGCGCGCTGGGGTTGGGCTGACCGCCCGAGCTCAGGCGCCGCCGTAGGCGTTCGCCACGTACTGGGCCGCCATGCGTTGCGTGTTGAAGAACGACGCATTGAGCGCGATGGTGCTGCGCCTCACTTCGGCATAAGCGACCGGGCGGCCGTAGTACATCGGCAGAATCACCCACTCGAGCTTGCCGTACAGCGACGCCAGTTCCTCGGCCGCGTTTCCGTCCGAATCGCCGATGGCCCAACCGGTGAATCCCTCGATGTGCCCCTCGATCCACCAGCCGTCCAGTATGCTCAGGCTCGGCACGCCATTCAACGCCGCTTTCATGCCGCTGGTGCCGGAGGATTCCTGCGGGATCTGGGGCGTGTTGAGCCACAGGTCCACGCCGCTGGTCAGCAGGTGCGCCCAGGCCAGATCGTAATTCTCGACGTAGATCACCGGAACGGAATCGCGCAGCGCGGCGGCCGCTTCGAAGATATGCTGGATGGACAGCTTGCCGGCTTCATCCTGCGGGTGCGCCTTGCCCCCGCAGACGATTTGCAGCGGACCTATCTGGTTGACCATCCACTTCAGGCGTTCCGGATCGGTGAACAGCAGTTCGAGCCGCTTGTACGCCGCAGCTCGCCGCGCGAAGCCGATGGTCATCACTTTCTCGTTCAGCGTGCTGCCGGTGCGCGCGTGAATCTCCCGCAACAATTGCCGCTTGGCGGCTAGATGCGTCTCTTCGATCTCTTCGAGCGAAATTCCGATGGCGTACCGGAGGTACAGATTGTCGGTGCGCCATTCCGGGATGTGGCGGTCGTAGAGGTCCGCGAACGGCTTGGAGGTCCAGGTCACCGCATGCACGCCGTTGGTGATGGCGCGAACCGGATAATCCGGGAACATGCCGCGGGAGATCTCGCCGTGGTGCATGGCCACACCGTTGATGTAATGCGAGAAGCGCAGCGCGAGGTAGGTCATGTTGAGGGTGCTGTCGTGGTAGCCCTCGGCGGCTTCGAGCAGCTTCATGCGCGCCTCCCCCAGCACCTGCCCGGCCAGCTCTTTGGGGAACTGGTCGTGGCCGGCCGGGACGGGAGTGTGGGTAGTGAAGACGCACTTGCGGCGCACCGTCAAGATGTCTTCGACGCTCATCGCGGCGCCGTCCCGCAACCGCACCTGGCGTTCGAGCAGCCCCAGCGCCAGCAGCGCCGAGTGCCCCTCGTTCAGGTGATAGGTTTTGACCGCCGTGAGCCCCGATGCGTCCAGGATCTCGAGGCCGCCCAGGCCGAGCAGAGCTTCCTGACAGAGACGGTAGCGCAGATCGCCGCCGTACAAGTAGTCTGTCAGAGTGCGTGCGGAGGCATCGTTGTCCGGAAGATCGCTGTCCAGGAAGTAAACCGGCACAACGTATCCGGTAACACCGCGAATTTCATAAGACCAGGCGCGAACCTGAACCGTGCGCCCTTCCACCGTCACGCGCGCGATCGCCGGGAGCGGCTTCAGCTTTTCAGCCGGATTCCACAGCTCGGCGGTCTCATGCTGGTGGCCGGCGGCATCCAGACTCTGGTGAAAGTAACCTTTGCGATGCAGCAGCGTGATAGCCACCAGCGGCACTTCTAGGTCGGCGGCCGAGCGCAATGTGTCGCCGGCCAGAACGCCCAAGCCTCCGCTGTAAGTGGGCATGGAATCGTCGACCGCGATTTCCATCGAGAAGTACGCGATGGTGGGCTGCTGGTTGTCCATCTCGGCCGGAGGCACGGGATCAGGCGGCGACGGGCCGCTTGGCGCTGCCGGGGCAACGGTTGATGGCCTTGTATGTCTCGGCGACATCCTTCCAGGAGATGTCGTGTTTGCCGGCGTACTGATAGGCGCGGAGCACGAAGTCGTCCATCGATACGATCCCCTGGAGCGCGCCTTCACGATCCACCACCGGCAGGCGCCGGATGCGCTCCTTCCGCATGGTTTTCAAAGCGCAATGGATATCGTCGTCAGGGGTGCAGGTGAAGAGCTTCGGAAACGTGACGTTCTTCGGAAGCATCACGTCTTGGACAAGCAACTCGGAAGGCTTCTGATTGCGCGTTCCGAGCGCGATCGAAATGTCCCGGTCCGTGATCACGCCGATCACGTTGCCTCCCTCGCCGACCACCGGCAGAAATCCGCAGCCGTTCTTCACCATCAATTCGACGGCCGCCGCCAAGCTGGTGTCCAGGCCGCAGAAGGCCGTCTGCCTGGTCATCATCTCCCGAACTTTCATGGTCAGCCTCCTTGTTCAGACACTCTTTCGTCTAATAGAACCGCAACGGACCTGCCAATCCGCGAACGAGTCATTCGAAAGGATCTGAGCGTCCGTCCAAGGCATGGATTGCTTCAAGAGCCTCAGCCAGATGCGCGAAAAGGCGCAGGGCCATTCCTGGCTTGTAACGTGCTCGTTAACTCAAGTTGGATTCGCGCCTGAAGCGGGAAAGGAGGTGCGAATTGAAACTTCTTACAGGTCTGGTTCTACTACTTCTGACGGGCTGCGCCATGCGATTGCCTCTGGAAATTCCCAGGAAAGCGGGCGCTACTAATCCCGAAGTGGTCCGTTTCGTTGTACACCCCGCGGTCATTAACAAAGGTGAAACAGTAATGCTGCACTGGGATGCCCGGAATGCGCCGGAGGTCGTGCTGGAAGAGGCGGTGGATCCTCACGCCACCAGGCCGGCCGATTTTCATGAGCTGGGCAAGTTCCCGGCGAGCGGGACGCTGGAGGTTCGGCCCCAGGTTTCCACGATTTACGTGGTGAGTTGCGGTAACGAGACCATCGGGTGCTCGTCGGCATCCGTCCGCGTGCACGTTAGATGAGGCCGCTTCCGCCCGGTTCGCGGGATTGGCCGCGCGATTGCTGCTTCAGTCAGTTGAGGTGAAGTATGACCAAGGATACCCATATTCGAGACGACGTCCAGCGCGAAATTAGCTACACACCGGGGTTGCGTGCGGCGACCATCGGAGTGGGGGTCGAGAACGGCATTGTAACGTTGACGGGAACGGTGGCGAGCTACGCTGAGAAGCTGGCGGCGCTGCACGCGGCCGAGCGCATCGCTCACGTGCGAGCGGTGGCCTGCGAACTCGAAGTCCGGGTGCCGGGCCCGCAAGTGCGGACCGACGCCGACCTGGCGCACGCCGCGGCCAATATCCTGGACTGGAACAGCTCCGTTCCGCCCAACCGCATGCGCATTCGCGTCGAGCACGGCTGGGTTACGCTGGAAGGCACCGTCGACTGGCAGTATCAGAAAGACGCCGCAGCCGATGCCATCGCGGAACTCACCGGAGTGAAAGGCGTGGAGAACCTGGTGAACGTGAACCCGGTGATGAGCGCGGAAGACACCAAGGAGCAGATCGAAGCCGCGTTACAGCGCAGCGCCACGATCGATGAGCGGAACATTCTGGTGGAAGTGAATCAGGATAAAGTCGTGCTGCACGGCGAAGTGCGATCGATTCCGGAGCGCGAGGAAGCGGAACGAATCGCGTGGTTCGCGCCGGGCGTCTCCGACGTTGCCAATCACATCCTGGTGGCCGAACCTGTGCTGGCTGGCCGCTAGTGGCGTCCGTCGCCGGACTCCTGGGCGGAAACATAGAAGCCGAACAGCGGCACGTGCTCCCATTTGCCCCAGCGAACCATGTTCCACCGGACCCTCAAGTAGCGGACTTGCGGATGTTTGCTGAGATCCAGGAAGGTGGAATAGATCCCGCAATAGCACTTTTGCGGCAGTGAGACCAGCGGCTTGGTGCCCCAATCGCTACCGTCCGCGGATCCCCAGACGGAAACGGCGATCCCCTCGTGCTCGAGAACGTGATTGATTCCCAGCGTGATCACCAATAACCCGGCGTGATCCAAACCCAGGTCGGCCACAGGCCCCATGCCGTCCGAGCGTTCGGTGCAAGGAGGAACCAGGTACTGCGGCGCGTTGGCAGTCCCGTCCAGAGAAAGGTGGGAGGAGTCATCAGTTAGTGCGATGCTTTGGTACATAGGGATCTCTTATTTGGTTTGCTTTGAACTGTTAGCGCACGTTATGTACCATTTAGATCCCCAAACGCCTGCAAGGAACAGGAGCAAAAGTTCCGGAGTGATTGGCAGCGAAATTGGGGCATCTTGCGCAAAAAGGGTGCAGGTTTTAACCCAGAAGCCCTCTCCAGCCCGACACGGTTGCGCGCTGGCTTACACTCTTTCTCGCGGTGTGCCAGTTGCACTGCGTCAAGGTGGAACTGGGGAGGCAATGTGAGACGCGCGCTGGTCTACGTAGTACTGGTCAGTGCCGGCTGGGCCTCGGGCGATGCCTCGGAGCCGATTGCGCAAGAGGCCAGCCTGCGTGCCTTGGTCGCTTCCGGGACGCTCTCCAGCCTCCGCTGGCCGAACTTCCCGGCATCCCGGACCTACGTGGCCAGCTTTTACGAATCCGCCGGCTACAAGCTGGCCTGGGTTCGCAACGGCGACGCCACCCCGCAGGCTCAAGCGCTCGTCAGAATTCTCGAGAACGCGGGAGCCAAGGGTCTGGACCCGGAAGACTATGACGGTTCGCGCTGGGCGGCCCGGCTGGCGCGCCTGCGGCCCACTCTGGCGCAACCCACGGATGCCGACCTGGTGGAATTCGATCTGGCGCTCACGGTTTCGAGCCTCCGCTACATCTCGGACTCAAGTATCGGAAGAGTGAATCCGAAAGCTTTCTGCTTCGGCCTGGATATCGACCAGAAGAAGTGCGATCTGGCCGGCGTCCTGCGGGGTGTAGTGAACGCCGGCGACGTGCGTTCTTCTCTCGAACAACTGGAGCCGCGGTTTCCGGCCTATCGACGGGCCGAACAGGCCCTCGAAGCCTACCTGGCCCTGGCCCGGGAAGACGATGGCGAACTGCTGCCGTCCACCAAAAAGACGGTCGAGCCGGGCGATGCGTATCCGGGCGTTGCGCGCCTGGCGCGACTGCTCGGCCGGGTGGGCGACCTGCCGCCGGGCGCCGCTCCACCGGCCGGTTCCCAGATCTACGAAGGTGCGCTGGTCGAGGCGGTGAAGCATTTTCAGATTCGCCATGGAATCGATCCGGACGGACGCATCGGCAAGGCAACTCTCCAGCAACTGAACACACCGCTAAGCCGCCGCGTTCGTCAACTGCAACTGGCGCTGGAGCGCTGGCGCTGGGTTCCGAATAATTTCACGCGGCCGCCGGTGATGGTGAATATCCCCGAGTTTCGGCTCCGGGCGTTCAACGACCGCTACGAGGCCGAGCTCGAAATGAAAGTGGTGGTGGGAGGCGCCTATCGCCGTCAAACTCCGGTCTTCACCAACAACATGACGCATGTGATCTTCCGGCCGTATTGGAACGTGCCGCTCAGCATCCAACGAGCCGAGCTGGTGCCGAAGATCGCCAAGGACGGCTCCTATCTGGCGAAGAACGATTACGAGGTGGTGGATTCCCGCGACAACGTCGTAGCGAGCGCTGAAGTGACTGCGGATTTGCTGGCGAAACTGCGCTCCGGCAAGCTCGAGATCCGCCAGGTCCCCGGGCCCAAGAACGCGCTGGGGTTCGTCAAGTTCATGTTCCCGAACGAGTACAACGTGTACTTGCACGGGACGCCCGCCAAGTCGCTGTTTTCGAGGTCGCGGCGCGATTTCTCACACGGCTGCATCCGCGTGGAAAAGCCCGAGGAACTGGCGGCCTGGGTGTTCCGCGATCAGCCCGAGTGGACCATGGACCGCATCGTCGAAGCGGAAGGCGCGGCGAAAACACAACAGGTGAATCTCGCCAAGCCGATTCCGGTGCTGATCCTCTACGCCACCGCGGTGGTGAGTGAAAGCGGCGAAGTGTTCTTCTACGATGACATCTACAAACATGATGCGTCTCTGGAAGAATTCTTCGGGCATGGATACCCGCACTCAGGCTGGCAGCCTCCCGCCGCCCGGTGCCGCCGGCGTTAGGGATGGTGGGATCGAGAGCGGAGATCCTACCAGCGCCGGACGCGGCCCAGATCTACGTGCACGAAATCGGACTTCGCATAGTAGCCAACCCCGCCGCGGTGTAGCGCCAACGCAGCATCGCGAAGCGCCCAAGTCTTGATGCCGGGCAGCCGGATATCGATGGCCTCGGCTTGCATGTGCAAGCTGTGTTCAGCGACGCCGCTGGTATGGATGCGAAGAAAGTTGTTGCTCCAGGCCGTGCGGTACCCGCAGATGATCTGGATCTCCGCCATGGGACGCCCGACCGCGGTCTCCAGATCCGCCAGCAGATCCAGCAGGTGCGGATCGTAGTGATGCACATCGCCGGTGCGATGATCGCGGAGAAAGTGATCCACCTGGGCCAGCGCCTCGGGGATGTAGGCGGTTGCCCGGCGGTACACCACATCCAGACGCTCTCCGGTATGAGTGTGAAACATACGGAGCCGGCCATCTGGAGGCGGTGAACCCGGAGTAGCCGCAACACCAACAGACGCAGTCAGAAGGGGGAAAAGGAACAACCAGGAACGCACTGGAACCATGATAGCGCAGAGCACGGTAGCGTGGCATCCTACTTGCTCCGGGATGAACGGGACAATATGCGAGCACTTCTCACCACGGACGGATCCAAAGAAGCCACGGACGCGCTGCGGGCAGCCAGCCGCCTGCTAACTGGAGTGGATCGCCAGGTGGACGTGCTGTACGTAGCTGCCGAGCCGCGCGCCCCCAAGTCCGGGGCGATTGCCAGGCGCGCCTATCAGCATCGCGCCGCCGCCGAGACCAGACGCGTTCTCGAAGAAGCCAAGCGCGTTCTCGCCGAGGAAGGCGTGGATGCTCTCACCTTGTGCGAGACCGGATCGCCGGCCAGCGTCATCATGCGGCAAGCCGACGACTATGACGTCACCGTGATGGGCGCCAAGGGACGCAACGTGCGCTCGGAAGTCGGCCTGGGACCCGTGGCCAGCCGGATCGTCGAGCACGCCAACGGTTGCGTATTGGTGGGACGTGAGCCGCCCGGCGACAAGCAGATTCGCATCCTGGTGCCGGTGGACGGTTCGGCCGGGTCGCAGCACGCCCTCGACGCGCTGAACTCATTCTTCGATCTCGGATCGGCGGAGATCACGCTGCTGCATGTGCTGGAGACGCTTTGGCTGCCGCTCGAGCCGGAAGAAGAATCGCTGGGAGCTAACGACCCGGAATACCGCCAAGCCACGCAACTGCTGATGGAGCTGCGCCGCGAAGCCGAGCAACTGCTGGCCGAGGCCCGCTCCCGGGTGCTGGCATCGCATCCCGGCGTCACCATCTCGATCCGGGAGGGAACCGCCGCCAACGAGATTCTGAGCGAGGCGGACCAAGGCGGCTACGACCTGGTAGTGGTGGGTGCCAGCGAAGCGGCGAACATGAAGCGCAGCGTGCTGGGCAGCGTCTCGAGCAAAGTGGCCTGGAGCGCGCCGTGTTCGGTGCTGGTGGTAAGAGTTCCAGAATAGGTCAGCAGTACTACGCGGTTAGTCCCCAGAACTAAGCCGGCCGGAAAGCCGGCTGCGGCCAGGATTGGCCGCCCCACAATTTGGCCCCTGACTTGCGAAAGAGAGTTCGGGGGGCCACACCAGCCCTGGCGAGACCTTCGCGGCCCGCGCTGGCTGAGCCCGCGCGTGCTCGATGACAACGCTTAGGCCCAACGAGGGTACGATATCCGCCGTGCGGGGCAGCGTGGTGGACGTCTCCTTCCCCGATCGCATCCCTTCGCTCTATCACATTCTGCGAGCAGGCCCGGAGGGCGAAGTAGCGATTGAGGTGGTTTCGCACCTGGATGCCACCACCGTGCGGGGCGTCTCGCTAACGCCGACGCGCGGCCTGTCGCGAGGCTCCCGGGTGATCGATACCAGGGAGACGCTGAAGGTCCCGGTGGGCGAGCGGGTGCTGGGGCGCGTGTTCGACGTCTTCGGCAATACCATCGACCGCAAGGAGCCGATCCAGGGCGGCGAGTGGCGCTCCACGCATGCGCCACCGGTTCCGCTCACCCGCCGCTCCACGGGCGCCGAAATCTTCGTCACCGGCATGAAAGCCATCGACGTGCTGGCGCCGCTCGAGCGCGGAGGCAAGAGCGGATTGTTCGGCGGCGCGGGCGTCGGCAAGACCGTGCTGATCATGGAGCTGATCCACAACGTGATCGGCCATCAGAAGGGCGTGAGCGTGTTCTGCGGCATCGGCGAGCGCTGCCGCGAGGGCGAAGAATTGTACCGCGAGATTCAGGCCGCGGGCGTGCTCGACAAGACCGTCATGGTCTTCGGCCAGATGAATGAGCCGCCCGGCTCGCGCTTTCGCGTCGGGCACTCCGCGCTCACCATGGCGGAATATTTCCGCGACGACATGCGCCAAGACGTACTGCTGCTCATCGACAACATCTTCCGCTTCATCCAGGCCGGTTCGGAGGTTTCCGGGTTGATGGGCCAGCTTCCTTCGCGCCTGGGATATCAGCCCACGCTCGGGACCGAGCTGGCGGAACTGGAAGAGCGCATCTGTAACACCGCGACGGGCGCGATCACCTCCGTGCAGGCCGTCTATGTGCCGGCCGACGATTTTGGGGATCCTTCCGCCGTCCACACCTTCAGTCATCTGTCGTCCTCCATCGTGCTTTCGCGCAAACGCACCAGCGAGGGATTGTATCCGGCCATCGATCCGCTTCGCTCCGGCTCCAAGATGGTGACGCCGACGGTGGTGGGCGAGCGGCACTATCGCATCGCCCAGGAGATCCGCAAGACGCTGTCGGGCTACGAGGAGTTGCGGGACATCATCGCGATGCTGGGCCTGGAGGAGCTTTCGCAAGACGACCGCCACACCGTGCATCGCGCCCGCCGCCTGGAGCGGTTCCTCACCCAGCCTTTTTACGTCACCGAGCAGTTCACCGGACACCCCGGCAAGCTGGTGACGCTCGAAGACGCGCTGGACGGATGCGAGCGGATTCTGAACGACGAGTTCGCCAATGTCCCAGAGCAGGCGCTCTACATGATCGGCGCTATCAGCGAGGTGCGTCAGAAATGAAACTTACGGTCTGGCTGCCCACGGAGATTCTGCTCGACGAGGAAGTGATTCGCATTAAGGCCGAGGCGCAGAACGGCTGGTTCGGAATGCTGCCCAGGCATATCGACTTCGTGACCGCGCTGGTGCCGGGCGTGTTGAGGTTTCAGAGGCCGGGACAACCCGAGGAGTACCTGGCAGTGGACCGGGGAATTCTGATCAAGTGCGGACCCGACGTGAAGATTTCGACGCGCAATGCCTTTCGCGGCGCCAGCCTGGAACAACTCAAAACCGAAGTCGAAAAGCAGTTCCGTGAGCGGGAGGAACTGGAGAAGAAGGCCCGCGCCTTCGAGGCCAAGCTGGAGACCGACCTGGTGCGGCGCCTGCTCGAGGAGGAAAAGAGTGCCTGAGCCTTCCCCAAAACTGTCGCCGGAGGCCGAGCGGATGATCCGCGAGGTCGCGGTCAAACAGGAGCGCATCGCGCGGGCGCGCGGCCGCCAGAACGGCGTGTTGAGTTCGATTGCCATCCTGGGCGTGGTGGGCTGGTCGGTGGCCGTCCCGACGCTCATCGGCGTGGCCGTGGGGCTGTGGGTCGACCATCACTGGCCCAGCCGGTTTTCCTGGACCCTGACGCTGCTGGTGGCCGGCCTGGTGTTTGGCTGCGCGGCCGCTTGGCAGCGCGTGAAAGGAGACCAACCGTGAACGCCGTCGCGTTCCTGATTCGCCTGCTGGGCGGCCTGGCAGTAGGCATTTTCTTTTACGGCGGGCTGTGGTTCACGGTGAACCGTCTGGCGACGTCCCGCTACCGGGCATTGCTGTTGATCGGGAGTTTCGGAATCCGCACGCTGGTGGTGCTGTCCGGGTTCCTGCTGCTGATCGAGAGACGCTGGGATTACGCATTGTTGTGTTTGATCGGCTTCACCATGGGGCGGTTGGTGGTCATGAAATTCATGGTGGGCCGCCGGGTGAGGGCCTAGTGCACATAACGCCGGATCAAATCGTTCTGTGGCAGTGGAACTGGGTGCATCTGAATGCGACCATCGTTTACACCTGGATCGTAATGCTGTTGCTCACGCTGGTCTCGTGGCTGGTGAGCCGGCGGCTGGCGGAGCCGGATCAGCCGCGCCTGCGCTGGCAGACTGCGCTCGAGGTCATCGTGGAGATCGTCCGCGGCCAGATCCGCGAGATCTGTCCGGAGGGAGCCGACACGCTGCTGCCGTTCGTCGGAACGCTGTTCCTGTACATCGCCGCCTCCAACGTGCTGGAGATCGCGCCAGTCTGGCACGCTCCCACCGGTTCGCTGTCCACCACCGCGGCGCTGGCCATCTCGGTGGGCGTGGCGGTGCCGCTGTTCGGGATCCTGCAGCGCGGCTTGATCGGGTATTTCCGGCACTACGTGCGGCCCGCCTGGGTCATGCTGCCGTTTCACTTGCTGGCCGAAACCACGCGCAACCTGGCGCTGGCGGTCCGTCTGTTTGGAAACATCATGAGCGAGTCCATGGTAGCGGCCCTCATGCTGGCGGTCGCGCCCCTGTTTATTCCCGTGCTGATGCAGGTGCTGGGGCTGGTGGTGGGCCTGATCCAGGCTTATATCTTCGCCATCCTCGGAACCGTATATATTGCCGCCGCGGTACACCGCGAGCAGGAAGGAGCTAAATGATGTCGAGACGCCATAAGGAGGGTTCATGGATAACACCAGCCTGATCGGACTGACTTCGATTGTGGCGGCTACGCTGTGCATGGTGATTGGCTCGATCGCGCCTGCATTAGGCGAGACCAAGGCCATCACGCAGGCGCTCAGTGCCATCGCACAACAGCCGGACGAAGCCGGTATCATCAGCCGCACTCTGTTCATCGGCTTGGCGATGATCGAATCACTGGCAATTTATTGTTTCGTCATTTCCATCATCCTGATCTTCACCAATCCGTTCTGGAACCACTTCGCCGCGCTGAAGCCCGGAGGATAGCGCATGTTGATTGACTGGTTCACCGTAGTCGCGCAAATCGTCAACTTCCTGGTGCTGGTCTTGTTGATGAAGCACTTTCTGTGGAAACGCCTGGTGGCCGCCATCGACAAGCGGGAACAGCGCGTCGCCGGGCAACTCACCGAGGCCGAGGCGAAACACCAGGAAGCCGAACGCCAGATGGACCAGGTGCGCGCGCTGCGGGAGGAATTCGACAAGAATAGCGCCGCGATGTTGGTGCAAGCCAAGCTGGAGGCCGAGCAGCAGCGCCACGAATTGATCCAGCAGGCGCGCGAGGAAGCGCAGAGCATGGAGGCCAAGTGGCACCAGGACCTAAAGCGCGGGCAGGCTGCCTTCCTGGACGAGGTGCGCCGCCGGGCGGCCACGGAAATGCTCGTAGTGATCCGCCGGGCCCTGGCGGACCTGGCCTGCGCGGATGTCCAGAACTGCGCGGTACAGGTTTTCCTGGAAAAATTCGGATCGCTCGACGTTGCCGCGCTGCGGGACTTCGCCTCGAAGGAACTGACGCTGCTCACCTCCGCCGAACTTCCGGAAGAGTCCCGGCGCCAGGTGCGGGCGAAACTCGAAGAGCGGCTCGGCCCCGGCCTCCAGTTGAAATTTGAGCGCGCGCCGGCCATGGCGTGGGGCATCGAGCTGCGCGGCAACGGGCGACGCATCGGGTGGAACTCCGATACCTACATCGAAGCTCTGGAAGAGAACCTGAAGGAGGCTCTCGAACACCGGGCCGAAGTGCTGGTGGGATGAAGGACGAATGATCGAGGAACCGAGCGCGCTCCAGGGCGTCCTGGACGATACGTTGGAAGCGGTGGATCGCGTCTCGCGCGAGACCGCGGCCCGCCCCGAGCTGCGCGAATACGGCATCGTCAATTTTGTCGGCCAGGGCATCGCTCGCGTGCGGGGGCTGCCCGACGTGAAATCCGAGGAGCTGGTGCGCTTCGCGGGCGACTTGCTCGGCATGACGTTCAACCTGGATCCGGACGAGGTGGGCGTCGTGCTGCTGGATGATTGCACCGGCGTCGAATCCGGATCCGAAGTGTGGCGAACCAATCGCATCCTGGACGTTCCGGTGGGCGAAGGCATGCTGGGCCGCGTGATCGATCCGGTGGGACGGCCGCTCGACGACGGCGGCCCCGTGAGTACCCACTCGCGGGCGCCTATCGAATGCTCCGCCCCGTCGGTGATGGATCGCGCTCCGGTGACGGTGCCGTTACAGACCGGCACCAAGGTGGTGGACGCGCTCATCCCGGTGGGCCGCGGCCAGCGCGAGCTGATTCTGGGCGATCGGCAGACCGGCAAATCGGGCATCGCGGTGGATTGCATCCTGAATCAGAAGGGCAAGAACGTCATCTGCATTTACTGCGCGATCGGCCAGCGCAGTTCGTCGGTAGCCAAGGTCATCGCCGATCTGCGCCGCTTCGAGGCCATGTCCTATTCGATCGTCGTGGTGGCGGGCGGCGACGCGACGCCAGGTCTGCAATTCGTGGCGCCCTACGCCGCCACCTCCATGGGCGAGTATTTCATGCGGCAGGGGCGCGACGTGCTGGTGGTATTCGATGATCTGACCTGCCACGCGCGCGCCTACCGCGAGTTGTCGCTGCTGTTGCGGCGTCCGCCAGGCCGCGAAAGTTTTCCGGGTGATATCTTCTACATTCATTCCCGCCTGCTGGAACGCTATACGCACCTGAGGCCGGAGTTGGGAGGAGGCTCGCTCACCGCGCTGCCCATCGTCGAGACCGAGGAGCAGAACATCTCTGCTTATATCCCCACCAACCTCATCTCCATAACCGACGGGCAAATCTATCTGACGCCGGATCTGTTTCAGAAGGGCATCCTGCCGGCCGTGGACGTGGGCAAGTCCGTGTCGCGCGTCGGCGGCAAGGCGCAACCGGCGGCCTATCGCGCCGTGGCCGGAGACCTGCGGCTGTTCTACTCGCAATTCGAAGAGCTGGAGGTGTTCTCGCGCTTCGGCTCGCGGCTGGACGAGCGGACTCGCCAGACGCTGGCGCGCGGCCGGGCGGTCCGCGAAGCTTTGAAGCAGCCGCAGTTCGATCCCCTGCCGGCCGCGGTCCAGGTCGCCATCCTGGTGGCCGCCACGGCGGGACTGTTCGACAACCTCGCGCCGCGGCGCGTAGCGGACGCATCGGCGCGGATTCGGGAAACGCTGCGCGAAGAACTGCCGCACATAGCCGATTCGATCGAGGCAGGCGCCCAGCTGAGCGACCTGGATCGAGAGGCCTTGTTGAAGCTCGCCGAGAAAGCCATCGCATGGAAACAGCCGAGTCCCTAAGACGGTCCATCCACGTCGCCGAAGAGCTGCAATCGGTGGTGAAAACCATGAAGGCGCTCGCGGGCGTCAACATCCGGCAGTTCGAGCGAGCCGCGCACGCGGTAGCAGAATACAATCGCACCATCGAGATGGGACTTCAGATCGCGCTGCAGCGGCTGCCGGCGCATGCTCTCCCGCCGAAACATCCGCCCGGCGTGAGGCTGGGGGCCATCGTGTTCGGTTCCGATCAGGGAATGTGCGGGCAACTGAACGACCAGGTGGTGTCGCACGCCTCGCGGGCGCTGGAGAAGCTGGCGGTGCGGCGCGAAAGCCAGGTGACGCTGGCGGTGGGCGTTCGGGCGGCCGGACAACTCGAGAGCCTGGGGCGAACGTTGGAAGGCTCGGTGCAAGTTCCCAGCTCCACCGCCGGGATCACGGCCGCGGTGGAGGAGGTGCTGCGCAAGATCGACGAGTGGCACTTTGAGCGCGGGATCGAGTTCGTGGTGCTGTTCAACGCGCGGCCCGTCTCCGGCGCGTGGTATCGCGTGCGCGGCGTGCGCCTGCTGCCGGTGGATCGCGAGTGGATCAATGGCCTCAAGGCCAAGCGCTGGCCGTCCAAGGTGATTCCGATGTTTACCATGGAAGAGACGGCGCTGTTCCAGGCGCTCATCCGCGAATACCTGTTCGTTTCGCTGTTCCGCGCTTTCGCCGAGTCGCTCGCCAGCGAGAATTCGAGCCGCCTGGCGTCCATGCAAGTAGCCGAGCACAACATCGAGGATCGCCTGCGCACGCTCAACTCCGAATCCCGCCAGTTCCGGCAGACTTCGATCACCGACGAGCTGCTGGACATCATCTCGTCGTTCGAAGCGCTGCGCGGGAAGCAGCGGCCCTAGGGCTGCGAATGTGGGGCAGCCAATCGTGGCTGCAGCCGCCTTTAGGCGGCCCACGGCGCCGAGCATCAGGGCAAGAGCCGCCGGCTGGAAGCCGGCTGCGGGCAGGATTGCCCGCCCCACATATAGCGAGCCTTTCCAATAGACTCGGCCGCACTGCGCACACTGCTGAAAGTCGTCATGCTGTTCGGCGATCCGGGGAGGAAGCAGGCTGCGGACCTGCTCCTTCGTGACGGACCGCAGGCCGCCGTGGCCCCCGCCAGGTCGAACGGCGCACGATCTCGGCGATCTGGCGGCGGCTGGCGGTCTCGCGCAACCAGTAGCCGTGCGTGACGGCGCCATGCATCAGCAGGCCGCGATCGCGCGTGGGCAGGATGCGGCGTTCGCCGGCCGAGATGCGGACCAGGTCCGCATCGCTCCACGAGTTGCCGTAGAGGGCATCGAATCCAAGCATGCGCAAGTAGGCTGCGAGCCGGCCCAGGTGCACGTCCAGCACGAACTTCGGATCGCGCAGCGGCTGCGGCCGTAAGCGGACTTCCGGGGTGATATCGAGCGATTCAAACATCGGATAGACCGCGATGCGGTCGCCGTCCCGGACCTGATAGGAGAAGCCGACCGATTGGCCGTTGGCGGCGATCAGGTCGACTTCGGTGTGAGGCACGCCGAAGCTCTCGATCATGTCTTTCACGGTGCCCGGCGTCCAGAACGTTTTCTCCAGAGTCCGGTATCGCTGGGCGGGCGGAAGATGATCGTTCAGTTCGGCATAAAAGCGAAACCAGACGCGGGCTAGATGCTCAGAACCGGGCACGGCGAATTCCGGATGACGGCGTAAGCGTGAGTGCGAAGCCTGCCCAGCGCACGCTGCATGTGGCCGCGGCCGATGATCATCAGTTCGGCGTTCTCATGCAGAGCGGCTTCTCGAACCACGCGATGGACGGGACCGCCCGCCAGGGAAATCGTCACGTTCACCCCGGCTTCGCGGCACAGCACGTCGAACTTATCTTTAGCGAGCTCGAACAGGTAGCGGCGGATTTCGGTTTCGCCCGGGCTGTCGGAAGTCTCGTCGGCGGCGGCGATGGCATGCACGATCTTAAGATTGGCATGAAAAACTGTTTTGAGATCGAGCGCACACCGGAGTACCGGGGCAAAGCTTGAATCCGCGTCGACGGCGCAGATGATGTTGCGAATGTCGGCCGAGGGGCTCGCCGGCAAATCGTCTCGATGGACCCCCGTGAGTACCGGGCAATCGGCATCGTGCAGGACCTTGGCCGTCACCGAACCCAGCAGGAATCGCCGGAACCGGCCGCCCGCATGTGTCGGCATCAAGATCATGTCCGCGGGCAGTTCCCGTGCAAACTGCGCGATGACTTCCGCCGGATCGCCCTGGCGAATCACTACCTCGTGCGGACTGTTGTCGAGCAGCGGGATCAGAAAGTCCTCGACTTCCTGCTGCGGGCGGCTTCCGGTATGCAGAAAGATCAGCTTCGCGTCCAACCGGCGGGCCAACTGCGCGGCGTAGCGAGCGGCCCACGCGCAGGAGGGCGACAGTACGGTGGGAACGAGAATATTCGAAATCGCGATCATGAGAACCTAAGGAACCTCTATAGTAGAGCTCGTATCGCGTTCTTTTCGAATCCGCCAGACATCCAGAAGAGCGGTGGTAACAACCAGGATGACGGGGCCCAGAACCAGGCCCGGCAGGCCGAATGCGATGAGACCACCCAGAATGGAGAAGAAGACGGCCAGCGGATGAAAGGGGAGTTCACCCGCGACCAGGATTGGATACAGAACGTTGTCGATCAACCCCACCACCAGCATGCCCCAGATCGCCAACACCACAGCGCGGCCCCAGCTTCCGCTGGAGGCGAGATAGATTGCAGCCGGTCCCCAGACCAGGGCGGTCCCCACGAACGGCAACGCCGCAAGCAGCGCCATCGCCGCGCCGAAAAAGACCGGAGCCGGCAAGCCCAGAATCCAAAACATGACGCCGCCAGCCAGTCCCTGGGCCAGCTTGACGATCACGCTGCTATATAAGCAAGTGTTGATGGTCCGCGACACACGGTCGAAGATCGCGCTGGTCTCGGAATCGGAAAGCGGAATGAGGCGGCGCAGCGAATCCAGCAGCCGCTGCCCATCCCGGAAGAAATAAAACAAGGTCACAATGGTGAGGAACAGTTGGGTAATCAGCCAGACCGAATTGCCCAAGAACGCCGAGGCTTTGGCCGCCACAGCGCCAGCGGCACGCCGGACTTCCTCATCCAGATTCAAGGTGACGTCAAACCACTCCGCGATTCTCGCCAGCAACGGATAACCTTCCAGCTTGGCCTTCACTTCGGCCACGCTGAGTACCGGGCCGAGCGATTGCAAACCTTGGCTGGCCTCTTGAAATAATTTCTGGGCCAGTACGACCAAGGGAACCAGCAGTACAATCGCCACGGAGATGACCGAGAGCAAAGCGGCCGCATTGCGGTGCATGCGTCTGGAGAGCCACCTGTGCCACGGATAGGCGACCACCGCAAGCGCCACGGCCCAGGTAATGACGGCCCAGAAGGGGCGGGCGATCAGCCAGCACAAGTAGAACGAGGCCCCGGTTGCGGCAAATAACGCCGCCGTCCGAATCTGTTCGGGAAGGGGCACACGGGCCGCATCTGGATGCTGGGCCACTTGATAAAGTGATGCACGTAATATGCCAGTGCTACCAAGGTTCAACGAGTTGG
This sequence comes from Terriglobia bacterium, assembly GCA_020073265.1. Taxonomy (GTDB): domain Bacteria; phylum Acidobacteriota; class Terriglobia; order Bryobacterales; family Bryobacteraceae; genus Palsa-89. Next base: position 16,282 of record JAIQFN010000067.1, on the reverse strand, counting down.
CGACCTGGAGTCTGAAGGAAGGTCAGTTGCAACGCGAAACCATCAAGTGACCCAAGCGCAAATAGCGGCCCCAGTCCGGAGCTGGCACGCGGTGCCGGCTTCGGCGGCTCTTCAGGTTCTCGAAACCGAGGCCGCCTCCGGTCTGAGCACACAGGAAGCCTCCGGCCGGCTCGGGGTCTTTGGGCCAAATGAGCTGCCCCGTGAGGGCGGCTCGGCGGCGTGGCCGGTGCTTTGGCGCCAGTTTCGATCGGTGATGATACTGGTGCTCGTCGCCGCCGCCGCGATCTCGATCGCCTCCCGCGACTACCACGACGCCCTAGCCATACTGGCCATGGTTCTGTTGACTGCTCTGCTCGGTTTTCGCCAGGAGTACCGCGCCGAGCGCGCCATGGCTGCCCTCGAGCGCGTGTCCGCTCCCAACGCCCGGGTGCGCCGATCCGCGAGTGTCTCCACCATTCCCGCGCGCGACCTGGTGCCCGGTGACATCGTCCTGCTCGAGGCGGGAGGCATCGTGCCCGCTGACCTGCGATTGCTCCAGACGCACAACCTGAGCACCGACGAATCCGCTTTGACCGGCGAATCTCAGCCCGTGGACAAGGATGCTCAATTCCTGGGCGCCGAGGATGCACCGGCCCCGGACCGATTGAACATGGCGTTCTTGGGAACCATCGTGACCTGCGGCCGGGGGCTAGCGGTGGTCGTTGCGACCGGACGCCACACGGAGATGGGTCGCATCTCTTCGATGCTCGAAACCAGAACCCGGCAGGCCACGCCACTGCAGGTCGCGCTCGACCGGTTCGGACGCAAGCTGGTGCTGGTCGCATTGATTGGGGTAGCTTTCGTTTTCATCACGGGCTGGCTGCGGGGCGACGAGAAAAGGATCCTCATTCTCACTTCGATCAGTTTGGCCGTTGCCGCCGTGCCGGAAGGTCTTCCGGCTGTAGTCACGATCCAGCTAGCGCTGGGGAGTCAGCGCATGTTGAAACGGCGCGCCCTCATCCGGCGTCTGGCCGCCGTCGAGACGCTCGGCTCGGTGACGGTCATCTGTTCCGACAAGACCGGAACCTTGACGGAGAATCACCTCAAGGTTACAGACGCCTACATCGACGGGCGCTTGAGACGGCTCGGCGAGAGCGGCGAGCCGGGTTCAGAGCTACGCCTCCTGCTGGCCTGTGCGGCTCTTTCGACCGACGTCATGCCCGGCGCAGCGCAAGAGGAGAAGTCGCGCTGGTACGGCGACCCTACCGAGATCGCCCTGGTGGAAGCTGCCGCCTCCGCCGGCCTCAGCAAGGAATCCCTGGAGCATCAGTTGCCGCGAATCAGCGAGCTGCCTTTCGATTCCACGCGAAAATGTATGACCACGCTGCACCGCATTGAGGATCGAGATGCGCTGGCTGCGCTGATTCCGCGGAATCTTGATAGCACCCACCTGGCGATCACCAAAGGCGCCATCGACGGCCTCCTGCCACGCCTGACGCGCATCTGGATCGGCGGCCATATCGAGAACTTGACGCCGGCCGAAAGAGAAGCGATTCGCGAGCCGCACAACGCTTTGGCGTCCCAGGGGATTCGAGTCATCGGCGTCGCATTCCGCCCGCTGCAGGGCCCGCTCCCGCCCACGGATGCTCTGGAATCCGATCTGGTATTTCTCGGATTGGTGGGCATGACGGATCCACCGCGGCCGGAGGCGAAAGCGGCGGTGGAGGTCTCCAAGCGCGCGGGCATTCGTCCGGTCCTGATCACGGGCGACCACGCGCTCACTGCGCAGTACCTGGCCCGCCAGGTCGGCATCGGCGACGGCACTCCTCCTTTAACGAGCGACGATCTGAGGCGGCTTTCGAGCACTGGCCTGGAGACCGTCCTCAGTACCGCGGTGTTGGCGCGAGCGACGCCAGAGGACAAGCTGGTATTGATCGAGGCGCTGCAACGCGCGGGACACGTGGTCGCGATGACCGGCGACGGCGTCAACGATGCGCCGGCGTTGGCGCGGGCTGACGTGGGAGTCGCCATGGGCCGCATAGGCACCGATTCGGCGCGCGAAGCATCCGATGTGGTGCTGCAAGACGACAATTTCGCAACCATAGTCGCGGCCGTCGAAGAGGGCCGCATCATCCGCAGCAACATTCTCAAATTTATCCGCTATATGCTTTCTTGCAACTCGGGCGAGCTGTGGGTAGTCATCCTCGCGCCGCTGTTTGGGATGCCACTGCCGCTCACTCCGCTGCAAATCTTGTGGATCAACCTCATCACCGATGGATTTCCCGCGCTGGCGTTAGCGGTTGAACCCGCCGAGCCCGGAATCATGAGCCAATCGCCGCGAGCGCCGGGCGAAGGGTTCATGGGAGCGCGCGCTGGAGTCTCCATCTTCGCTAACGGCCTCTGGCTAGGGCTGGTGACGCTGTGGTTCGGCCATCGCTGCTGGCAGGCACAGCAGCCGGAATGGCAAACCGTGATCTTCGCCGTTCTGACGTTCTCTCAGCTTGGATTCGCGCTAGCCTGCCGGTCTGAAAGTAAGTCCGTGTTCCGGCTCGGACTTTTCTCGAACCCACCGATGCTTTACGCCGTAGGCTTGTCGGCGCTGCTGCAGGTAATGTTGATTTATTCTCCGCTCGGTCAATCCATTTTTTGGACTCGACCGTTGGGGTTCGGTTCGCTCGGAATCTGCCTGGCCGCGAGCATGTTGCCGTTCTGTGCCCTCGAAATCGAGAAGTTGGTGGTCCGCTGGCGGAGTAGCCGCCACTAAGGGACTAGGGTTGCTCGGAAGCCGCTCGGCCTCGCGAGCGTCTGCGGCCCAGCGTTACATTTCGCTCATCCCGCAGCTCGGGCGCCGCCGGTACATCGAGTGAGTATTCCGCCGCCTTGGAGAAGATCCCGGCATACCGGACGGTGCAGACAAACGCGCTAAAATCCTCCGTGAGCCGGATGTAGACTTTGCCTTCGAGCAGCATATTTGTCATCCTCCTATCCGTCGCCTGGTGGGTTCTGTCAGTATGGGCAAGCACGTAGCGTTCCATTCGGACGCCTGAGATTCGCCGCCGCGCCTAGCCCGGATCGGCTGTCAGCTTGCAACAATGCTACACGTAGGTTATTGTGTCCGCTCCAGACATTGGGTCAGTTCCGCCAACGGCTTCCAAGCCGAAAGAGTCGCGACGTTGGCTCAAGCGGCAGGTACCCAAGGACCAGATTCATCGGCTGGCGCCGCCGCGGCCCAAGCCGGAGCCCCTGGATGTCCACGATTATTGGGAAATAGCACGCAGACTGATTCGCGCCTGGTGGCTTTGGCTGGCGGCGGCCCTGCTCCTCTATCAGACCGGGTTCTGGTACCTGGCTATCCTCGCCGGGGCGCTCTCGTTCATCTTCTATCACAGCGCAGCCAGCTCCCATCCGGCGCTGTACGCTCTGGAACCGGATTTCGACACCGACTCGACTGAATTCCGCTACACCATGGCAGGCATGACCGGGATGCCCCTGGCGGAGGGCAACCGCGTGGACGTCTACAACAACGGCGACGAATTCTACCCGGCGATGCTCGAAGCCATCGAGTCGGCGCATTCCTCGATCACCATGGAGCAGTTCATTTTCTGGGATGGCCAAGTCGGCCGGCGTTTTGCGGACGCCTTCGCCGATAAGGCGAGCGAGGGGATACCGGTCAAGTTGCTGGTGGATGCGATCGGCTCGTCCACGCTGGGCGAGGAGATCTTGAGCATCCTCCAAGCCGGCGGCTGCCAACTGGCGTGGTTTCGACCCATTCACTGGTACACGCTGAATCGAGCCAATCAGCGCACGCATCGCAAGTCGTTAATCGTCGACGGGTGCATTGCGTTCACCGGCGGCGCCGGAATCGCGGATCACTGGCTGGGCCGCGCCGGGAACCAACACGAGTGGCGCGATATGGCGATCCGGGTGGAGGGTCCGGCCGTCTCGGCGCAGCAGGCGGGCTTCGCGCAGAACTGGCTGCTTTCGACCGGAGAGATTCTAAGCGGTCCGGAGTTTTTTCCCGCGATCGCGCCCGCGGGCGACATCGAGGTCCAGACCATTCTCAGTTCGCCCACCTCCGGCGCGGGCGCGGCGGCCACCATGTACCTGATCGCGGTGCAATGCGCGCGGCGCTACCTCTACATTGCGAACCCTTATTTCATCCCTGGTTTGCTTCTCATCGAAATGCTGGCGCGGGCCTGCCGCCGCGGCGTGAAGGTCCGATTGATGGTGGCGGGCAAGCACAACGACACCTGGTGGGCCCGGCAGAACAGCCTGCGTCTGTATGGCAGGCTGCTCGAAGCGGGCGTCGAGATCTACGAGTTTCAGCCCACCATGCTGCATCAGAAAACCATGGTGGTGGACGGCGTGTGGGCCACCGTGGGGACTGCCAATTTCGACAATCGCTCGTTCGCATTGAGCGAGGAGACCAACGTCTGTTTCCACGACCGCGCCTTGGTGGCGAATCTGGAAGCGACTTTTCTGGCGGATCTCGAACGCTGTGACAAGATCGAACTGGAAGAATGGCGCGGGCGCGGCCTGTGGCAGCGCGTCAAGGAGTTGTTCGCGTCGCTGATCGAGGATCAGGTGTAGCCGGCCGCCCATGCGAAAATTCCGCATCGCCACCTACAACATTCACAAAGGACGCGGTCTCGACGGGCGTCGCCGCGTGGAGCGCATCGCGCGCGTGCTCGAAAAGGCGGAGGCCGATATCATCGCTCTGCAGGAAGTAGTGAATCACGAGGGGCGCAGCATCGAGGATCATCAAGCCAGCTACCTGGCCGAGCGCCTGGGACACAGTTATGCGATCGGGGAGACGCGAAAACATCTGGGGGGCGTTTACGGAAACGTGACGCTGAGCCGGTGGGGCTTCGAACTGGTCCGGCAGATCGACCTGACGGTGGTGGGCCGCGAAGAGCGCGGGACGCTGCGGACGGATATTCGCGTGGGCCGCCACCTGGTGCATGTTTTCAACGTGCACCTGGGCACCGCGCATCGCGAGCGGCGCAGACAGGCCAACCGGTTGCTCGACGCCGATCTGCTGCGCGCGGTGGACATCGCCGGGCCGCGCATCGTGCTGGGCGATTTCAACGACTGGACCCATGGCGTGGTGACGCGCACGCTCTCGGCCGAATTTCACTTCCGCGATTTTGCCGCCCATCTCAAGCGAACGCGAAGCTATCCCGCCATCCTGCCTCTGGTGCACCTGGATCACATCTACTGCGACCAGCACCTGAACATCGTGAAGGCCGCATTTCAACGCGACCGCGTGTCGCTGTTGGCCTCCGATCATCTGCCGCTGGTGGCCGAGCTCACCATCGAAGAGTAAAATCTTACGCGCTCTGGCGGGAGCTCTGTTTGGAGCCGCTCGCCTCGATTTCACGGCGAAGCACCACCTCGGCTCAGCGGATAATGCTCGGATACAGCTTCGCCGCGATCGCTACCAAGAGAACAAAGGTCAGGAACTGCACAAGAAAATCGAAGCCCAATCCGAACTCGATATGACCGCCCTGCACCATCAAATACCTCAGCGCATCTACCTGGTAGGTCAACGGATTCACAGAGGACAGGACATGCAACCAGGCCGGCATCATGCTCAGCGGATAGATCGCATTGCTCGCAAAAAACAAGGGCATCGTGAGAACCTGTCCAATACCCATGAATCGCTCGCGAGATTTGACGATGCAGGCCGCAATGAGCGAAAAGGTGGAAAAGGTCGCTGCGCCGAGGCCTACCACGGCGAGTACTCCAACCATGGCGTGCCATTCCAATCGCAACTGCACTCCCAGCAGGAGCGCGACAACGTATACCACCACTGCCTGGCAATAGCCGCGAACCGCGGACGATACCGCTCTTCCGAGCACCAGCGCGGTCCGCGGAGCCGGGCTCACGAGAAACTTGTGAACCACGCCCAGATCGCGCTCCCAGATCAGCGAAATGCCATAGAAGATGGCGCCGAAGAGCACGCTCTGCGCGAGAATCCCCGGAGCCATGAAGTCCAGATACCGAAGGCCGCCCGTCGGGATGGCCCTGGTTCGTGCGAAGACCTGCCCGAACACGACCAACCACAAGACCGGTTGGATCATCCTGGTAAACAGCTCCACGGGATCGTGAATCAGTTTGCGAATATCCGATTCGGCGACTGCAGCCGTCTGTTGCAGGTAGATCAGCGGCCCGGAACTACTCCAAGCGGCGCGCGGTGTGGCGAGTTTGGGCAACATCCCGCAGAATTCCTCCTTCCACGATCGTCGTACCGGCGTAGTGAATAAAGACATCATCCAGGTTGGCGCCGGGTCCCAGAGCAGTCTTCAGTTCCGCGGGCGAGCCGGTAGTCAGTAGCTTACCTTGATGCATGAACGCAATCGTGTCGCAAAGGTGATCGGCCTCTTCCATGTCATGCGTCGTCATCAAAACCGAGGTTCCGAGCTCTTGCTTCAAATCCAGGATCCGCTGCCACACCGAATGCTTGGCGGCTGGATCGAGTCCCACCGTGGGTTCATCCAGGAAAAGGACCGGCGGCCGATGCAGCATGGATTGCGCAATCTCCAAGCGCCGGATCATGCCGCCCGAATACTGTTTCACCAGCCTGTGTCTGGCGTCCTGCAATTGCATAAACTCGAGCGCCTGGGAGATCCGCTCGGCACGATCCGAGCGTGACAACCCGTACAGCCTCGCCGAAATGAGAAGGTTCTCGTAGCCGGTAAGCTCGCCGTCGGCCGAGAGCATCTGCGATACGTATCCGATGTGCCGCCGTACTTCTCGTGGCTGCGAAAGGATATCGAATCCGGCCACAGTCGCGGTGCCGCTGCTGGGTGGCAGCAAAGTCGTCAACATCTTGATAAGAGTGCTCTTGCCCGCTCCGTTTGGCCCCAGCAGGCCGAAGATGGTTCCCGCGGACACGGAAAAGGTGAGATTGTCTACCGCCGTCAACCCGTCAAAACGTCGACTGAGCTTGGCCGTCGAAATGATGGGCGCGCCGTGATCAATCATCCGATCTTCCAGCCCTCTCCGGGAGCGCTCCATATCGGTGCAAGATTCCTTGCCCTAATCGGAGCGGCAGGCGGAAGCGTCCGCGAGCGACAGCGCATAATCCAAGGCTCGCTCCGGGCGACTTGAAAATCAAGACGCACGCGACTTGCCGGACTTGGGACAGCCATCCGTCGCAGGCTCCAGACGCTTGGTTGACCACCGCTTCTCACGATTTCGACCCGAGTATGGGTGGAAACACGCAAGTCACTGTGCGCCAGGTCACGCAGGTTTGAAAAAGGGGCCACTGGTACTTGATCTCCCGATTGCATTTCCTTGATCGGCCTGAATTTGGTGGGCGGCGTGCGCAAGATCTCATGAGGCATCTTGCCTAAAGGAGAGTCACATTGGCGAAAACCGCTAGGAGGGTGGGCCGGCGCCGCTGACGTGAAAGGAGGAACCATGTTTACTCGAATATTGATGGCGACTATCGCGCTAAGCAGTGCGGTCGCACTGGCTGCGGACAACACCCCCACAGGCGTTCCCGCCCACATGGTGGTCACGGTAGCGCATCACCACGTTGGTGCGCCTCAAACGTTCACGCCAAACGACTTGATCGTGATGACCGGGAAATATGAACCGCTACAGGTCACCAACTTCATTCCGCTAGAGGGCGACCGGGCGGGTCTCGAACTGTTTCTGCTGGTGGACGATTGTTCCAATTGCGAATTTGGTCCGAAGTTCGACGAGCTTCGCCGCTTTGTCAGCTTGCAAGCGGCCACCACCGCGATCGGCGTCGCCTACATCCGCAATGGGTCCCTGGAGGTGCTCGAGAATCCAACCAAGGACCGGGCCCGGGCCATTCAGGCTCTCACCACTCCCTCCGGAAGCAAAGCCGCGAATCCGTTTGCGGCCCTTACGGACCTCATCCAGCGCTGGCCGCAGAATTCATCGCGACATGCCGTGCTGATGATCGCCAATGGGATCGATCCGGCGGCCAACGACGCGGTGCCGGATATTTCCGCCGAAAGAGCGATCGACGCCGCCGAGCGCGCCGGAGTGATTGTGTACGCGATCTACCATCCCAGCGCTGACTACCAAAGCAGCGACTATTCGGAAATCCACTCCGGCCAGGTTCACCTGGCGCACGTAGCGTACGAAACCGGCGGCGAAGCCTATTTCATTGGGCCGGAGCCGTTGCGGTCACTCGCGCCTTTTCTGTCTGACATAGGGGACCACCTGGTGAACCAATACCTGGTGGAGTTCCTGGCGCAGCCCCAGGAGGCGTCGGGCTTCCAATCGGTAGTTGTCAAATCCAAGATTGCCAACGTGGAACTCATGGCGCCGGACAAGGTGTGGGTGCCCGCCCGAGCGCAGGCGCCTGTATCCCCACGGCGAGAGCGTTAGGCCGCAACTCGGGAGACGACTATGGCGACGACAGACCTGAAATCGACAGAATCCGAGGCAAGCTCCAAACGTGCCGAGCCCGCATCCAACGGGTGGCCGGCCGTCGCCGAGCCTCAGGTCGAACCGCGCGAAGTTCACGTGTCGCCTAGAAAGCACGCTAGAAAAAGAATCGCGCGCAAGTGGTGGTTCCTTGGAGCTGCAATCGTTGCCATCGCGCTAGGAGCCTGGGCGCTGCTCCGCGGACAAAAGGACATGGAATACCGCACCGCCTCAGTCGACCGAGGCGACATTGAAGCTACTGTCACGGCGACCGGGAGCCTCAATGCGGTGGTCTCCGTGCAAGTGGGGTCTCAGGTTTCCGGCAATATCTCGGAGCTGCACGCGGACTTCAATACTCCCGTGAAGAAGAACCAGTTAGTGGCTCGCATCGACCCGCAGCTTTTTCAAGCGCAGGTGAATCAAGCGAAGGCTACGCTCGAGGCGGCGAAAGCGGCGGCTCTGAATGCCAAAGCCGGGGTGGCGAAAGCGCGGGCCGAAGAGGCGACCGCGAACGCGAATGTCGCCAGCGCTCAGGCCAATGTTCTGAAGGCCCAGGTCGCCGTACAGGATAACAAGGTGAAATACGACCGGCGCGTCCCACTGGCGAAAGAGGGCATAATCTCGCCGGAGGATCTGGACACGGCTCACAACTCGTACAACTCCGCGGTGGCTGAGGAAACAGCCGCTGAAGCCGGCCAGCAGGCGGCGCAGGAGAACGTGAACTCCGCCAAAGCCGGATTCGAAGTGGCGCAGACGCTATTGGCCTCCGCCGAAGCCCAGGTGAACCAAGCCCAGGCCACGCTCGACCAGGCGCAACTGAATCTCGACCACACCTATATTCGTGCGCCCGTCGACGGCGTCGTGGTCTCGCGAAATGTGGATGTGGGACAGACCGTGGCCGCGAGCCTGCAGGCGCCGACGCTGTTTCTGATCGCGCAGGATCTCACCAAAATGCAGGTGGACACCAACGTCTCGGAGGCCGACGTCAGCCGCGTGAAACTAAACCAGCCGGCCACGTTTACAGTGGACGCCTACCCGGGTGAAACTTTCCGCGGCGAGGTTTGGCAGATCCGGCAAGCCGCTATTAACGTCCAGAACGTGATCACGTATGACGTGGTGATCTCGGTCTCAAACCAGGACTTGAAGCTGTTCCCCGGCATGACGGCCAATGTCAGGGTTCTGGTGGACAGTCATGCGAACGTGTTGAGGGTCCCCAACGCCGCGCTGCGATTCCGGCCGCCGCAAGCCGCACAGCCGGCCGTTGCTCAGCCGGGTCGCGCCGGCCGCCGCGTGGCACCGGCCCCGACCGTATGGCTGCTCCAGAAGAATGGGGAACTGGCCTCCGTCCGCATCCAGACCGGCCTCACGGATGGAGTGGTCACGGAAGTTGCCGGCGGCGATTTGAAGCCGGGTGCGGAGGTCGTGACCGCCGCGTTTTCGACCAAAGCGCAGAGCAGCGCAACAACCTCCACGCCAATGCCGGGCGGCGGGGGCGGACGAGGTCCGCGCTTTTGAACAAGGGTCCAGGCCATGGCAGCGATCGTTCACATTCGAGATCTGGTCAAGGATTATAAGCTGGGCGAGATCACCGCGCACGTGCTGAAGGGCATCTCGCTGGACATCGAGCGCGGCGACTTTGTGGCGATCATGGGTCCCTCGGGTTCCGGCAAGTCGACGCTCATGAACATCCTCGGCTGCCTGGACAAGCCTAGCTCGGGCACCTACTGGCTGGATGACATCGCCGTGGACGAACTCGACCGCGATGAGCTCGCCGAAATCCGGAGCCGGAAAATAGGCTTCGTCTTCCAGCAGTTCAATCTGCTGGCGCGGACCAGCGCGGTGGAGAACGTCGCATTGCCGCTGCTGTACGCCGACGTGTCAGCGCGGGATCGCCGCGCACGCGCAGTCGAGGCGTTGCATGAGGTCGGCCTGGCCGGTTGGGAAGAGCATCGTCCCAGCCAGCTCTCCGGCGGACAACAACAGCGCGTGGCCATCGCCCGGTCGCTGGTGAATCGCCCGCGCATCATTCTCGCCGACGAGCCCACCGGCGCGCTGGATACTCGAACGAGTTTCGAGATCATGGGAATTTTCCAGCGGCTGAACCGGGAAGCGGGCATCACCGTCATCATCGTCACGCACGAGCGGGACATCGCGGAATTCGCGAATCGCAACATTACGCTTCGCGACGGCGAGGTCGTCGAAGACGTGCAAATCATGCACCCGCGGCAGGCGCATCAGGCCGAGCAGGAGCTCGCAGCGATATGAAGAAAATACTGGCTAGCGTTGGTGTTGCTTTTGGCGCTCTCCGCGTGAATCGCATGCGTTCGGCGCTCACCATGCTGGGCATCATCATCGGTGTGGCGGCGGTCATCGCCATGGTGGCGGTCGGCTCGGGAGCTACCGCTAGAATTCAACAACAAATCCAGAGCATAGGCAGCAACCTGATCCTGGTGGTTCCCGGAAGCATCACGACCAGCGGCATCCGGCTGGGCAGTGGCGCCACCGTGACGCTTACTGAGGATGATGCCAAAGCCATCCAGGCGGAGTGTCCCGCCGTTGCGGTGGTGGCGCCCGCCAGCCGCGGGGCCGCGCAAGTCACCTTCGGGAACAGCAACTGGGCCACCGGCATCATGGGGACCACTCCCGAGTACCTTACCATCCGCGATTTGACGACCATGGCAGGCCGGCCGCTCATCGCTCAGGACGTGGAGTCATCGTCCCGAGTCGCCATGCTCGGCCAGACCGTGGTTCAAAACTTGTTTGGAGATGCCGATCCAGTGGGCCAGGCGATCCGCATCAAGAACACGCCCTTCACGGTGGTGGGCGTGCTCGCTCCCAAAGGCCAGTCGCCAACCGGACAGGACCAGGACGACATCATCCTGATTCCGCTTTCCACCGCCAAGCGCGACGTGCTCGGGGTCAGCCGCGCCAATGCGCGAGCGGTCGGTTCCATGCTGGTGCAGGCGGCGGGTCCACAGATGATGCAGCAGGCCCAGGAAGAAATGGAACTGCTGCTGCGGCAGCGCCACCGGCTCCAGCCCGATCAGGAAGACGACTTCACCATAAGGAACTTGACGGAAATCTTCGCCGCGCAGGAGGGCTCGGCGCAAGTGATGTCGCTGCTTTTGGGCGCCATTGCTTCGGTGTCCTTGATCGTCGGCGGAATCGGCATCATGAACATCATGCTGGTGTCCGTGACCGAACGCACGCGTGAAATCGGTCTCCGGCTTGCCGTGGGTGGCAAAACGCGCGATATCCTGTCGCAGTTCCTCATCGAATCCGTGACGCTGTCGGTCTTGGGCGGTGTCGCCGGCATTGCGGTAGGGCTGTGCGCCTCGGCGCTCATCTCTCATTTCGCGAAGTGGTCCACGCTGGTCAGCGCCAGCTCGATTCTGCTGGCGTTCGTTTTTTCCGCGCTGGTAGGAGTATCTTTTGGATTCTATCCGGCTCGCAAAGCCGCGTTTCTCGACCCCATCGAAGCTCTGCGATACGAGTGAGGCCGGCCAGGCGCCCTCGCACAGACTATTTTCGGACCAGTATCCGCAGCCCTTCAGGCGGAATGTGCATCGCCAGCCTGGCATCCTGAGCTTTGAAGGTCTCGCCTGTCACCAAATCCTGCCACACCGAGTTAGCGTCACTGCTTCGCAGGCTTAAGCCGCCGGCGTAGTGCCGTTGCGATGAGATGTTGACTGCGGTTATTACGCGGTTGGCGGTTCCTTCGTAGTAGTAAGCCGCGACATCCGCGTTGCCCGTGGCGGGTTGGTAGGATTGCGATCCGTAGATCAGAGCGTCCTTGTATTTCTGACGAATCTCGACCAGCGGCCGGACGTACGAAGCCCAAGGCAGTTGCGCGTCGCACAGCGCCAGATTGTGGCCCGCCGCGAAAACCTGATTCAGTTCGTTCAACGTGCGCCCGCTGGTGATGAAATTCACTTCGGGAATTCCGTACCGGACCGGCGAAGCCAGGATGCGGCCTTGATTCGCCTGCGCTCGCCAGGCAAAGTCGGCGCTCAAACCTCCGTGCCAGTGCCGGGCAATCGGTCCGGCGGTCGTTTCGCCGAGTACGACGGCGTCCGGATTGATCGCTTGGATGGCCTTTCGCACGCGATCCGTCAGCGTCAGCACTCCCTGACTGTATTGTTTAGCCGTATAGAGGATGCCCTCGGCTCGCGTTTGCATCGGTTGGTTCATCTGGTAGGCATAGGAGTCCAGGAAAATTCCGTCGACGCCGTAGTCTTTGACCAGCCGTTCGCAGACCTTCACGACGTAGTCCTGCCAAGGCACGAAGGGCGCGACCATCGAGTAGTTGTTGCGGTAGTGTGCAAAGAGATCGCCGGCCGCATTTCTGCCTCCCCACTCGGGCCCTTTCTCATGCCCGATTTTCGAGGAGTTCGTGATGATAAACGCTTCCACGTAGACGATGATCTTCCCGCCATTTTGATGCACTGCCTTGACGCCTTCGGTGAACGCCGGAATGCCTCCCAGATCCGGGCGCGGCAGGTAGTCGCCCTTCACGAAATAGTTACGGTTTCCTTGTTCGGGGTTGCCCTGCCAGTAATCCCAGATGTAAACGATATTGGTGCCCAGGCGCTGGGCCTCGTTCAAGAGCTTGGGCAGTTGACGGAACGAATCAATGCGCTGCTTCAGGTCTTCTTCCGGGTACATCAGGTAGATCGCGCCGGCGCCGCCTCCTGAATACCCGTAGATGGCGCCTTGCTCGCGGAACCACGCGGGCGTCGAAGGGAATTTCCAGCGCGGCCGGTGCTTCGACACGTAGTAGTCCACCGCGGTGTGCCAATCTCCGGTGGATTGCACGCCGATGGCGAACCGGGGCAGGCTTTGACTTTGGCCCGCTTCCAGGTCCGTAACCCAGTAGCCCGAAACTCCGAATTCAGACAGATTGAACTCGATGGGCGCGATGTCGTTGTCCAGGTCGCCGTCAATATCCGCGAAGAACAGACCGCCGGTGCCGGCGGCATCGTAGATGCTCGCCACTTCCATGGAGTTCATGGTCCGCGGCAGGCCGACGTCGGCGCTGACCGGCATTCCAGTGGGTGGATACGCCTGCGGACGCAGCGTGGATGGTGGCGCGGTGTTCTCGAGCTGCACGACACCGCCGATCTCCGCTGGAACCGTCCCCATCCTCCCAGAAGCGGGCCCCGCCGTCACGATTCCCCTCACGCTCGGCGCAACGGCGCGGAGCGGCAACTTCCTCGCGCCGGTGTTGGTCACCATGATTCGCACGACGGCTACCGATTCTCCAGCCGGTAGCGTGATATCCACGCCGATCTGCAAAGGCAGATCCTTGGCATGCGCCTGAATCGTCAAGCCAGAGCCTTTTTCGGAGCGGGAGAACTTGTCGACGGCTACGCCGCTGTTGCTCTGCAGGACGAAGCCGTTCGCTGACAACTCAAATAGCGGTGAGCGGCCCGCCAGGTGCTCGACGCCGCTGGCTTTGTTGCGAATGCTCGTGAGAGCGATTCCGCGCTCGCTCAAATCGAGCGTCACTCCCACATTTGAGTTTTCGACGGAGACTACCTCTGCGTTCGCCGCGCCATTGCAGATGTAGACAGCCGCCAGAACAAATGCACAAAGAGTCCTTCGATGCACGACAGCTCCTCTCGGTACGCCGGCTTCCTTCAAGCTCACAGAAAGACGGCAAAGGGCATTCTATCAGGGATCCGGCTTGCTCGTTCCGAATCGGTTTGATAAGTGTTCGGAAGCCTGAGCTGGTAAAGCCCTTAAGAACAAACCGGATAGAATTCGGAGCCGAGTTGCCGTACGCATTGAATCGATTTAGAATACTATGGATGGGAGGCCAGATGCTCTCCAGACTTGTAATGCTCGCACTTGCCGCCGGGGCCTTGCTCCCCTCGGCATCGATCGCCGCCGAAGTAACCTTCTATAAGGACGTGGCGATCATCCTCCAGAATCGCTGCCAGGGATGTCATCACTCGGGAGACATCGCCCCAATGTCCCTGATGACGTACCAGGAAGCCAGGCCCTGGGCCAAGGCCATCCGAGCTGCCGTGCTGCAGAAGAAGATGCCGCCTTGGTTCGCCGATCCGCAATACGGCCACTTTCTCAATGACCGCTCTCTGCCTCAGAATGAGATCGACACGCTGGCGGCTTGGTCGGACCAGGGCGCGCTCGAAGGGAACGCCAAGGACGGACCCAAGCCGCTGAGCTTTAGCGAGGACTGGGGCATCGGCCGGCCCGATGCGATCGTCGAGCTTCCGAAGCCGTTTGAAATTCCGGCCACCGGCGCCGTCCCCTATCAGTACATCATCGTGCCTACCGGATTCACCGAAGACAAGTGGGTACAGGCGGTCGAGATTCATCCCAGCAACCGATCCGTGGTGCACCACATCATTGCGTCCCTGCGCGAGCCCGGCCGCGGAGACAACGTGAAGCGCGGCGAATACACCGCCAGCCCCTCGGAACTGGAGGGAGCCGGGACCGCTCAACGGCGTCCGAACACGAGAACGCCTGGCGTGGAACCGCCCATGTTTTCCAATGGCGACCTGCTGGAAGTCTTCGTTCCCGGCGGACGTCCGCCCATCCTGAAGGCCGGCGAGGCGCGCCTGGTCAAAGCCGGATCGGACCTGCACTTCCAGATTCACTACACCGCGACGGGGAAACCCGCCCAGGATCGCACGCGAATCGGATTCGTCTTTGCGAAGCAGCCTCCCCAGCAGCAGGTGAAGGCGGCGCTGGTTTTCAATCAGCGTTTCACCATCCCGGCCCGAGCGGGCAATCAAGAGATCGACGCGCGCGCGGTCGTGCAGCGTGACGCGAGGCTGCTCTCTGTACTGCCGCACATGCATCTTCGCGGAAAGGACTTTGAAGTTCGAGCAACCTATCCGACCGGCGAGTCTGAGATTCTGCTTCGCGTACCTCGCTACGATTTCCATTGGCAGATCAACTACTACCTGTCGCAGCCCAAGCTTCTTCCAGCCGGGACGGTCCTGGAGTGCATCGGACACTTTGACAACTCGGCGAACAATGTGTCCAATCCCGATCCGAACGTAGACGTGCAGACCGGGGCTCAGACCTGGGATGAGATGCTGAACGGCTTCATGGATTTTATCGTGGAACCAGGAACCGGCACAAAGGAAATTCTTGGACCGGTTCGCGCTCGCGAGGGCAACGCCGCCAGTGCGTCAGGGACACCCGGTCAACCTTAGCGCGGCCCCTCCACCGTCTATTGGCCCAACGCAAACGTAAACAGATTGTGACCGGCCGCGATGGAGATGTACTGCTTGTCACCCACGCGATAGGCGATCGGACCTGCGTCCACTGATCCGCCCAGGCTGGCTTTCCAAAGCTGGGCGCCGCTGCGGGCATCCAGCGCGTAGAAATATCCTTCGCGGCCGCCCGCGAAAAGTAGGTCCGATGCGGTGGTCAGCACACCGCTGGCGGTTAGATCGGTCATCTTGAACTGCCACTTGGTCTGCCCGGTGTTGGGATCGATGGCCAGCACGGCGCCGTAGTTGGAATCTTCCGTTGGCGTGTTCTCAGCACCATGCCGCGTGGGCGGCACGCCGCCTCGTGACCTGCCACCCATGTAGTTCTGTCCGGGGACAAACTCCACCGATACCTTCCCCATGTTCATGCGGCTGTCCTGCCAGCTCGACACGTAAAACAAATTCGTGCGCGGGCTGTAGGAGGGAGAATACCAGTTGGTGGCTCCCAGCGCGTTGGGGTAAATCGTGACGCCTTCGGCAGTCAGGCGGGCGTTGGGAGCGCGCATCGGCCGTCCGCTCTCGTCCAGGCCAGTGGACCAATTCACCTTGGCGTAGGGCGCGCCCGTGAGGAATTTTCCGGTAGCGCGATCCAGCACGTAAAAATATCCGTTGCGATTGGCCCACAGCAGCATCTTGCGCGGCGTGCC
>JAIQFN010000066.1 GCA_020073265.1 Terriglobia bacterium | reverse complement strand
GCCGACACCGGCCAACTGAAATGGCATTTTCAATTCACGCCGCACGATGAATACGATTACGACTCGGTCCAGATCCCCGTCCTGGTGGACGGCAACTGGAAAGGCACGCCGCGCAAGATGCTGCTGTGGGCCAATCGCAACGGATATTTTTACGTGCTGGATCGCGCTACCGGGAAATTCCTGGCGGGCGCGCCCTACGCCAAAGTGACTTGGTCCACCGGCCTGGATGAAAGCGGACGGCCCATGCGCGCTCCCAACGCCAGCCCAACCGCGCAAGGCGTCCTGGTTTACCCCCATCTGTTTGGAGCCACTAACTGGTATTCTCCGTCCTACAGTCCGCGCACCAACCTGTTCTACGTGCCAAGCTGGCAGGACAGCAGCATGAACGTCGGCAAAGTAGGGTCCGAGTTCGCGCCTGGCCAGCGCTATATGGGTGGAACGCTGAGAGGCGCGGGGCCGCCCACGCGGCGCGGCGCAGAAAACACGCCGGCCGAAGACACCAATTACGGCGCCGTGGTGGCCATCGATCCGACTAGCGCACAGATCAAGTGGACGTTCAAGATGACCGATCTCACCGCCAGCGGAGTGCTGACCACCGCGTCGGACCTTCTGTTCGCGGGCGGCCGTGAAGGATATTTCTACGCACTCGACGCGCGCAACGGCGGCGAGCTTTGGAGGGCCAGCCTGGGTGGATCGGTGGAAGCGGCTCCGGTTACGTTTCGCGTGGGGAACAAGCAGTACATCTCCATCGCCGCGGGCCACGCCCTGTTTACGTTCGCCCTACGCGACTAAACAGAGCAGCCGAGCACCTCGGTTCCTCCGATTTCGATGAACGCTCTGCGGGCTTCTTCGTGACGGGTCTTAGCCAACTGAAGCAGGTCCTTGAAACGGGCGTCGCCCCGGAGTGAATCGAGCCAGGGGTCGCTCGCCATCGCGGTGAAGCACGAGAAATTCCATTGCACCGCTCGCGAAAGCGCGAGCAAGGCGCGCTCGATTTCGCCCAAGTAGGCGAGCTGCCGCGCCCCGTGATACCAGCCTTCCGGGTCGCGAAACGTTCCGCGCATCAATTCATCCGACGCTTCGAGACACGCCCGGCGGTCGCCCTCGAGCATGGTCCGGAGCGCGGTCATAAAGAGTCGGGCCAGCCGGCGGGGTGCGGGCTGCTCGCGTTCCTTCAATAGCGCGATCGCTTCGCTGGTCCGCCCTAGCATTGCAAGCGAGACGGCCGTGGCATATCCGAAATCGTCCTGGCTGGCTTCCAGCGCGCTCTGATAGTCGCCCAACAGAAAATAAGTGTGCACCACCGTGGTCGGAATCTTTGGGTCCAGGCGGCGCGCCTGCTGGTGGGCCGCGAGCGAAGCCTCCAGCAACCCGCAATAGCGGCACGAGTGCGTCAAGCCTGCAAACAGTTCCGGGTCGTTGCGGGCCGTCTTCGACCGCTCCAGCAGGCCCTTCGTGGCTTCCAGTGCCCGGCCCTCTTCCACCTGCACTTGCGCGTAGATATTGTGCGCTAGCGGAAGGTCCGGGCTGAGTTCGAGCGCGCGGCGGATCGCTGAGTCGGCCTCAGCCAGTTTCTCCGCCGAAGCGTCCGCGTACTTGTCGGCCAGCCAGCGCGACCGGCCCAGCCGCGCCCACGCCGGCGCATAGCCCGGATCCTTGGCGACGCATTTCTCATACAGTTCGATGGCAGCGCCGATGTTCCGCCAGTCACGGCCCAGTTCGTTGGCCCGCAGATACAGATCGTAAGCCGACGCATCTGGGGGCGCGTCGTGAGAGAGACGCCGGATCTCGCCTGCGGTCAACGGCAGGGCCAGCGACTCCACCACGGCGTTGACCAGGCTGTCCTGCAATTGAAAAATGTCGCGCAGCTCCACTTGCGAGGTCTTCGACCAGATCAGCGTGCCGCCCGGCGCTTCCGCCAGTTGAGTGCTGAGGCGCAATTGCGCGCCGGCGCGCAGCAGGGTGCCGGTCAGCACCACATCCACATCGGCTTCTCTCGCGATCTCCTTCAAGTCGGGCGCGGGACCCGCGAAGCGCGCCGCCGCCAGGCTCGACCGCACCACCAGCGAACTCAGGCCCGCCAGCGACGCCGCAATGGCGTCCGGAAGACTGAATGCCAGGAAGTCGGTCTCCGGATCCGGTCGCAGTGCGCGGAACGGAAGGACGATCAGCCGTTTGACGGTTCGTGTCTCTATCGGCAGGCCCGCGTCGTCCAGGCGCAACACTGCTCGCAACTCGGCCGCCATGTCGTCGGCCGCAAGGTAGCGGTTCTCCGGCCGCTTGTCCATGGCCCGGTTGAGGATGCGGTCGATCGCCGAAACCGCCGCCGACCCTCCCAGCGCCGGAGGAGATTCGTACAGAATGGCGTGGAAGATTTGCAGTGGAGAGTCGCCGGGAAACGCGCATTTTCCCGTGAGCATCTCAAACAGCACCGCGGCGCAGGAAAACAGGTCGCTGCGCGCGTCCAGCGCCTGGCCGGTCACCTGTTCCGGAGAGGCGTAGCGCGGAGTGGCCGCGATCATTCCCTGCTGAGTGATTTCGCTCTGCGTTTTGCCGTCGGGGTCGTCCTGCTGCGCAAGCGGCTTGGCGAGGCCGAAGTCCAGCAGCTTCACTCCGTGCGTCGAAAGAAAAATGTTGGAGGGCTTGAGGTCGCGATGCAGAATCTGCGCGCGATGCAACGCCGACAACGCCGCCAGGATCCCCAGGCTCACCTGCACGGCCTCCGCCAGCGCCAGCGGACCTCGCGCGAGCCGCGCGGCCAGCGATTCCCCTTCCAGCAGCTCCATCACCAGAAAGGGATGGCCCTGTTCTTCGCCGGCGTCATACAGCGAGCAGATGTTGGGATGGTTGACCCGCGCCGCCGACTGCCCTTCTCTCACGAACCGCTTCCGCAGATTCTCCTCGTCCGCTGAGCCGCGGATCACCTTGAGAGCGACAGGCCGGTTCAGGCGCGTGTCATAGGCGCTGTACACGACGCCCATGCCACCCTCGCCCAGCTTCCCCGTGATGCGATACGAGCCGATACGCTCTGGATAGTCCGGCATGCCACCGAGCCTCCGCTCGAGCAGAGGCTCTTTTCAAGTTTAGATGGATTGTGAAGCGCGGGTTCAGACCCGGACGGCCGGAGCGGCCAACGCGCACAGTTCGGAAGCCACGCGCTGAAGCGACACCACGTGATCGACGCCGCCCAGCCGGATGGCCTCGCGCGGCATGCCGAATACGACGCAACTGGCTTCGTCTTGCGCCACCGTGCGCGCTCCTGCCCGTTTCATCCTGAGCATGCCTTGCGCGCCGTCCGAGCCCATACCGGTGAGAATGGCTCCGATCGCGTCGGCGCCCGCCGCTTCGGCCACCGAATTGAACAGAACGTCCACGGATGGCCGCTGATAGCAGACCCGCGGGCCGTCCTCAATGGAAACCCGGTACTCGCCGCATCGTTTTTGGAGCGTCATGTGAAAATTGCCCGGCGCCACCAATGCCTGGCCGGCCTGCACGCGGTCTCCATGGGCTGCCTCTTTTACCTGTATCCGGCACAGATCGTTCAACCGGTTGGCGAACGCGGTGGAGAACACCGCCGGGATGTGCTGGACCAGAACGATCCCGGGGCTGTTCTCGGGCATTTCCATGAGCACCTGGCGAATGGCTTCGGTTCCACCCGTGGACGCGCCGATGGCGATGATCGTGGAGCGGCTGGCCGCCTGGAACACGGCGGGCGCGGAAGGACGCGGAGCGGCATCCGGGAGCACGCTGGTCCTCGCCAGCCGGGCCTGTGCGGCGGCGCGGATCTTGTGCGGCAGATCCTGCTTCATCTCGCCCACCGAATAGGGACCGCCCGGCTTAGCCAGCACTTCCACGGCGCCGGCCTGCAGCGCCTCCAGCGCCGCGCGGCTGGAAGCCTGGGCCAAAGAGCTGATGACCACCACCGGCATGGGATGGAAGCGCATCAGCTTCTTGAGAAAGGTCAGGCCATCCATGCGCGGCATTTCGATATCCAGCGTCAGCACGTCCGGATGCAGGCTCAGGATCTTGTCGCGGGCGACGTAAGGATCGGGCGCGGTTCCCACCACTTCCAGATCGGGCTCTCCGTTGAGCGATTCGGCCAGAAGCTTGCGCACGATGGCGGAATCGTCCACGATCAGCACCCGGGTTTTGCGTTCTGGAGTCAAGTCAGTTTCCTCGGCCGGAATCCGGCGGCTCGCTCGGCGCGCACATCCGGATGGACACCGCCAGCATTCCTTCCGGCAACGCCAAGCAGCCATGCAGCGAGCCATCCAACCCGCCTTCCCAGCCGCCCATTTCCGGCGCGTCCAGCAGCAGCCTGGATTCCGGCCACAGACGGCTGAGCACCGCTCCACATAGAATGTTCGCCAGCTCGAGAATCACCTGCGCGCGCTCCTGCTCGCCGGTTTCGGCGCAGTCCAGGCCCAGGAAACCGGAGGCGATCGAAGTCGCAACTTCCCCGGAAAGACCGAGCAACATATGTCCACAGTGCGAGCCCGAAAAGGCGATGCGGGCCCAGACCGCGCCGGGAAGCCAGTCATGTTCGCACTCGGTGTCCAGCGCTTCGGTAAAGAACATCGTCTCCAGGACTTCGGCCGAGACGGCGCGCAGTATGTCCACTCGCTCCGCTGCCGGGACGCCGGCATCCGATAGTTCAAGCTCTGGTGGCATTGCGGTCTCCTAGTATTCGTTCCAGCTCTTCGCGCAGTCCTTCCGGTGAGAACGGTTTGGTCATGTAGCCTTCGGCGCCGAGCGACAGCATTCGCAGGATGCGGTTCTTGGTGGCATCGGTGGAAATCACCAGCGCCGGCACCGACCGCAGCGTGCCTTCCTCTTCCAGCCGCCGCAGCAACTCTTCGCCGTTCATCTTGGGCATGTTGATATCGGTCAGGATCACGTCCACGCGGTGCTCCCGCAGCTCCGCCAGAGCTTCCTCGCCGTTGGAGGCCTCCCAGCATTCCTTGACCTCAAAGCCCGACAGCTTCATCACGCGCCGGATGAAGCTGCGCATGACCGGCGAGTCATCCACGATCAATACAGAGTACGCCATGCATTCATTCCCCTTCCGTCGCTTTTCTGACCCCGGCACGCTGCCCCACCAGTTCCCGATCGATTCCGGCTCCTTCGCGGATCCACATCCGGCCGCTTGCGACCTCCAGCCGGGTGGTTCGCGAAACCTCGCCGCCCACTGCCTCGCCCCGGATCAGCAATCCCGCCTTCCAGAGAATCCGGCGAGCGGCCAGGTAGTTGCGCTTGCCGATCTGAAAGGTCCCCTGGGTGTCCAGCACCTGCGCCTCCCGCCAGCCGCACCACCATCCGCCCGGGCAGCCCGCCCTTGGACCGGACCGCTTCCACCAGCCTCGCGATTCCGGTATCGGCGAACATGAACGGATTCTGCTGCGCTTTGGCCGCGTCCAGCGCCGAGTCCGGCAACATGTAGTGCAGCAGGCCTCCGACCTTGGCCACCGGATCGTGCAGCGCCACGGCGATGCACGAACCCAGCGCGTAGGTCACCAGCAGATCTTCGGGGTCCCAACTCACTTTACAGTCCGATATCCCCACCACCAGCGCTCTCACGACCACACCCTCGACCGGCCGCCCCTTTTCTCTTTGCGATGGGTAGCCGGGCGCACGTACTGCAAATCGTGCGACACGCCGGTGAGCGACTCGGAATGACCGACGAACAAATATCCGCCCGGCTCCAGGCAGGCGCTCAAGCGCTGCACGATGTCCTGCTGCGTCGCCTTGTCGAAATACATCATGACGTTGCGGCAGAATATGACGTGAAACAGGCGGTGTTGCGAGAACGGCTCGATCAGGTTGAGCCGCTCAAACTCCACCAGGCGCGCCAGTTCCGGCTTGATTTTGTAGTACCCGCGGCAGTCGCCATCGCCTTTCAGCAGGTAGGCCCGCCGCCACGCTTCGGAGAGCTCTTGAAACCGTTCGGCCGGGTATACGCCCCGGCGGGCCTTGGCCAGCACGCGCGTCGAGATATCGGTGGCCAGGATGCGGACCTCGCGGTTCTTGGCGCCGGGCTTGGAGAAGACATCCGAAACGCACATGCCGATCGAGTAAGGCTCTTCTCCGCTCGAACAGGCCGCGCTCCAGATCTCCAGCTTCCGGACGTCCCCAAACTCCTCGACTACCGCCCGCGCCAGGAATTCGAAATGCGACCGCTCGCGCAGGAAGCTGGTGTGGTTGGTGGTGAGCGAGTCGATCAACTCGATCAGCGCGTCGCCGGTCGAGTCCGACAACACGTGCTGGTAATACTCGTCGAAGGAACGGAACCCGCGCTGGCGCAGCCTTTTTCCCAGCCGCGCGGCCACCAGCGCCTCCTTGCCGGGCTTGAGTTCCAGTCCGAAGCGCTCGTGGGCGAGCTGGCTGATCTGGTGAAACTCGCGTTCCTTGAGCTCCAGGCCCGTGGCGTCGGAATAAGTGTTTTCCTTGATCACAGCCCGCTCCCCGGGTGTCCCGAGCCGCCCGCTCCGAATATGCCTTCCAGGTCCAGGATCAATCCCACCAGGCCGTCGCCCAGGATCGCTCCGCCGGCCACTCCGGGAATGTTCTGCATGCTCTCGCCCAGGCTCTTGATCACCACTTCCTGCTTGCCGATCAGCTCATCCACCATCAGGCAGAACTGCCGGCCTCCGCTCTCGGACACGATCAGCAGGCTTTCCCAGGGTTTCTCAAAGCGCGGCTGGATTTGAAAGCGCCGGTGCAGGCGGATCAAGGGCAGCAGCGTGCCCCGGACCATGGCCATCTCCTGCTGTCCTCGTATGGTCGAGATGGCGTCTTCGGCGGGCTTCAGCATCTCGCGCACCGCAAACAGCGGCACGATGTAGCGCTGGCTTCCCACCGCGACCACCAGCCCGTCGATGATCGCCAGCGTCAGCGGCAGCTTCATCACGATGGTGGTTCCCTGGCCCGGCGTGGATTGGACTTCAATCCGGCCGCGCAGCTTTTGAACGTGCTTGCGCACCACGTCCATGCCGACGCCGCGTCCGGAAACGTCGGTGATCTTGTCGGCGGTCGAAAAGCCGGGATGGAATATCAGGTTGAAGATCTCGCCCTCGCTGAGCTGGGCGTCGGGCTCGATCAGGCCTTTTTCCCGCGCCTTGCGCAGGATTTTTTCCTGGTCCAGTCCGCGGCCGTCGTCCGAGATCTGGATGACGATATGGCCGGCCTGGTGTCCGGCCTTGAGCAGCACGCGAGCCGTGGGCGCTTTGCCGGCCTGAGCGCGTTCCTCGGGAGTCTCGATGCCGTGATCCACTGCGTTGCGAACCATGTGCATGAGCGGATCCGCCAGCTCCTCGACGATGTTGCGATCCAACTCGGTGTCTTCGCCGGCCAGCTCCAGGTCCACTTGCTTGGAGGCCTTGCGCGAAAGGTCCCGCACCAGCCGCGCGGTCTTCTGGAACAACTGGCCGATGGGGATCATGCGCATCGACATGGCGGTGCGTTGCACCTCGTCGGTGATGCGAGCCAGTTGCGACAAGTTGCGCGCCAGCCGCGGCTTCATGCTGCTGGCCAGATCCGGATCGTGCCGCACCAGCGATTGCGCGATCACCATTTCGCCGACCATGTCCACCAGGTAATCCAGTTTGCCGGTATCCACCTTGATGGAACGCGCGGTCAGCTGCGACGGCTCCGCGGCCTTGGGTGTTTCCAGCGCTTCCGCCGACACGGACGGCGCTGCTTCCGCTGCTTCCGGGGGCGGCGCGGCCACCTCGCGCGCCAGTTCCAGCAACCCGCTGGTGGCGGGAGCCTCGGGTGGCGCCACTGTCTCCGTTGGACCTGGAGAAGGCGGGGCGCATTCCTCGGCCGGAGTCAAGCCCGTTCCATCCGCCGGCTGCGCCAAGCCGCGAATAGCGGCCACCAGCGCCTGGTTGTCCAGCCCCTCGGGAGCCTGACCGCCTGCCAGCATGCTTTCCAGCGCGCCCATCCAGCGGCCCAGGTAGTCTTTGCTCTCCAGGATCCCGTCGATCACCGCCGGCGTGATGGCCAGTTGCGAGTTCCG
Source organism: Terriglobia bacterium (assembly GCA_020073265.1). Lineage (GTDB taxonomy): Bacteria > Acidobacteriota > Terriglobia > Bryobacterales > Bryobacteraceae > Palsa-89. The sequence goes on along the minus strand of JAIQFN010000066.1, from coordinate 25,671 downwards.
CGCCAGATCCAGAATGGTTTCGACTTCATGCGACACGTCGCGCACCGCGTCCAGATCCAGGAATCCGGCCATGCCCTTGATGGTGTGAAATCCCCGGAAGACCGCGTGGATCGCTTCGGCATTGCCGGGATCCTGATCGAGCGTCAGCAACTGCAGCTCGATCGTGGTCAGGTGCTCGCGCGATTCCAGAATGAAATCGTTCAGCAGCTCCGGGTCGCTCGCCAGCGGGTTGCTTCCCCCGGCCGGCGTCTCCACGCCGGCTGCCGAATTGTGTCCGGAATCCACAGCCATTCAGTCCGCTCCTTAGAATCCGCCCAGGCCCTGTACGTCCTGGGCCGACAGCACGATATCGATGTCCAGCAGGATTTTCACCTTGCCCTTGATCTTGGCCATGCCCAGCAGGTACGGCGTGGCCACGCCGTTGCCGAAGTCGGGTGTGTTTTCGATCTCGCCGGCTTGCAGCGTGATCACTTCCGAAACCGCATCCACGATCACGCCGATCAGGTGCTTGTGCGCATCGCTGTGGATCTCCACCACGATGATGCAGGTGCGCTGCGTATACTCCTGCTCCGGCAGTCCGAACTTCAAGCGCAGATCCACCACCGGGATTACCTTGCCACGGAGGTTGATCACCCCTTTCACATAGCCCGGCGTCTGCGGGACCGCAGTGATCTCCTGCACGCCCATGATTTCGCGGACGCGCAAGACCTGAAAGGCAAACTCCTCGTTGCCGAGCTGAAAGGTGAGATACTTGCCGGCCCGTTGATCCGTCTTTTGCGGTGCATTCACCGGTGCTGTGGCTAAAATCGTTTCCATGGTCTGTTGTCTCCCTTGCTGGATTGAATTCAATGCCTGCTCCCCTCAGATGTTGAGCACGTGCGGGATGGGGAACCCCGGCCGCATGGCCCGCTGACCGGCGTCCGGATTCGGCGCGATACACATCTGCACGCACATCCGCTCGTTGTCGAGCAGGAAAGGCACCACCGTCCATTCCTGGTTGCGCGCGCCGCGCGTCTGGAAATTGCGGCCGTAAATCACGGTAGGGGTGCTCAGCCCCATGGCGCCCAGATGATTTTCCAGTCCGGTCTTCACGTTGCCGATGATCATATTGGTCACCTCGGCCACCGCATCCAGCACGTCTTCGTCGACCGCCTCATATTCAGTCAGCAGAAGATGGGAAGCCATCTGGCACGCGAAACGGGCCGAACACGACAAGCTGCCCGATCCCACCCAGGCCCCGGCCAGCCCAATGATGGAAACCACGCCCGACGCGGGCGCTGCTTCGCTGCTCTCGACGAACGTGTCGCCGGGAGCCAGCTCCAGGTTCAGCATGGTGCCGAAGACTTCCCGGGTGCAAGCCTTGATCGCCTCGGCCAACTCGGATTGAACCTGCGCTTCGGTCCAGCCTGTTTCGGTGGTTATCATTTTTCCTCGTCTCTGTCCGTGCCCGTCTACAGCAGTCCGGCCAGCTTCTCCTTGATCTGCTCGGCGGTGAACGGCTTGCGCACATAGCCGGAGGCTCCGCGCTCCACCGCTTCCAGCACCTTGGCGTGACTGCCTTCGGTGCTCACCATCAAAACCGGCAGTTTCGCCCAGGCTTGCTCGGCCCGCAGGCGGGTCAGGAACTCCAGACCATCCATGTTGGGCATGTTGATGTCCGACAGCACCAGGCTGACTTTCTGGTTCTTCAGGATTTCCAGGGCTTCGGCCCCGTCGCCCGCTTCATAAACCGCGGCCAGAGGAATCTCGGCCTGGCGCAATACGCGCTGCAGAATTTTCCGGATCGCAGCAGAGTCGTCCACAATGAGAACGTCTAACACGGTTGGCACTGCCTCCCTAGTTTTCTTATCGGACTGAAACGGCGTTCTTTAGTTCTTTGGTTCCTCGGTTCTTTGGTTGCACCCTGCAGGCCACCGCGCCTGGCGACACTCCCGGCGGGCCAACCAACGAACCAATGAACCAATGAACTAAGGAACTAAGGAACCAATGAACCAATGAACCAATGAACCGCAGATTAAGAACTGGCCGTTCCGATCAGAATCACCGCGATCGGCGTGTCGCCCAGCTTGGTCTGGAGCACCCAGTCATCGCCCTGCTGGCTGAATCCGGGCGCGTCCGAATCGGCCTTCCAAAAACTCAACACCGCCGGGTGCGGCGTGCCGGAGGCCTTCTTGCTCAAGCTCACCAGGGCATCGAAATTGGGAGTGGAGTTCGGATCTTTGTCGTCGCCGGCCGGAGTCATCAGGAGAAAATCGCGCTGCGGCGCCGCGCCTTGATGATCCCCGTTCATCGGCATGATGCCGTAGCGCAGCGTGTACAGGCCGGCCTGGATGGGCTGCCCGCGGCGATCCGAGCCTTTGCCGTCGAAGCGAATCACCCCCAGCAGCGCGCCGAACGGCACCGCCGGCAGCGTCACGTTCTGCTCGGGAGAATTGGGACCGGACGGCTGCGTGAGGCGGAACCAGATCTCGCAATACGGCGCGCCGTTGTTGCTGATCTTGAATCCGTTGGCTTGCAGGACTGGCGCGATGTTGGCGGCCAGCTCCTTGGGCGGCGGACCGGCCGGATCGGCTTTGTACTGGCCGAACATTGCTAACGGGGCGAGCAGCAGCGGCAAGAGAGCTTTCGGCAGGTCCATATTTCCATCCTACTCACTCAAAGCCGTGGACGCGAGCGGCGCCCGGCCGAGCCCAAGCCTTCTACTGCAGCAGATTCTTCAACTGCTGATACATCAGCATGACGGCCGGTCCCAGCGTCACCAGCAGCACCGACGGGAAGATGAGGAAGAACACCGGAAAGATCAGCTTGACGCCCACTTTCCGGGCTCTTTCCTGGGCCTGCTGCCGGAAACGCGTGCGCAGGTACTTGGAGTGCGAGCGCAAGGCCGGCCCGATGCTGGTGCCGAAACGATCGCTGTCCGCCAGCAGGTTGGCCAGCTTGCGCAACTCCGGCTCCTTGTTGCGGACGCCGAAGCCGCGGAACGAATCGGCCCGGCTGGTGGCCGTCTTGAGCTCCAGGTAGAGCTGGGCCAGCTCCGCGCTGAAGTCCGGGTGCGTGCGCTGCAGGCTGCGGCTGGCGTCCGCGATGGACTGGTCGAGCGACTGTCCGGCTTCCATCCCCAACACCATCAGGTCCAGCGCGGGAGGCAGGGCGCTGCGCAACCGCTGCACGCGGGCGCGCACCCTCGAAGCCAGAACCCGATCCGGCAACAGGAATCCCAGGCTCAATCCACAAATCATCGGGACCAGCGCCACGGAAGCCTCGCCGCGATAGAGCAGCGTGAGGATTCCAAACAGGCCGGCGAAGAACAGCGCGCTCGCGCACTTGATCCCATAAAATACCGCCAGCGCCGAGGGCCATCCATATCCGGCCGCCGCCAGACGCAGACGATAAGGGTTGTTCTGGTTCTTGGTCGCGGGGAAGTTTTCGCCGATGGAGCGGAACACGTTTAGAAATACGGCGCGCGAACCGGGCAAGCTCTGGTCAGCCGACAGCCGTACGGCAGCCGCGGCTCCGCGCCGCCGCTCGGCGGCCTTTTCGAAAAAGTAACCCGCCACCAGAACGGCCGTCAGGATGAACGAAAAGAAACCGGCCCCCAGCCAAATTTCGCTCATAGCTTTATGTCCACGATGCGGCGAATGATGAAGTGCGCCGCCAGCAGGCACAGGATCGCCCCGCTGATCAGGAATTTCCCGTACGGATGGTAGACCAGAACCGCCAGATAAGACGGGTTCACCATCGCCATCACACAAGCGATGCCCAGAGGCAAAATGGTGAGAACCGTTCCGGTCAGCTTGCCGTGCGCCGCCAGGGCCCGCACCTCGCCCTTCAGCGCGGTGGCCTCGCGCATATTCTCGGCCATCTTCGCCAGCACTTCGTTGAGCTTGCCTCCGGTGCGGTTCTGGAGCTGGACGGCCTGAACGAACATGGTCACTTCCAGCAGCGGTATGCGCGCGGCGAGATTGTTCAGAGCTTCATTCCAGGAAGTGCCCAGATTTCCATCCACCGCCGTCTGGCGAATTTCGGCCGACACGGGCGGCTCGCATTCCTCCGCCACGATCTCCATGGCCGCCGCGAAAGGATGGCCGGCGCGCAGCGAACGCGCCAGCGAATCCATCGCATCGGGGAAGTTCTCTTCGAACTGCCGGAAGCGCTTGGCGCGGCGCTTCAGGATGTACAGATAGGGAACCAGACCCACCAAGGCCGCGATCAGCATGGCGGCCCAGCCCGGCAGCCATTCGAAATGCATCCCCATGGCCAGAGCCACGCTAGCCGCCAGCAGCATCAGGAGCGTCACTCGCCCGAGCGACCAGGCCAGGCCGGCCTGCAACAGATGGCGCTGCATGATCCGGATCAGGTCCGAACGGTCCAGCAGTTTGGCCCACAGCGAGATCGTGCTCAAGCTCTCGTCCTTGAGCAAGCGCGGGCTTTCATCCAGCAGGTGCACCGACATGTCCTCGGCTCGCGCTTCGGCGCCCATGCGTTCGAGCGCGAACCAGGCGATCAGGACGGCCAGCGCCACCGCCAGAAAGGTAGTGAAGAAGACGAGAATCGAGGAAAGCGCCAGCACTTAGCGCCTCCGGCGATTGGGAGCCAGCGCGGACACCTGGGACGCGCCGCCCGTTTGCGAAGTAACCAGGATCATCACGCGGCGGCCCGCCCAGGAGTGTTGCGGAAACAGCCGCTCCAGGGACTGGCGATCGCGCGCCTCGTTCAGAATTCCCGTGACCAGGAAGCTTGCGCCGGCCGGCAGCTCGGCTTCATATTGCCGTGTCTCGACGCCCCCGCTGGCGCGAAAACTGATCTCCGGTCTAACCCTCAGGTTGACGGTTCCACCCGATCCCGCTTCCGGAGAGAAATGCACGCGAAGCTGGCACGCATCCGGCCCGGCCCGAAACTTCGCCGGACGCCCCAGGCCGGCGGTGAGACTTTCGGCCGCGATGATTTCGATCTCATGCTTTTGTTCAAGACTCCGAACCAGTGCATCGCTGTCGGTGCTGGAGCCGAACCGGGCCACGCTCAAAGTTTCGCCGGAGCCGGCCGGAGTCAGCTTGGATTCCAGCTCGCCCGCCGCCCGGTCGCTGGCGCGCAGCACCTGGATGTGAAGCTGGATGGAGCGGCCATCCCCGGCGGAAGGGACCGGAGCTGTCGCCGCCTCCACGCGAATGGATCGAGCCGGACCATTGGACTGAAAAACCGAGCTGAGCTCCAGCGAACGGCGAGCCGCCACCTGCTGGTCGAGCGGATTGCGCAGCGCCACCCGGATGCGCGCGCCGGAATCCGCCAGCGCCACGTTATCCGAATCCTCGGCGCGGGTGAGCACGGTCACGATGGAGACCGGCCCGCGGTTTCCGCCGCCCGCCTGGGCCTGCGGATTCACCGCCAGCACTTCCACGTCCTCGAGAATCGTGCGCAGTTCCACCGAGCCGTTACGCTCCCCGACCGCCTGCAGATCGACTTTGGATCCGGGCCGAAGCAGCCCGATCACGCCGTCGGATTCTGAAACCCGGATGGAGAGAGCCCGCGAACCGGCCGGTACAGCGCCGCTCGATGCGCCCGCCTTGGGATTCTGGGATGCTACGCGCTCCTCGAGCAGCGGCTCATTCTCCTTCAACGGGGCCAGCAACGTCGCGCCCGTCACTTGTTCGGGGCTCGAAAACGACCCGCTCACCGGTCCCTTGACTTGCGAGATCCGCACGTCGGCGGCCGTGAGCACGGCGCTCCGGTCCAGCGCCCGCGCGGCCACCACGATCGGCTGGCCCGCAACGTCGGCGGGCGTGCTCCGCAGCTTGCCCGCGAACAGCCCGTAGAAAACCCCGGTGGAGATGATGGCCACCACCACCGCGATCCCGAGCAGGGGTACCATGTTTCTCTTCATCGCGATATCGTTTCTCCCGTCTGGGGCCACCGGCAGACACCTGTGGCTCAAGTCCCTTAAACGGCCAAGATCAGATTGGGGAGGATCGAGTCTTGCCCTAAGGCTCTGGCCTTAATTGCCTTAGCACCACCTTAGGACCGGAGTCCAGCGTTGTACTATAAATCCCCCAGGCTGGCCCGCAGGGTCCCGGCTAGGCGCGAACCGGCCGGAACCGCGCCGTGAAGTGCCGCAGGAACTGCGGCTCGGAGACGATCTCGAATCCGCGGATCGATTCCCGGCGGTCGTTTACCTCCAGGATCGCCTCCACCAGGTAATCCACATGGCTCTGTGTGTAAACGCGGCGGGGGATGGCCAGCCGCAACAGCTCGTGCGGGGCGCTGGCGCCGAACATCACCGAGCCGATCTCCACCGAGCGCACGCCGGCATGACGGTACAGCTCCACCGCCAGCGCCTGGCCCGGAAACTGCGCGCGCTGGATGTGGGGCAGCATCCTGGCCGCATCGATGTAGATGGCATGTCCGCCGGGCGGCTCCACAATCGGGACCCCGCGATCGGCGATATGCCGGCCGAGATAAGCCGTGGATGCGATGCGGTATTCCAGATACTCCGGCTGCAGCACTTCCTCGAGTCCCACCGCGACCGCCTCCAGGTCGCGCCCGGCCAGCCCTCCATACGTCGGAAATCCCTCGGTCAGGATCAAAAGGTTGGTTTCCTGTTCCGCCAGCCGGCTGTTGTTGGTGCACAGAAATCCGCCGATGTTGGCGAACGCGTCCTTCTTGGCGGAGAAGGTGCAGCCATCGGCCAGCGCGAACATCCGCTGCGCGATCTCGCGCGGGGTGAAATCGCCGTAGCCCGGCTCGTCGCGCTTGATGAACCACGCGTTTTCGGCGAAGCGGCAGGCGTCCAGGTACAACGGGATGCGGTGGCGCGACGTCACCTCGCGCGCGGCCTGGATGTTGGCCATCGAAACCGGCTGGCCGCCGCCGGAATTGTTGGTCACCGTGATCATGACCAGCGGAATCCGGTCGGCGCCTTCCGCTTGGATCAGACGCTCCAGCGCCTCCACGTCCAGGTTGCCTTTGAACGCGACGCGCGCCTGGGTATCGCGGGCGGCGGCCACCGGCAAGTCCACCGCGCGCGCGCCGTTGAACTCGATGTTGGCGCGCGTGGTGTCAAAGTGCGTGTTGCTGGGCACCACGTGGCCGGGCTGGCAGAGAATCGAAAACAGGATCCGCTCGGCGGCGCGGCCCTGGTGCGTGGGTATCACGTGGCGGAACCCGGTGAGCGCCCGCACGCTCTGCTCGAAACGGTAGAAGCTCTCGCTGCCGGCGTAGGATTCATCGCCCCGCATCATGGCCGCCCACTGCTCGGTGGACATGGCGCTGGTGCCGGAGTCAGTCAGCAGATCGATCAGAATGTCGCTGGCGCGGATCTGAAACAGGTTGTAGCCGGCCTGCTCCAGGATTTGCTCGCGCTGCGCGGGCGTGGTCCAGTGCAGTGGCTCGACGCTCTTGATGCGGAACGGCTCGATGATGGTGCGCACACCCTAAGCTTAGCCGCACCGCCCGCCGGATCAGTAGACCCGCACGAAGCAGTCCGGCCACATCTTCTGGATCTGCGCCTTGGTGGCGTTCAGCGAATCCCAATTCGGAAACGGGCCGATCAACACGCGCCTCAGGCCTTCGCGCGGGCCCGGGGCCAGCCGGACTTCCAAATGGTTGCGCCGCAGGTCGGCCATGAACCAGGTGACGGCCTGGGAACTGATGGCCGCGATCTGAAGATATCTCTGGCCCGGTTGCGGATCAATCAGCGCGCTGCCGTCGTCGGTTACGGATTCGAGCACATTCTCCTGCGCCGCCTGCTCCTGGGTCGCAACTAGTTCGCTGGGAGGCGCGGCCTGAGGGACTGCCGCCGGTTCGTGTTGGACGGCCGGGGCCGGGGCCTGGACCTGGACACGCGGCGCTTCGGTGGCCTGGACTTTCTCCTCCACCACGGGCTCCTCCGCGACGGGCGCGAGCTTAGCCGCGGGTGGAGGCGCCACCACGGCGTTCTGCACCGGTTGCACCGGCTGGGATTTCGCCGTAACGATGCGGTGGCCTACATAGCCGGCCGCCACCAGCAAACCGACCGACAGCGTGATCGGTATCACCATGAGAGGCAGCCGTTTCTTGGGTTGCTCGGCCTGTTCTTGCCCGCTGGCCGCTGGGGCCGGCTCTAGGGGCGGATCGGATGCCCGGGATAAAGATCCAATCGTGATCATGGCCTGCCATACCAAATATCGGCGGATCGGCGCGAGAACAGCAGAGCGGCGCGACCCTCGAAAGATCCGCCGTCACCGCCCACTAAAGTTTTCCCGTGACCGGCCGATTCGAGCCTGTGACGTACCAAGCCGCTTCAGCAGCTTCTGAGGAGTTCTGCCTGTACCTGTGGCGTTCGCTCCAATCCCCCGGAATTCTCTACCTGGCGAGATCCCTCGACAGCGCTCGCGCGGTATACGCAGGCCTGGCCGGCGAAGGCTATATCGTCAGGGCCGTTCACATGGGATCGGGCACTGAATTCGAAATGCGCAATGGTGCGCTTCTGCCGGTGCGCGCTACGGTCAGCCTGGAATAACCACTTCGGGAACCCGACGGGGCTCGCTCTTGGCCACGGACAACCTGCGGAAGCTGCCCGCACTCAGCTTGGCTCCGGCGGCGTAAAGCGGCTCGGGCGAGGAGTGCTCCCCGGACTTGGCTTCGACACCAGCCTGGCCGCTGGAAAGGTCGCAGTCGGCGGTTCGTTTCCTGGTCCGGAACTGATAATGTTCCAGCGCCACCGCCAGGCTCATGGCTCTTCGGCGCACCACTCTGCCAATCGTGACGAGCTGAAGCGGGGTGGTGCCGTTCAACAAGGATGGCCATTCGATGGTGACCTTCATGCGCGAGCCTTCGGGCAGCTCGCTCTCGGCGTTCATCAGCAACCCGCTGCTGCTCACGTTCACGGTCCGGCCCACTCCGGAGACTTTGCGCCCCCGGTCGATAGTCTGATATCGAACCATAAGTTCGAGTGGGTATCTTACCTTCGATCGCCGCTCGGTAGTCATAACAGATCCTCCACTGGCGAATACTCCACGTACGAGGAGGCCAGTGCTAATAGCACGTGGCAGGCCATCGGCTCACTCCCGACTCGTATCAATGATTTCTCCTTGCGTTGCAACAAACATCAGCTTTCCCCAGCCGCCACACTTGGCCCCGTTGCAGCCCCAGGCGTCCTTCCGACCGGAACCGTTCGGCTACACACTAGCTTTTTGGATAGTCTCTACCAAGAGATGTAGCGACTTCGGGGTTGCACTAAAATTCCGGGAGCGTGCGGGGTGTCCCGGCGCGGCGGGGCTGCTACTTGAGCGCTTTTTCGATGGCGCCGATTACTTCCGGCGAATCCGGCTTCACGGCCGGCTCGAAGCGGGCCAGGATCTTGCCGTCGCGCGAAACCAGGAACTTGGTGAAGTTCCACTTGATTTCTCCGCCGAACGACGGATTGGTCGCGGGGTCCGTCAGATAATGATACAGCGCCGCTTTGTCGTCGCCTTTGACGGAGATCTTGGCGTACATGGGAAACTTCACGCTGTAGGTCCGCGAGCAGAAGTCTTTGATCTCTTCATTGCTGCCCGGCTCCTGGCCCATGAAATTGTTGGCCGGAAATCCCATCACCACCAGGCCCTGATCCTTATACTTCTCGTGCAAGGCTTCGAGCGCCGTGTACTGCGGCGTGAAACCGCACTTGCTGGCGACATTGACAAGCAGCAGCACCTTGCCCTTGTAGGCGGCCAGCGGAGCCGCATGCCCGTCGATCGAGTTGAGCGTGAATTCGTACACGCTGGATGCGCCGAACGCGCACATACAGAAGATTGCGGCGAAAAGTAAACGCTTCATGAACTCCTCCTGAGTATTGGCCGCCCAGTGGAAGCGCGCGCCGGATGAACTTGCATTATAGCCCAGGCCTCGGCTCACACGAAATAGAATTCCAAACATCCTCAGGTACGTGCTTAGCCTGTGAGACGGGACTCGCTCGCCGGGTTCTTGATGGTTTCGACGCGCCGCCCGTCACTCAGGATTTCGACTTCCGAGTAAAGATCGCCGCCGAGCTGGAACACGCGCTCCACCAGCTCGCGCGCCTGGGCCAGGCTGTGGTGAGTAAGACGGGCGGCCTCACGCACGCCGTCGCAGCGAAGAAATTCGAGCGTAAAATCCTGTCCCCTCTCCACTCGCGGGGCCTGTCTCCCCACGATTAGACGCGGGCCGGCCTCGGAGTCATACGGTTACTAAGCGTTAACGCTTCAAATGCTGATCCCCGCCCGCCACAGCAAGTATCCGATGGCCTGCCGGAAATACTGCCACCGGTCCGCCGGCGCGGAAGGGCGCGGCGAGCCGTAAACCTTCAAGCCGCTGGATTCCAGCATCTTCTTCACGCGGAAAATATGGTAGCCGTCGCTCACCACCACGGCTGACTGAAGGTTCATGCGCCGCATAATCTCCACCACGGCCGCCACGCTTTGCGCCGTGCTCCCGGCTTCGCGCTCCACCACGATCGCCTCGGGCGGAACCCCTCGCTCGGCCAGGTAAGCGCGGCCCACCGATCCTTCCGTAAACACCGGGTCGCCGCCCGCGCCTCCGGTGGTGATGATACGCGGCGCCAGGTGCTTCAGATACAGAAATAGCGCGTGATTCAGACGCGCCTCCAGCACCGGCGACGGCTTGCCGCGATACTCGGCGGCGCCCAGGACGATGATCGCGTCGGCCGCCTGCGCCTCGTCGATCGAGGATTGCCGCTCGATCTCGGAAGCCACGCCCTCCACTTTCACCAGCACTCCCGCTGTCACCAGGACTAGCGCTATCGCGACGATCCATTTCATGATAGATTTGGCTGGCTGCGAAAACCTTCTGAGTCTACTTTATGCCAACCCTGACAAGCCCGCGAAACCCGCTGCTCAAGGAAGTCCGCCGCGCCATCCTGCGCGGTTCCGTCACCGACGAGGGTTTCGCCGTGGCCGAGGGCTTTCACTTGCTCGAAGAAGCGCTGCGCAGCGATTGCGAGATCGCGGGCGTGTTCGCCGCCGAATCCGTGCGCACGGCCGTCGAAAGCCACGTGCGCGGCCTCAAGAGCCTGAAGGTCACCTCGCTTCCCGACGACCTGTTCCGCAGCATCTCCGCCACCGAGTCCAGCCAAGGCGTCATGGCGCTGGTGCGCCCGCCGCACTGGAGCGTCGAGCAATTGTTCCGCGGGCAGTCGCTCGCCGTGATTCTGGACGGTCTCCAGGATCCGGGCAACGCCGGGGCCATCCTGCGCGCCGCCGAAGCTTTCGGCGCCACCGGCGTCGCGTTCTTGAAAGGAACCGTGAGCCCCTACAATCCAAAATGCCTGCGGGCTTCGGCCGGCTCGGTGTTCCGCGTTCCGCTGGTGCCGTCGATGGACCCGCACCTGCTGCTGGCCGCCGTCGAGCAGCGCAAGCTCGACCTGTTCGCGCTGATGCCCAAAGGCGTCCAGGAGCTGGGTGAAGCCGACTTCACGCGCAAGTGCGCCATCATCGTCGGCAGCGAAGGACGGGGAGTGAGCGAGCGGCTGCGCGCCAAGGCGCTGGACGTTCGAATTCCAACCGCCGGCGTCGAGTCCCTCAACGCCGCGCTGGCGGCCGGCATCGCGCTCTATGTCGCGCGCAAGCAACGCATGGTCGCGACATGAGTCTTTTTGAATCCGACGCCCTCGCCTCCCCGAAGGATGACGCCGGCCGTCCATTGGCCGAGCGGATGCGCCCCGCCACGCTCGAAGAGTTCGTGGGCCAGCAGCACATCCTGGGCGAAGGCAAGCCGCTGCGCGTCCAGATCGAGCGCGATCAGCTCAGCTCCATCATCCTGTGGGGACCTCCCGGCGTCGGCAAAACCACGCTCGCGAAAATCATCGCCCGCCTGACGCATTGCGACTTCATCCCCTTCAGCGCCGTGCTCAGCGGCATCAAGGAAATCAAGGCCGTGATGGCCGACGCCGAGCGCAGCCGCCGGGCCGGACGCCGCACTCTGATCTTCATCGACGAAATCCACCGCTTCAACAAAGCCCAGCAGGACGCCTTTCTGCCATACGTCGAGCGCGGCGACGTCATCCTGATCGGCGCCACCACCGAGAATCCATCCTTCGAGGTGATCTCGGCGCTGCTCTCGCGCACCAAAGTCTACATGCTGAAGCCGCTCAGTGAAGACGAAATCCAGGTGCTGTTGCGGCGCGCGCTTCCGCTGGTGCGCGTGGAAGCTCCCGAGGACCTGCTGAAGCAGATCGCGATCTACGCCAACGGCGATGCCCGCACCGCCTACAACATCCTGGAGCTGGCCGCGGCGGCTTCGCAAGGCGGCCATCTGACCGCTCAAGCCGTCGAGGATTCGCTCGAACGGAAAATGTTGCTCTACGACAAGGCCGGCGAGGAGCACTTCAATCTCATCTCGGCGCTGCACAAATCCGTGCGATCTTCCGATGTCGACGCGTCGCTCTATTGGCTGGGCCGGATGCTCGAATCCGGCGAGGACCGCATGTACATCGCGCGCCGGCTGGTGCGCATGGCCATCGAGGACATCGGGCTGGCCGACCCGCGCGCGCTCGAGCAATCCATCGCCGCCATGCAGGCGGTCCACTTCCTGGGCATCCCGGAAGGCGACCTGGCGCTGGCTCAAGCCGCCATTTACCTGGCTGCGTCGCCCAAGTCGGATGCCTCCTACCGCGCGCTCGGCCGCGTCATGGAAGCCATCGAGAGCCGCCGCGCCGAGCCAGTGCCGCTGCACTTGCGGAACGCCCCCACCGGCCTGATGAAGCAGTGGGGCTACGGCGCCGGCTACCAGCACGCCCACAAATTCGAGGATGCCTTGCCCGACATGGAGTGCCTGCCCGAGTCCCTGGCCGGCACGACATTCTATGAACCCACCAACCGGGGCGCCGAGCAGCGCATCGCCGAGCGCCTGGAGCAGATCCGCAACCGCAAGAAAAAGCAACAGGTTCCGCCTCAGGAATAGGCCTCGGCCTGGGCCCAGGTACTATCCGTTCAAAGCCCCGGTACCACCCCAAATTAGGAAGTCTCTGCTATTGTTGCACTCCCGCCCATACTGCAATCTGATGGTGCGAATGAATCCGTTTGAATTAAATGGACACAAGGTGATGCAGGGGGCAGGCGCAAATATGGAACGAGACAAGAGTGACCGCCGCGGCGCGGATCGGTTTCCGATTGAGCGGGAGGTCCGGTTTAAGATTCTCAACCGCAAGCACCCGGACGAGGGCGGCGTCGGAAAGACCATCAACATGAGCAGCAACGGGGTGCTGTTCACCACCAATCAATATCTGCTCCCCGGCAGGCGGCTCGAAGTCTCCATCAGTTGGCCGGCGCAGCTCAACAGCCGGGTGAACCTGAAGCTGGTGGCTCGTGGCCGCGTGGTTCGCTGCGAAGAAGGCAAGGCGGCCATCGAGATTCATCAATACGAGTTCCGCACGCAGTCGCAGGCTGGTCCGCAGGCTGTTCCCAGCGGCAACTGAAAGTCTGCATCCGCAACACTCCGGTGGCCGCGTAGGTTTTGTGGTTTGTGACCTGCGCGGCTAATTCTCTTCGCAAGCCGCCGTTACCAACTAAAGTTAAGCACACACAGCAGCCGAGCTAATAATGGAAGATATTCCGATGAAAGCTCGGGTGAAGGTGTCAATTTCTATCGTGCGGATTGAGAGTGCCCAAGCCTCTACAGCCTCAGCAATAGAATCATGCGACTAACTCTCGCCGTCTTGAGTCTTGGTGCAATGGTTGTTCCCTTGTTGAGCGGTGCGGTCGACGTGGCGCTGACGCCGAGTACGCGGCAGTACTGCCACGTCGTCCGGTTCCCTCAGGGCTGGAAGGTCCAGCCGTTCATCAGGAACAACGATGCCCTCGGATCCGTGACTCCTTTGGAGTACCTCTACGACAGCGCCTATGAATTTCGCGTGCCTGGCATGCTTGAAACAACATTCCTGGTTCGAGGTTTGGTTCTCCCCTACAAGAAGTACACCACGAACATGTACAAGGTGGATCTGTCGGACCCGCGGGGAATAGCTCGGCCAGCAACCGAGCAAGAGTGGCAGGACGGAACCAAGATATCGGACTCGCGACCTAGTGACTGGAAGACCTTCGCTAATGTCCATCTAACCAAGGATCAATCGTTGCCTCTTCATGGTTTCCAGTTCAGGAAGAGCGGAGACTATTGGGAAGGCGACTATGCCCGTTTGTCTCCGGACAGACAGTGGATCGTGCTGCTCAGTTCCAGCGGCCAAGTGGCCCAACGCGGCGACTTCTTCATCTTAAGCGGGCGCGACAACGGCAAGCTGTATTTCGACGTGTACAACGTTGGGACTGGCACGAAGCTCCTGACCATCGTGGGAACGTATCGAGACATTGCACCAGACAACGCCATCAACCAAAGCCTTTGGGTTACAGAACGCTACTTCATCGTGCCCCTCGGTGAACAGCGGGAGCGTTGTCTTGTGTGTGAATTTAACCGGTCTGGCCGTCAGGGAGGCTCGAAGCCGTGAGATGCGTTCGAGCTGTCTAGTGGCCCCTTTACGTGTGGTCGTGGCATCAGCCGGAATACCAACCACCCGCAGGTCTCCGCATCCGGAACGGTACAATGGTGGCGCAGGCTTCGGCCTCCACCATGCGGATTCGAAACCTTCTCGCAATTTTCGCTCTTAGCCTGAGCGTCAGCCGCGGCGCTGACTCCGCCAAACCGCCTACCCTCGCCGACGCCCGCGCGTTCATGGATCGCGCCCAGGCCCGGCTGCTCGATCTTTCCGTCCAGCAGCAGCGCGCCGACTGGGTCAAAGACAATTTCATCACCTTCGACACCGAGATCCTCTCCGCCAAGGCCGACGAACAGTTGATCGCCGCCACCATGGAGCTGGCCAAGGAATCCACGCGCTTCAATCAGCTCAAAATGCCCGACGACCTGGCGCGCCAGTTCAAGCTGCTGCGCCTCTCGCTCACGCTGGCCGCGCCGTCCGATCCGAAAGAATCGCAGCAGCTCACGCAAATCGCCGCGCGCATGGAAGGCATGTACGGCAGCGGCAAGTATTGTCCCCACCCCGGCACCTGCCGCGACCTCGATCAGCTCTCGGACGTCCTGCGCACCGGCACCGATCCCAAGGAGCTGCTGGACGCCTGGCGCGGCTGGCACTCGATTTCCCCTCCCATGCGGCCGCTCTTCGAGCAGTACGTCGCGCTCGGCAACAAAGGTGCGCGCGAGCTCGGGTTCGCCGACATGGGCGCCATGTGGCAATCGAAATACGATATGCCGCCCGACGCCTTCAGCGCCGAAATGGACCGACTGTGGGATCAGGTCCGCCCGCTGTACCTCTCGCTGCACGCCTACGTGCGTGCCAAGCTGCGCGAGAAGTACGGCAACATCGTCCCGGCCAACGGCCCCATCCCGGCGCATCTGCTCGGCAACATGTGGGCCCAGGAGTGGGAGAACATTTACCCGCTGGTGGCGCCCAAGAACGCCGACCCCGGTTACGATCTCACCGCCAACCTCAAGGCCAAGAACGCGCAGCCGCTCGACATGGTGCGCTACGGCGAGCATTTTTTCACCTCGCTCGGGTTCGCGCCGCTGCCGAAAACTTTCTGGGAACGCTCGCTGTTCGTCAAGCCGCGCGACCGCGACGTGGTGTGCCACGCCAGCGCCTGGGACGTGGACGCGGTGGACGATCTGCGCATCAAACTCTGCATCCAGATCAACGCCGAGGATTTCTCCACCATCCACCACGAGCTGGGCCACAACTTCTACCAGCGCGCCTACGACCAGCAGCCGTTCCTGTTCCGCGACAGCGCCAACGACGGTTTTCACGAAGCCATCGGCGACACCATCGCGCTGTCGGTGACGCCGGAGTATCTGAAGAAAATCGGGCTGCTCGCCAGCGTGCCGGACAGCTCCAAGGATATCGGCATCCTGTTGAACAAGGCGCTCGAGAAAATCGCGTTCCTGCCGTTCGGCCTGATGATCGACAAGTGGCGCTGGCAGGTTTTTTCCGGTGCGATTCCGCCCGCCAAGTATAACCAAGCCTGGTGGGATCTGCGGTTGAAGTATCAGGGCGTCGCTCCGCCCATCGCGCGCAGCGAGCGCGATTTCGATCCCGGCGCGAAGTATCACGTCCCCGCCAATTATCCTTACGCCCGCTACTTCCTGGCCGACATTCTGCAATTCCAGTTTCATCGCTCGCTGGCGAAGATCGCCGGATGCACCGGTCCGCTGAACCGCTGCTCCATCTACGACAGCAAGGCCGCGGGCGATCGCTTGAACGCCATGCTGGCCATGGGCCTGAGCCGGCCCTGGCCCGAAGCTCTGGAAGCGCTCACCGGCCAGAAGCAGATGGACGCCACCGCCATTCTGGATTACTTCGCGCCGCTCAAGAAATGGCTGGACGAGCAGAATCGCGGCAAGCCGGTCGGCTGGTAGCCAGCCGTGGCGCACGCACTCTTGCGTGCCGCGTCGCGACTCATCGCGACGCTTGGCGATCCTGAAAACGCGCGTTCACACGAGTGTGAACGCTGCACGCGAGTGAGCTTGCTGAAAAACCCGCGCTACCACTCCCTGACGGTCGCGGCTCGGAATCGGCGTTCTGCGTCCAGAGTCACTTGCAGAGCCGTGACCGTTAGGGAGCGGGTTGCTACAAGGTTTTTCAGCAAGCTCACTCGTGCGTGCGCCACGAGTTACACTAGATGCGCGTGGTCGATACCTGCACAATTTGCGGCGGCTCAGGCTGGAAGATCGTCGAGCGCGAGGGCATCTCCGGCGCTGAAAAATGCGAGTGCACCAACACCGGGCGCGAGCAGCGCGTGGAAGCGCGCGCCAACATCCCGCCGCTCTACCAGAACTCCTCGGTCGACAACTTCATTCTTCCCGCCGACAATCCCGTCGCGCGCACCCAGCTTGCCACCGTGGTCCTGATGGTGCGCGGTTATGTGCGCGAATATCCCAAGCTCGAAAAACCCGGGCTGCTTTTCATGGGCCCGCCCGGAACCGGCAAGACCCATCTCGCGGTGGCGGCGCTGCGTGGGCTGATCGCGCGCGGATTCGAAGGCGTGTTCTACGATTTCCAGGCGCTGCTGAATCACATCCGCAGCGGTTACGACGCCGCCTCTGGCACCATGGACCGCGACGCCTATCGCTCGGCGCTCGAAGCCGAGATCCTGGTGCTCGACGACCTGGGCGCGCATCGCGTCACCGATTGGGTGGAAGACACCGTGACGTCCATCATCACGCAGCGCTGCAACAACAAGCGCGCCACCCTCGTCACCACCAACCTGCGCGATCCCGAAGCCGGCGACAAGCGCGGCTCCGGACTGCAGGAAGATCTGCACAGCAAATTCTTCCTGGAAGAACGCATCGGCATGCGCGCGCGCTCGCGCCTGTTCGAGATGTGCAAGCTGATCCGGATGCCCGGCGTCGAGGACTACCGTCTGAAGAGACGTTAATCGGATCGGCCCGCCGGTTGTAGTTTTCCTAACACAGCGGCCGGGCAAACTAAGGTCTTCTGCTCATTGCAACGTAGTACCAGACGGAGCAAACTACCATTGGAACTAGCTCACTCCTCCGAGGGCTTTCCAAATGCCCGCCTCATTCCAAGCGACTGAGGCGGGTTTCCAATTTACAACCGGCAGTGCGCCAAGCCCCGTTTCTCCAGATATTGCTGATGGTATTCCTCGGCCCGCCAGAACTCGGTGGCCGGAACAATCTCGGTCACGATGGGACGCTTGTACGCGCCCGATCGCGCCAGCGCGTCTTTGGACGCTTTCGCAGCGGCCTCCTGCGCCGGAGTGTGAAAGAAGACCGCCGAGCGGTATTGCGTTCCGACATCGGGGCCCTGCCGGTTCAAAGTAGTCGGATCGTGGTTCTCCCAAAAGACGCGCAGCAAATCGTCGTAGGACACTTGCGCCGGGTCGAACTCCACTTGGACCACTTCCGCATGCCCGGTCTGGTCGGTACAGACGTCTTGATAGCTGGGATTGCGCAGCTTTCCCCCCATATATCCGACCGCGGTGGACGCGACGCCCTTCACCTGACGGAAGGCCGCTTCCACGCCCCAGAAACATCCGGCTCCGAAAGTCGCTATTTCCATACTTCCAGTCTACCGAGTCCGGTTAAGCCTGGTCACCGTTACTTCCGACACCGAAATTATTCGAGCAGACGTCTAACGCTCGGAGAAACGTACATGTGTGACTATTCGCTGCATATTTTCCCCAATCGGCTGGCGGCCGAAGGAGAACAGTTGGTTGTTCACAGATTTGGAGGAGCATCGCTCGGCCTGGCGTCGCCCTCCGATGTCGCGCCAGTCATGCCGGTTACTCGCTGCGAAAGGCGCGGCCTGTGGGCCAGAGTCAAAGACTGGGTCCAGGTTCAACAGCCCAAGTGGCAGGCCGAAGCGCGCATTCCCGCGGTCTGCGTGCCTCCGGGCGCGCGGCTGATTCTGCGCGACATTCCGAGGCGCCTGCAGCGGGACCTGGGCGTCGGCGAGGTGGAGCTGGTGAGCTTCACCCAGATCAGCGCCGACGTCAACACTTATCGCGATGCCGTTCGATTCGAAAACAACCGGCGCATCCTGCTGCAAGCTCTCGAACCGGGACAACGCGTCAAAGTGATTTCTCTTTCGCCCGCGTTTGCCGGCGAAGGCGTGTTCCTGGAAGAGAGCCTGGTTCGATAGCTATTCCTTCAGCGTGCGCACGAATGCGACGACGTCAGCCACCTGCTTGTCGTCCAGGCCGGTGACCGGCTTCATCTTGCCGTGCCCTTCGGTGACGACCTTCTTGATGTCGGCGTCCGACATGGATTGGATTTCCTTGGATCCCAGCGGATGCATGGTGACGTTGAACATCTTGGCGATGGACGCTTTGCCTTCGCCATTTGCTCCATGGCAGGCCTGGCACTTGGCTGCGAACACAGCCTTGCCTTCCGGCGCGCCCGCGTAGGCCAGCGATGCCGCGAATAGGAAAAATGCGACTGCGGTGATTTTCATAGTTGCCTCCATTTGTGAGTGTTGTGCTTCAAGAGTCTCGGTATCATTTCGGCGCCGGTGCGCTGGCGCCCGGCCGTGACGCTTCGATCCGTCGAATCAGGGCCCAGATCGCCAGGATGGTGATCCCGATGAACACCACCGACACCGCCAGGCCCATGCGGCGGACGTCTTTCTCGTGCAGCGCGGCCTGGCCGGCCCGCAAAGTTTCGTTGGCGATCGCCATGCCGGCGTCAATCGGCTTCTTCATCTGTTCGGGCTGGAAGGCATGCAGCGCCAAGCGCGCTTTCACCAGGTTCTCGCGGCCGTCCCCGAGCCGCACCTGCGCCTCCGACACTTCCATGCCGTACTTGTCGGCGCTGGCCAGCACACTTTCCGAATGTTTCAGCGCCGCGTCGAGTCCATCGAGCCAGCCCGCCATCTGAGCCGCCACGTTGGCTCCCGGCGTTCCGGCGTCGTGACATTGCGCGCAGACTGCTTTGGATCCTTGGAGCATCGCGGTGGACGGCTGATGAATGCCATGGTTGCTGTGGCACACGATGCATCCGCCGCCGCCCGACGCCGCCGAGAAAATCGGCTCATGCACGCTCTTCTGATACAGTTGCGCGAACAGAACGTGGCAACTTCCGCACACCGCAGCGACAGACTCCACCTGCGGCGGCTTGGCGCCGTGGTTGCCATGGCAGGACGCACAAGTGGGCGCCGACAGATCGCCGCGCACCTTGAGCGCATTCCAATGCACGCTGGTCTGGTATTCGGCGAACTGGTTGGTGGGGATGCCGTACTTGGCCATCCTCTTCGCGTCGGCGTGGCAATGCGCGCAGGTTTCCGGCAGATGCAACGGATAAACCGGCGCCTGCGGATCTTTCACCGCGCGGATATCGTGCACGCTGTGACAGTCGATGCAGGTGGCCACGTTGTCGTCGCCCGAAGCCAGCCGCTTGCCGTGCACGCTGGTCTGATACAGCTCGAATTGATCCACGCGTTGCTGCGGCCTGAATTTCCGCATGAAGTTCGGATCGCCGTGACAATGCGCGCACAGTTTCGGGATGGCGGTTCGCGCCGGCTTGCCGATAAAACCCTTGGCGGGGTTCATGGCCTCGCCGGGATCGTCGCTGGTGCGGTCGCCGCCGTGGCAGTCCGCGCAGCCCAGTCCGTTGGCGGTGTGGACGTCGGTCTTGGCTAACAGCGCGGGACGCTGCGCCGCGCCGTCCAGCATGCCGTGACAATCCAGGCAGGAGTTCTTGGCGGTTCCCTGGCCCAGCAGGCCCAGCGGCGCGAAGAGCAGCAAGGCGATCGGCGCTCTCATTTCAAGTACCCCAAAACAGTGAACGCGGCGAGATAACTGACCATGACGACTCCAGCGCCCGTCACCAGGCGTGTGCGCGCGTTGCCGGCGGAGTCGGCGCCCCAGAACGGGAGCACGGCCCAGGACGCTGCCAGCAAACCAAATCCGAGGATGCCCAGAATCTCGCCTTCGAAAATCCAGACGTGGCTCGGTATCAGCTTCAGCGTGTAGAACTGAGCCAGGAAATACCATTCCGGGCGGATGCCTCGCGGAGCCGATGCGAAGGGGTCCGCCTTTTCGCCCAGCTCCCACGGAAAAATCGCGGCCAGCGCTCCCAGAGCGGCCAGCGCGCAGTACCACACCATCAATTCGCGCAGGAAGAAGTTGGGGAAAAATCTCATCTGCCTGACGCCGGAAGGAGCGATCCACGGCGGCGTGCTCATGCCGTGCTGTTGCACCAGCAGGATATGAATGCCCACCAGCGCCATCGCGGTCAACGGCAGAATGATCACGTGAAAATCGAAGAAGCGCGTCAGTGTGGCGCCGCCCACGTCTTCGCCGCCTCGCAGGAAGCGCCCCACCGCCGGGCCGATCAGCGGAGTGCTGGCGGCGACGTCGGTGCCCACCTTGGTGGCGAAATAAGAAATCTGGTTCCACGGCAGCAGGTATCCGCTGAATCCGAAAAACAGCATCAGCCCCAACAGCGCGATCCCGGTGAGCCAGGTCAGCTCGCGCGGCTTCCGGTAGGCGTGCGTGAACACCACGCTGAACATGTGCACAAACGCCACGAAAATGAGCAGATTCGCCGACCAGCTATGGATGGACCGGATTAGCCATCCGTATTCCACCCGCGTCATGATGAACCGCACGCTTTCGAAAGCTTCGTTCACGGTGGGCCGGTAGTAAAGCATCAGCAGGATTCCGGTGATCACCTGGATGGCGAAAAGGAACAGCGTGATCCCGCCGAAGTAATACCAGCGCGTGGCCGAATGCACCGGCACGGTTTTGTGCGAGATCAACTCGCGCACCGCGCTCAAGTCGAGCCGTTCGCCCAGCCAATTGCCCGGTTTCGCTCTCATGTCAGTTGACAGGCCATCCGATCCACGCTAAGTCCGGCGCGAGATGACCACCTCGTCGCCGCGCACGCGCACGGCGAACTCGTCCAGCGGTTTGGGAGGCGGGCCCGACACCACCCGTCCCGACATGTCATACATGCCGTTGTGGCACGCGCACCAGATCAGGCGCGTCGAGTCCTGATATTGCACCGTGCAATTCAGATGCGTGCACACCGCTGTAAACGCTTTCCACTCGGTCTCGCTCACGCGCACCAGCAAGGCCGGCTTGTTTCCGAATTTGATGATCTTGCCGGAGTTCGGCTTCAGGTCGTCCACCTTGCCGCCGGAGACTTCGTCTACCGGGGCCTCCGACAGGTAGGGCGGATTCAAAAAGCGCACCACCGGATAAAAGAAGGATGCCAGCGAGGCCGCCACCCCGCCTCCCAGCAGCCACGAAAGCAGCGAGCGCCGGTTTTGATCCGGTGGCATTCCGGGCGGCATGCCGGAACCGCCGCCCGCGCCACCGAATTCTCCGGCGCGGCTGCACGGGCAATCATGCGGTCTCATGCGCCAGGTTCCTTGATCGGGTTGTCACGGCTACTCTGGATCGCCATCGGCTCAATTGATTATCGCGAGTTCAGATAAGCGATGAGATTCGCCATCTCGTTCTGGGAAAGCTGCGGCCAGGCGATGTGTTTTTCCTCCATCTTTCGCAGCATGGCCGGTCCGTGCCTCCACAGCACCGATACAACGCTGATGGCCGAATAAGGTTCGGCGGGCTTCGTCAAACTCGGCGCGCCCGAGGATGCATCGTTGTGGCAGGTGGCGCACTTCTTCGACTCGAAGGTCTTGCGGCCGCGCCCCGCGTCGCCCCGCGAAGTGAAGAACTGCTTGCCCCAGACGTAGCTGATGAGTTCCCGCCACTCGGCGATGGTCAAGGTCGGAGGAGGCTGGCGCATTTGCGGTGCATGGTTCCACATGGCCGCCGCGATGTCGGTCAGCGTGCTGTCGGACAGTCGATTCTCCAGCGCCAGGTTGCCCTTGTGGCACTCGACGCAGCCCTTGTCGCGGAACAACGCCTCGCCGGGCTCTGGCGCCGGGAGCTGGATGAAACGCTCCGCGCCCCGGGTCTGCGGGAGATTCTGCAGATATACCAGCAGGTCGCTCAATTCCTGCGAGCTCATCTGCGGCCAGGGGATGCCTCGCGCCGCCATGGCGTTGTGCATTTGAGTCTGATGATTCCACATGCGCTCGATCAGAATGATGGGAGCGGCCAGCGATTCCCATTTCTCGACCGGTGGCCCAGGTCCGCCGCCGGTGCCCGTCAGCGCATGGCAGTCGATGCAGTGCTTGTCCTGAAAATAGCGCTTGCCGCGCTCGGCTTCCCCGGGCTTCTCGAAGTAACGCGCCGCGTAGAAGTACGCGAACAGGTCGGCCGCTTGTTGCGGGCTGACTTTTGGAGGCGTGATGTTCTCCTTGCCCATCGCCTCCCACATCACCGGAGCGTGACTCCACATGCGGGCCGCGATGCCGGCCGGAGTGTAGTCCCGATCCAGCCGCCGGCCGAGATCCGGAGCTTTGCCCGCGCCTGCGCCTTTGCTCGAATGACAATTCACGCAGCCTTGCGATCCGAAGAACTCGGCGCCGCGGCGCGCGTCGGCCTCGATCGGAGCAGCCAGGCCCGGCGCTCCAGCAGCCGTCACTGTCAATAACAGGAAACAGACCTTGTACATAGGCACAAGCTCCCTCACACCTAGCAGATCATACTCCGAACAAGCCGGGGGCTGTTTATCAAGCACTTACGCCCTGCCGGGATATGGCGGATTGGGTGATAAGGAATCAGGTGGGTGAAAACGCCCAATCGGCCCGGCCATGTGGACAAGGACCAAAAAGTTACACCTATTCCAAACGGATAGTGACTTCTCGATTGCGGGTCAACAAATACAGTAAGTTACGGAGCTCAGATCTGGTAGCCGAATTGCACAGTGGACTCGCCGCTGGGAGGCGACCGATCATCAGCGTGGGTCGCCGTGTCATCGAGCGACCTCGTTCTCGATCGTACTCCCAGCGAGCTACCCATTATCCCCCAAGTTCGGAGCGGGCGGACAGGCAGGATCAGCGCGATGCGCCTCCCCGGTATCCACTACCGTCCAGGTGGCATTGGCTCAAGGTTGTGTTGGTTCCCTATTCGACGCGGATGCTCTTGTCAAACCCCAGCTTTCCTTTGGCTGGCTTGGGTTCGAGAAAGTTGATTGAGTACTTCGGATCGGTCAAGTCTTTACACTTCAGCATTCCAGGGTCTAGAGAGTAAAGCCATCGGCAACGCATCTCGATGGCAGTCGCTATATGGAAGCAGTCCCATTTCCGTCGTGGGCTAAGGGCCTTGCGCTGGTCTTTGGTCATCCGACGCATACGTTCTAACATCCCGGCCTCCAATTCGGCAGCACGTAAAGCGATGTCCTTACTGAGGCCGTGGATGCGCGCAAGACGATTCACCTTTGCGTAATTGTCCTGCGTATCGGGGCTCGCTCCCGAAGTGAAAGAGAGGACCGAGACCTCCTGGATGGTTATGATCGAAGTGCAGATCCTGTTTCTATCGCGGCGTACCTCGCCAAGTAGTTGCTTGATCTCCCGACCCGACGGCTCTCCATTGAAAATCGCCAAAAATACCGAGCTGTCGAAGTACGCCGAGTCCACGTTATTCTTCTCCGTGTAGTTGCTTTAGCAATGTCGGCAAGTCCGCGTTGTATATCTGCTTGTTGCAGCCATACAGTTCATCAAAAGCCGCCTCATAGTCTCGTTCGGCTTCGCGTTCAATGGCTTCGCAGATCAGCTTAGGCCGCGCAATCCGATAGTAAACAGCGGTTCCGGTTAATTTCACTTGCCTGCGGAATAGCGCGGTCGCCCGCTCCTCATCACCAGCACGGAAACGGACACGCCACGCCTCTCCATCATCGGCAGTCAGTTCTCCCCAGAAGCCTTTTTCATCCTCTTCGTCCGCCGGTGTTCTATCAATGAGTTCAAATAGCTTTCCGTAGAGAACGGTCTCGTCCACCCTAAAGGTCGGAACCTGGAGAGAGCGGACCGCTGCCATGGCGTTAGATCCAAACGTGGCTGTGACGGCCTTGGTCTTTGGCCTCACTACGCTGAGTAGCATCTCGGTGTGGTCGCGCTTTTGAATGTCCGCGATTCGGCTCAATCGGCGGATGACGCGGCGATCCATTTGCTGATTGAGGGATGCTTCAGGAAAATCCTCCCTCTCCAACAGGTGAATCGTTTTGAGGACAGATTGGATAACTTTGAAACCAGTGCCGGGGCGCTCCGTAACAGCGATGTTGGCCTGGACGCTACCGCCTTTGAAGGCAATGCCCTTCTCTCCAGCGATCAGTTCTAGGCCGAAGTCTCCAGTAGGTTGCGCTGCACTACCCCGACGTTGCACGTCCTTACCGATTTCAATGATTAGCTGACGCAGTTCGTCAAGTACGCTGAGAACGTGGGCGAGGGGCAGGCGTTTACGTGCTGCCAAGCCCTTTTCCAGTTTGACGGTGAATAACGTTTCGTCGCTTTTCGCCATGCGCGCTCCTTAAATGGTACACTCAGAGCGGCTACGGTCCGAGCGGGGTGCCCAACGCCAGTCGGACTCGCCGAAAGTTTGGATGTGAAACGAGGCCGTGAAGCTGGAACTTCACGGCTTTCGTATTTTCAGGGCTGCGCCTACGCCGACTTGGTTTTAGCCCAACGCGCCTGAACAGCCTTTTGCGCGATCTCTTTCCTCCTTTCAGGTGTTAGGCTCTCCGCACGTGCCTTTCCGCCGAGCTTGCCGCCTTTACGGCCCATGCGTTCAAAGTACGCTTTTACGTCTGGTGGTAGCTTGGACCTTGGCATACTTCAATCATACTTGACCCCCATAAGGATTACAAGTATTTTTCTCTTGCTATTCATGAGGGGGTCAAGTATAATAAGAGCATGAAGAAGAAAGCCCCGATCAGCGCGTCAACGCTAACCGGGGCTGTAATCACCACAGCCGAAGCCGCAGTGACCTGCAAACCCATTATCGGCTTTCTGGCTGTGGATCTCAAGGAGATTCACAGTGACCTGCCACAATTGTCGGATCGAAGCCAAGCGCAACGGAAAGCGCTCCGATGGACTACAACGCTACCGCTGCCCGCAGTGCGGTAAGACGTACAGCGACCACGCGCAGTTCGGGGTGATCGGCCACAAGCAGATTGACGATGCCAAGGCGCTCCTGGCACTCCAATTGATCGTGGAAGGTAACAGCCTTCGGACAGCCCACCGGATCACTGGCCTGGCCCGCAACACGATCCTTAGGCTCGTAGAACTGGCCGGCCAGCGCTGCCAAACCCTACTAGACTCCAAAGTGCGGAACGTTCCCGCCAGCGATGTCCAGTGTG
>JAIQFN010000006.1 GCA_020073265.1 Terriglobia bacterium | reverse complement strand
GCTTGGGGGCGACTACGGCTGCCGCCCCCACCCATCGTCTCGATGAGTTTCCAGCCGGCTATTCCTCGGCGAGTTGCTCTCCAGCAGTGCCCGCTTCCGCTTCACCAGCCGGGCACCAGTATGCTGTAATGTCGTCTTGCCGGTCGAGCAGTTTTCATCGAACGGCGAACTGTGTCTTAACTATTTGTCCCAGCTCAGGGGGCCACCGCAATCAGACGTCAAGATCAATGCAATAATGGCAATCAACATAGGTGCGTCCGCTCCGCTTCTTCTAGGATCACTGGTCAGCCAAGCTCCCCCACTTCCTCCAGGAAGAATAGACTAAAATATATCGGCCTATCACGCCACCCCAATCGTAGCCCCAACTAGGGAGAATCAACCATGAAGAAACTGTGGTTCGCGTCCCTGCTGACCGTCGCCGTGCTATTCGCGCAAGCCACCGGCGGCTCGGAGGGTAAGTCAGGCGGCGCAAAGTCAAGTGCTCAAATCCCAAACAAGCGCCGAAAGAAATCGACCGGCGGCACTATTGAAAAATCTAGTGTCGATTGGGGAGTTTCAAATAATACCGGGGTTCCGAAAACCGCCGGGACCAGTGAGGGTAAGGCAAATCTGAATGAGCTCAACATCGGCGGGAAGAACGGCGGGAAGAAGGGCGGCAAGAAAGGCGGCAAGAAGGGACCTACCGCTAATAAATAAACCCGCCCAAACGTCCGGAAACGGCATTCCCCAGAAAGTAAGAATCACCGCGTCTCGCACTGCGCAGTTTTCTTTTCCTTCGCAGACGATACCCGGCGTGGGCGGTGCCTTGATCACAAATCTCCCGTGCCCGCTTTTGTCCCGCCGGCAACAACTTACAAATCTCCATCGCGCCGCCCACCGCTTCGGACCACTAAATTCGAAATGAACTGCGGGCCGCGCGAGAACCCAGGGCTGCTGCAAGAAAAGTAAAATTACAAAACAAAGCGAATCCCGCGTTCGAACACCCCAGGGCGTTTGAGGTACAATGCCGATTCCGCATCCAATCGCAAACCGTGGGACCTCTTTCTAACATTCATGTCGTGGAACTGGCCGGGATCGGCCCGGGACCGATGTGCGCGATGCTGCTCGCCGACATGGGCGCCGACGTCGTGCGCGTCGACCGCACCGAGCCGAGCGATCTCGGCAGCCCCATCGATCCGCGCTTCGACGTCACCAGCCGCGGCCGGCGTTCCATCGCGCTCAATCTCAAGAGCCAGCCGGGGCGCGAAGTTGTGCTGCGGCTGATCGACCGCGCCGACATCCTGATCGAAGGTTTTCGCCCCGGCGTCACCGAGCGGCTGAGCTTGGGACCCGACGCCTGCCTGAAGCGCAACCCGCGCCTGGTCTACGGCCGCATGACCGGCTTCGGACAGGACGGCGTGCTGGCGCAAGCCGCCGGGCACGATCTCAACTACATCGCGCTCAGCGGCGCGCTGCATGCCATCGGACCGCGACATGGCCCGCCCATCCCCCCGCTGAATCTCATCGGCGATTATGGCGGCGGCGCTCTGTACCTCGCGATGGGCATGCTCGCGGCGCTGGTCGAGCGCGAGCGCTCCGGCCAGGGACAGGTGGTCGACGCAGCCATGGTGGAAGGCGCGGCATCGCTCATGGCGGTGTTCTATGGGCGCGCCGCGGCGGGCCTGTGGACCTTCGAGCGCGGCGAGAACATTCTCGACGGCGGCGCTCCCTACTATGCCGTGTACCAGACGCGCGACGGCTTGTACGTTTCCATCGCGGCCATCGAGAATAAGTTCTTCGCGGAACTGGCGCAGCGCATCGGACTCGACCAATCGTTCGTACCCCGCCAAAACGACCGCTCGCTGTGGCCCGAGCTGCGCGAGAAGCTGACCACGATTTTCAAAACCAAGACGCGCGACGAGTGGTGCGCCGTGCTCGAAGGCACCGACGCCTGCTTTGCGCCCGTGCTCTCCATGGCCGAAGCGCCCATGCATCGTCACAATGCCAGCCGCGACGTTTTCGTCAATGACGCCGGATACTATCAGCCCGCTCCGGCGCCTCGCTTCAGCCGCACCGCCAATGCCACGCCCGGTCCGGTGCCGCAGCTCGGCGCCCACACGCGCGAAGTGCTCGCGGAACTGGGTTACGGCGCGCCGGATATCGAAGCGCTCCGCGCGGCGGGCGCGATAAAGTAGACCAGCATGTTCTACGACGATTTCAAGATCGGCGACTCCTTCGTCACGCGCGGCCGCACCGTCACCGAGGCCGACATCGTGGCCTTCGCGGGACTCTCGGGAGATTTCAATTCCCTGCACGTGGACGCCGAGTACGGTAAAACCACTCCCTTCGGACAGCGCATCGCGCACGGTCTGCTGGTCCTCAGCATTTCGAGCGGCCTGACCGTGCAGACCGGGCTCACCAGCGACAGCATCATCGCGTTCTACGGCATCGACAAGCTCCGCTTCGTCAAGCCCGTGTTTATCGGCGATACGCTCACGGTCAGCAATCGCGTGATCGAGCTGACTCCCAAAGAAGATCCAACCAGAGGCCTGGTGGTGTTCGAGACCACGGTGGTCAAGCAGTCGCAAGAGCCGGTGCTGGTCTATCATCGGCGCGTTCTGCTGCGCCGAAAAGCAAACTCATGACCGGGATCACTGCGTACTCGACATACATTCCGCGACACCGGCTTCCCCGCGAGGTGATCGCCTCAGCTTGGGCTTCACGCGCGACGCCGGGCGCGAAGGCAGTCGCGAATTTCGACGAAGACTCGCTGACCATGGCGCAAGCGGCGGTGTGGAAGCTGCTTCCGGCGGCTCCCGATGCGATCTACTTTGGATCCACCAGCGCGCCGCACTGGCAGCGTTCGTCCGCCAGCCTGATCGCCGCCTTTTGCAACCTTCCCGCCGAGACCGCCACGGCCGATTTTGCCGGTTCGCTTCGCGCGGGCACAACGGCCTTACGCGCGGCGCTCGATTACGTCACCGCCGGAAGCAGCGCCAGGGCCATCGTGGTCGGCTCGGACTCCAGAGACGGCGCGCCGGAATCGGCCGAAGAGATGATCTTCGGCGACGCGGCCGCGGCGATCGAAGTTGGCAACCGGAACGTGATTGCGGAACTGCTCGCGCACGTTTCGCGCTCGGACGATTTTCTGGACGAATGGCGGCGCGATGCCGACCGCTACGTCACTTCCTTAGCGTCCAAGTTTTCCACCACCCGAGGATACGAAGCCAATGCCATCGCCGCCGGGCAGGCTCTGCTGAAGCGCGCGTCGATCGCCCCGGAAAATATCACGCGCGCGGCCCTGGCGTCGCTGGATGGCCGCTCGCATCTGAACGTCGCCAAAGCTTTGGGCATCCCAGCCGACCGCGTTGAAGATTCGCGGCTGAAGGAAATCGGCGTCACCGGAGCCGCCATGCCCCTGCTGCTGCTGGCCGAAGCGCTCGACCGCGCGCAGCCCGGCGACGTGATCCTCTGCATCGGCTACGGCGATGGCGCCGACGGATTTCTGTTCCGCGTCACCGAAGAAATCGCGAAGCTTCCCCGCCCCCTACTCGCGCCGGGTTCGGTCCTTCCTCACTCCAGCTATCCGATCTATCGCAAGCTGCGCGAGTTTCTGCGCGAGGACACCACCGGGCCGGAGCTTTCCAACGTCCTCTGGGAGCGCCAGGAGTCTCAAAACGTCCGCCTGCACGGCACGTTCTGCCCGCTTTGCGGCACGCTGCAATTCCCGATCGCACCGATTTGCCAAAACTGCCACAACCGGGACGGCCTGGTCGAAAAACCGCTCCAGCGCCGCGGCCAGCTCTTCACCTTTAATAAGGACTACCTGTACGATTCGCCCGCGCCGCCCACGGTGAACGCCGTCGTCGATCTCGAAGGCGGCGGCCGTCTGCTCTGCCAGATGACCGATGTCGATGAGAGTAAAGTGGAAATTGGGATGAGCGTCGAGCTGGTGCTGCGGCGGATGCGCGGGGCCGCCTCGATGCATCATTATTATTGGAAGTGCCGGCCAATCGGTTAAGGCTGGAACCCAGGAGTATCGCAATGGGCCAAAGCATTAAGGACAAAGTCGCGGTGATCGGCGTCGGCTGCACCAAGTTCGGCGACCGCTTCGATCAGAGCTACGAAGACTTGGCCGTCGAAGCGGCCTTCGCGGCCTTCGGCGATGCGGGCATCGGGCCCGAACGCGTGGAAGCGGCCTGGCTCGGAACCTATTCGCCCTACGGCGGGAACGGCAAAGCGTCCGTGGCCCTGGCCGATTCCTTGCGCCTCTACGGCAAGCCCATCACGCGAGTGGAAAACTTCTGCGCCACCGGGACCGACGCTTTCCGCAACGCCTGCATGGCAGTGGCGTCGGGCGTGTACGATGTCGCGCTGGTGCTGGGCGTCGAGAAGCTCAAGGATCGGCCCACTCGCGGCATCGCGCGCGAAGGCGTGCACCCCTATCAGGGCGACGGGGTCACCGCGCCGGGCATGTTCGCCATGTCCGCCAACCGCTACTTCCATCGCTTCGGAGGCGGCCGCGAAACGCTGGCCAAGGTCGCGGTGAAGAACCACTCCAACGGCGCGCTGAATCCGCGGGCGCACTTGCAGATCAACGTCACTGAGGAGCAGGTCCTCAAGGCTCCCATCATTTCTTATCCGTTCGGCCTTTATGATTGCTGCCCCACCACGGACGGCGCCGCGGCGGCGGTGATCTGCCGCGCGGACATGGCGCGCGATTTTCGCGATGACTACGTGCTCGTCAAGGGCCTGGGTATGGCGGTCACCAGCGGCCGGCCCTGGTTCGACGCTTGCTATGAAGGCGTCGGATTCGCGTCCACGCGCGCGGCCGCCGCCGAAGCCTATCGCATGGCCGGCATCGAGAATCCCGTCAAAGAAGTCAAGCTGGCCGAAGTGCACGACTGCTTCACCTGGACCGAGATCAGCAACTACGAAGACCTGGGCTTCTGCGAAAAAGGCCAGGGCATCCACTTCATCGGCGAAGGCCGCAGCGCGCTCTCGGGCGATCTGCCCGTGAATCCGAGCGGCGGGCTGAAGTCGTTCGGCCACCCCATCGGCGCGAGCGGCGTCAGGATGATCTACGAGGTCGTCACGCAGTTGCGCGAGCAAGCCGGCCCACGCCAGGTGAAGAATGCCGACATCGGCCTGGCGCACAATCTCGGGGGTCCGGGCGCGGTGGCGTGCGTCGTGGTTCTCGGCCAGCAGTAAGCCGGCGCTTCAGAACGAGCGCGGCAGCCCGAGCACGTGCTCGGCGACGTACGACAGGATCAAGTTGGTCGAGATCGGCGCCACTTGATACAGCCGCGTCTCGCGGAATTTCCGCTCCACGTCGTATTCGCACGCGAATCCGAAGCCTCCATGGAACTGGAGACACGCGTTGGCGGCTTCCCAGGACGCATCGGCCGCGAGCAGCAGCGCCATGTTGGCTTCCGCGCCGCAGGGTTTGTGCGCGTCGAACAAAGCGCACGCCTTGAAGCGCATTAGGTTCGCCGCTTCGATGTGGACGTACGCGCGCGCGATCGGAAACTGAACGCCCTGGTTCTGCCCGATGGGCCGGCCGAAAACCATGCGCTCGCTCGCGTACTTGGTCACCTTGTCGAGAAACCAGTAGCCGTCGCCGATACACTCGGCCGCGATCAGCGATCGCTCGGCGTTCAGGCCGTCCAGGATGTACTTGAAGCCCTGACCCTCTTCGCCGATCAGGTTCTCCGCCGGGATCTCCAGGTTGTCGAAGAACAGCTCGTTGGTTTCGTGGTTCACCATGTTGGGAATGGGACGCACCGCCAAGCCGTGGCCGATGGCCTGGCGCAAGTCGACCAGGAAGATCGACATGCCCTCGGACTTTTTCTTCACTTCGGCAAGCGGCGTGGTGCGCGCCAGCAGGATCATCAGGTCGGAATGCTGCACGCGCGAGATCCAGACTTTTTGGCCGTTCACCACGTAACAGCCGCCCCGCTTGACGGCGGTCGTTTTGATCTTGGTGGTGTCGGTGCCGGTGGTCGGCTCGGTCACGCCCATCGATTGCAGGCGCAGCTCGCCGCTTGCGATCTTGGGCAGGTAGCGCCGCTTCTGTTCTTCCGAGCCATGCCGCAGCAGCGTGCCCATGTTGTACATCTGGCCGTGGCATGCGCCGGAATTGCCGCCCGAGCGATTGATCTCTTCCATGATCACCGACGCTTCGGCCAGGCCCAGTCCGGAGCCGCCGTATTCGTCGGGGATCAACGCCGCGAGCCATCCGGCCTTGGTCAGCGCATTGACGAACTCCTCCGGATAAGCGCGCTGCTCATCGATGCGGCGAAAATACTCGGCCGGAAACTCGCCGCAAAGCTCGCGAACCGCGCGCCGCAGATCTTGGTATTCGTCAGAGGCTGTCACGACTCTTCAGACTACACCACGTGGGGCAGGCAATCCTGCCTGCAGCCGGCTTCAGCCGGCCATTGGCCGCCCCACAGGGCTCTAAGATGGAAGACCATGAGCAATCCAACAGGATGTTTGAAAGACAGAGTGATCATCATCACAGGCGCGGGCCGCGGCATCGGCCGCGAGATCGCGCTGCTGGCGTCGCGCGAGGGAGCTAAAATCGTGGTGAACGATCTGGGAACGTCTTCGCGCGGCGAAGGACGCGACGAAGGCCCGGCCCAGCAGGTCGTCTCCGAGATCAAGGCCCAAGGCGGAGCCGCGGTCGCATCGGTCGAGAGCGTCGCCGAATGGACCGGGGCGCAGCAGATCGTCAAGACCGCGCTCGACGCGTTCGGGCGCGTGGATGGCCTGGTGAACAACGCCGCGCTACTGCGCGACAAGATCTTCCACAAGCTCGAACCGGAAGACTGGCACGCGGTGTTGAATGTGAACCTGAATGGCTCATTCAACATGGCCCGCGCGGTGGCCCCTCACATGCGGCAGCAGAACTCCGGCGCCTTCGTTCACATGACATCGACCTCCGGCCTGATCGGCAATTTCGGCCAGGCCCACTACGCTAGCTCGAAGATCGGGATTGCCGGGCTGTCGCGCTCCATCGCACTCGACATGGCGGCTTTCAACGTGCGATCCAACTGCATCTCGCCGTTCGCCTGGACGCGCCTGGTCGCCACCATTCCGGCCGAGAGCGCCGGCGAAATTGCGCGCGTGGAACGGATGAAGCAAATGGGGCCGGAAAAGATCGCGCCGCTGGCCGTGTATCTGCTGAGCGACGCCGCGGAAGGAATCACCAGCCAGATCTTCGCGGTCCGGCAAAACGAGATCATGCTGATGAGCCAGCCGCGCCCGCTGCGCTCGGTGCATCGCGGCGAAGGCTGGACCCCGCAAACGATCGGCGAGCACGCCATCCCGGCGCTGAAGGCGAACTTCTATCCGCTGGAGCGCTCCACCGACGTGTTCTCGTGGGACCCGATCTAAGCGCGGGATATCAAAGCGTGCCAGAATAACACGATGCCTCCCGCCGCCACGGACGCCACGACGCGCACCACTGTTTCGACGGAAGGCCGCGGCCTCCAGGCCGTGGTGGCGGTGCTGGTGCAAATCGTCGTGGCCGTCGTGTACTCCTGGTCCGTCATGCGCGGACCCCTGACCGCATTGCACGGCTGGTCCAAAGCCGAAACCATCGCGCCGTATCGTTACAACCTGGTGCTGGTTTCGCTCGGCGCCATCCTGGGAGGTTTCCTGCAAGATCGCAAGGGATCACGCCTGGTGGCCAGCATCGGTGGACTGCTGATCGCGCTCGGCTGCGTTCTCTGCGCGTTGTATGGCGATACGGTCGGCGGCTTGATCCTGGGCTACGGCGTACTGGCAGGCCTCGGAAGCGGCTTCGCGTACGTCACCCCGATCGCGAACCTGGTGAAATGGTTCCCCGACAAGCGCGGCACCATGGTCGGTCTCGCGGTGATGGGGTCGGGCATGAGCCCGCTCTTCTGGAGCCCCCTCATCGAGAACTTCATCGGCCACGATGCGACGCGTTTCCACGAGAGCATCCCGCGAACGTTCTTCATCATGGCCGCGATCTTCGCCGTCGCCATCATTGGCGCCGCGCAATTTTACCGCGTTCCGCCGGCTGGCTGGCGGCCGTCCGGATGGAAGTCTTCGGTGGAAGTCGTACACCGCGAAGTCTCCTCTAAGGCGATGCTCGGCACCTGGCAATTCTATGCGTTGTGGGTGGCGTTTGTTCTGGGCGCATCGGTCGGCCTGACCGCCATCGGCCAAGCTTCCCAACTGATTCAGGAAGTGGCTCGCACCAGCGCGCCCATCTCGCTCGGAGTCGCCGTCGGGCTGCTGGGCATCTTCAACGGCTCCGGCCGATTGACTTGGGGAACGGTTTCCGATCGCCTGGGCAGAAAGGTCGCGCTGCTCGCGATGAGCGCAGTCTCGGTCACGGCTTGCCTCGCGTTCCTGCGCTCAGCGTCCAGCTTCTGGGGTGTGTTCATCGGTCTCTGCCTGGTTGCATTCGCCTACGGAGGATTTTTCGCGTTGATGCCGGCCTTCACCGCCGACTACTACGGCCAAAGCAGCATCGGCGGCAACTACGGCCTGGTGTTCTCAGCCTTCGGCTTTTGCGGATTCGTCGTGCCGGGTTACTTTGAAAGTCTGCTCGATCGCGCGCGCGCGGCCGGCAACCTGGTGGGAGGCTACAGCGAGGTCTACTGGAAGCTGGCCATACTCAGCGCGATTGTCGCTCTCATGGCCGCGCTCTTGCGCGCCCCGAGCGCATCGATGAAAGGCGGTGAAAAATGAGCGAGGAAATCAAACCTTATAAGATCCACGTCAGCGACGCCGAGCTGGACGACTTGAAACGCCGGCTGCGGGCCACGCGCTGGCCCGACCGGGAAACCGTCGATGACTGGTCGCAAGGCATTCCCCTGGCCTACGTGCGGGAGGTTTGCCAATACTGGGCGCAGAAGTACGACTGGCGCAAGACCGAAGCCCGGCTCAATGCGCTGCCGCAGTTCCGTACCGAGATCGATGGCCTCGGCATCTACTTCCAGCACGTCCGCTCGCCGCACGCCGACGCCCTCCCGCTGGTCCTGACGCACGGCTGGCCCGGCTCGATCATCGAGTTCCAAAAGGTCATCCCCATGTTGACCGATCCGACCAAGCATGGCGGCGAGCCGCGTGACGCCTTCCACGTGGTCTGCCCGGCGCTGCCCGGCTATGGATTCTCGGACAAACCAGCGAAGAACGGATGGACCGTGGAGAAGATCGCGCGGGCCTGGAGCGCGCTGATGCTGCGCCTGGGCTACAACTGGTACTTCGCGCAAGGCGGCGACTGGGGCGCCAGCGTCACCACCGCCATCGCGCTTCAGGACACTGAACACTGTCACGGCATTCACTTGAACATGCCCACCGTCCGGCCCGATCCCGACACCATGTCCAGCCTCACGGAAGAAGAGAAAGACGGGCTGGCCGGATTGAAGCACTATCAGGATTGGGACTCGGGCTACTCGAAGCAGCAGAGCACGCGCCCCCAGACGCTCGGCTATGGACTGGCGGATTCGCCGGCGGGTCAGGCCGCCTGGGTAATGGAGAAGTTCTGGGCCTGGACCGACTGCAAGGGAAACCCCGAGAACGCGCTCACGCGCGACGAGATGCTCGACGACGTCATGCTGTACTGGATTCCCAACGCCGGAGCCTCCTCGGCTCGCCTGTACTGGGAGAGCTTCGGAAAAACCAGTTCCGATCCGGTGCGCATACCGGTGGGCTGCAGCGTCTTCCCGAAAGAAATCTTCCGCTCTTCCCGGCGCTGGGCCGAGAAGCGCTACCAGAACCTGGTGTATTGGAACCGGCTGGATCGCGGCGGCCACTTCGCCGCCTTCGAGCAACCCAACCTGTTCGTCCAGGAATTGAGAGCCTGTTTCCGAAAGATGCGGGCGTAGCGCCCACGCTGCGCCTCCGACATGTGCTATGAAGGAAGTTTCGCCTTCTTATGAGCACACGAAATTCCTCCTCCCCCTTAAGCAAGAACAAACACCTCTGCCGCTGGGTCGAAAAGATGGCCCAACTCACCAAGCCCGCGGCGATCCACTGGGTGGACGGCTCACAGAAAGAAAACGAGATGCTGTGCTCGCAGATGGTAGCCAGCGGGACCCTCGTCAAGCTGAACCAGAAACACTGGCCGGGTTGCTACTACGCGCGCTCCGACTCCGGCGATGTGGCCCGCGTCGAAGACCGCACCTTCATCTGCTCGCTCGCGAAGGACGACGCCGGCCCCACCAACAACTGGGAAGATCCGTACAAGATGCGGCGCAAGCTGAAGGAGCTGTTCGCCGGCTGCATGCGCGGGCGGACCATGTACGTGCTGCCGTTCAGCATGGGAGCCATCGACTCGCCGATGTCGCAGATCGGCGTGCAGCTCACCGATTCGCCGTACGTGGTGGTGAACATGCGGATCATGGCGCGCATCGGCATGCCGGTTTTCCGCGAGATCGATAAAGACGAGAAGCGCGTCGTGCCCTGCATGCACTCGGTCGGCGTGCCGCTCGCGCGCGGGCAGAAAGACGTGCCGTGGCCCTGCAACAAGGAGAAATACATCGTCCATTTCCCCGAGACGCGCGAGATCTGGTCGTATGGCTCGGGCTACGGCGGCAACGCGCTGCTCGGCAAGAAGTGCTTCGCTCTGCGCATCGCATCCAACATGGCGCGCGATCAGGGTTGGATGGCCGAGCACATGCTCATCGTCGGAATCGAGAACCCGCAGGGTGAGAAGACCTACGTGGCGGCGGCGTTCCCCAGCGCTTGCGGCAAGACCAACCTGGCCATGCTGATTCCGCCGCGCGGATTCGAAGGCTGGAAGGTGTGGACGGTGGGCGACGACATCGCCTGGATCAAGCCGGACGCCCAGGGCCGCCTGCGCGCCATCAACCCCGAAGCTGGTTTCTTCGGCGTCGCTCCCGGCACCTCCGTCAAAACCAATCCCAACGCGATGGCCACGCTGGCCAAGAACAGCATCTTCACCAACGTCGCGCTCACGCCGGACGGCGGCGTGTGGTGGGAGGGCATGACCGACAAGCCGCCCGCCGAGTGTCTGGATTGGCAAGGCAACAAGTGGACGCCTCAGATCGCCAAGGAAAGCGGAGCGAAAGCCGCGCATCCCAACGCCCGCTTCACCGCTCCGGCGGCGCAATGCCCGACCATCGATCCGGCCTGGGAGGATCCGGAAGGCGTGCCGATCAGCGCGTTCATCTTCGGCGGCCGCCGCGCCTCCACGCTGCCGCTGGTCTACCAGGCCTTCAACTGGAGCGCGGGAGTTTATGTCGGCGCGACCATGGGTTCGGAGATGACCGCCGCGGCCGCCGGTACGGTCGGCAAAGTCCGCCGCGATCCCATGGCCATGCTCCCGTTCTGCGGTTATCACATGGGCGACTATTTCAGGCACTGGATCCGCATGCAGCATTCGCTCAGCGAAACGCCGCGCATTTTCCACGTGAACTGGTTTCGCAAGGATGCCGACGGAAAGTTCCTGTGGCCCGGCTACGGCGACAACATGCGCGTATTGAAGTGGATTGTCGATCGCGCGCACGGCCGCGCGCTCGGACAGGAGACGCCCATCGGCTGGATGCCCCGCTACGAGGATATCGAATGGAAAGGCCTCGATTTCCGGCGCGAGAGTTTCGAGCAGCTTCAGAAACTCGATCGCAGCAGTTGGCGCCGGGAAGTCCTCGATCATGAAGAGCTGTTCCTGGACTTGCACGATCACCTGCCGCCCGAAATTATCTACGAGCGCGAGTTGATGCTCTGCCGGCTGTTCCCGACCTTCGCCGGACGCCTGCACTAGGCATCGAAGCAATCTGGAGCGCGCCGTTTCGCCGTATCCTGAAAGAGGACGCAGGAGCATCCCTCGCAGGAGGTCCTTTCAGCTTGAAACGACCCGGCACCGCGCGCGATCCCCTCTGGTACAAAGACGCCGTCATTTACGAGCTGCACGTCAAGGCGTTCTTCGACAGCAACAACGACGGCATCGGCGACTTCCCCGGGCTGATCCAGAAGCTCGACTACCTGCAGGAACTCGGCGTTACCTGCCTGTGGCTGTTGCCGTTCTTTCCTTCGCCGCTGCGCGACGACGGCTACGATATCAGCGACTATCTGAGCATCCATCCCTCCTACGGCACCATGGAGGATTTTCAAGCCTTCCTCGCGGCGGCGCATGAGCGCGGGATGCAAGTGATGGTGGAGCTGGTGGTGAATCACACCTCCGACCAGCACCCCTGGTTTCAGGCCGCCCGCCGCGCGCCCGCCGGTTCGCCCGAGCGCGATTTCTACGTCTGGAGCGACAGCGATCAGAAGTACAGCGGCGCCCGCATCATTTTCACCGACACGGAAAAATCCAACTGGACCTGGGATCCGGTGGCCCAGGCTTACTACTGGCACCGCTTCTTCTCGCACCAGCCCGATCTGAACTACGACAACCCGGTAGTGCTGGAAGAGGTGCTGAAGATCATGCGCTACTGGCTGGACTTGGGCGTCGACGGCCTGCGTTTGGACGCCATCCCCTACCTGGTGGAGCGGGAAGGGACCAATTGCGAAAATCTGCCGGAAACGCATGCGGTTTTGAAACAAATCCGCGGCGCCATGGATCACGATTATGAGGACCGCATGATCCTGGCCGAAGCGAACCAGTGGCCCACCGACGTGCGCGCGTACTTCGCCCAAGGCGACGAGTGCCACATGGCGTTTCACTTTCCCCTCATGCCGCGCATGTTCATGGCGCTGCGCCTGGAAGACCGCCTGCCTATCGTCGACATCATGGGCCAGACGCCCCAGATCCCGGAGAATTGCCAATGGGGCCTGTTCCTTCGCAACCACGACGAGTTGACGCTCGAGATGGTCAACGACGAGGAACGCGACTACATGTATCTGGCCTATAGCGCCGACCCTCGCATGCGCGTCAACGTCGGAATCCGCAGACGGCTGGCGCCGCTCATGGACAACAATCGCCGTCGCATCGAGCTGCTGAACAGCCTGCTGTTCTCCTTTCCTGGAACGCCCATCATTTATTACGGCGACGAGATCGGCATGGGCGACAACATCTACCTGGGCGACCGCAACGGTGTACGCACGCCCATGCAATGGAGCGCCGACCGCAACGGCGGATTTTCGCGCGCCACGCCGGCCCGGCTCTACAGCCAGGTCATCATGGATCCGGTGTACGGCTACGATGCGCTGAACGTGGAGGCCGAGGAAAGCGATCCGTCTTCGTTGCTGAGCTGGATGCGCAACATCATCGCGCTGCGCAAGCTGTTCCGCGTGTTCGGGCGAGGGTCCATCGAGTTCCTGCATCCGGCCAATCGCAAGATTCTGGCTTACGTGCGGCGGAGCGAGGTGGAACAGGTGCTGTGCGTCGCCAACCTCTCGCGGTTCGCGCAGCCGGTGGAGCTGAACCTGCAGCAGTTCGAGGGCATGAAGCCGGTGGAGATGCTGGGCTACGTCGACTTCCCGGTGATCTCGAAACAGCCCTATCCGCTGACGCTGGGACCGTACGGGTTCCTGTGGTTCGAGCTGCAGCCGACGCTGGAGCAGGCCGAGATCCAAAGCGACGAGACCTCCTGGACATTCGCGACGGTGTATGTCGCCGGAGGATGGAGCTCCGTTTTCGAAGGCGCGCAGTGGAGCGTGCTGGAGCGCGCTCTGCCGGACTATCTTCAGAAGCAGCGCTGGTTTGCTGGAAAATCGCGACGCTTCAAGGCAGCCTCGCTGCTGGATTGGGCTGAACTCCCGGGAACCCGCTCCGCCTTGGCGCTGCTGGAAGTGACGTACGAGGACGAGGGATCGGATCTGTACCAGCTCTGTCTCACGGCGAGCTTCGGTACCGCCGCGGGCGCCATTCGAACCAGCACGCCTTCGGCGATTGTCTGCGCGGCAGTCTCCACCGAGGGCGATGGCGTGCTGCATGACGCCGTTCTGAGCGACGAAACCTGCTCAGCTTTGCTCGCCGCGCTTGGCGAAGGACGCGAGATTCGCACCGCGCATGGTGTGATCCGCGGCGGCCCAGCGCCGATGTTTGCCGAACTCCGCGGTCCCGCCGAGGAGGCGCTCACTCCGGCTCGCAATCCCGCCGAGCAAAATAACTCGTCCATTCTCTATGGCGACCGTCTGATCCTGAAATTGTTCCGCCGGCTGGAACAAGGCGCCAACCCCGACTGCGAGATCGACCGATACCTCACCGAGAAAACCGGCTTCAACCGGATTCCGCCTTTCGCCGGGCTGATCGAATATGTCCGGCCGGGCGCCGAAACCACCACGCTGGCCATGCTGCAGGGACTGGTTGCCAACGAAGGCGACGGCTGGAAATGGAACCAGGAGGAATTGGCGCGTTACTACGAGGAGCACGCCCGGCTGACGTTGGAAGGCGACGTCACAATACCCGACGGATCCTGCTTCGAGCTGTCGGAATCCGAACCCAGCGCGCTGGCCCGCGAGCATCTGGGGATCTGCTTGGATTCAGCCGCGATCCTGGGCCGACGGACCGCGGAAATGCACCTGGCTCTGGCGGCGGCGACCGGCGATCCGGCCTTCGCTCCGGAGCCGCTTTCGAAAGAGGACCTACGGGTGCTGGCGGCGGACTTCCGCGCGCACGCCATGCGCGTGCTGGACCGGCTGAAGGAAAATCTCTCGCGCCTGCCGGATGAACTGGTGGAGCAGGGCGGGCTTCTGCTCAGCCGCCGGCGGGAACTGCTGCACGCCTTCCGCGCCATCGCAGATATGGAAGTCAGCGGGCTGTGCACGCGCATCCATGGCGACTATCGTCTCGAGCAGGTTCTGCGCGTCAAGCAGGACTACGTCATTCTCGATTTTGAAGGCGAAGCGGCGCGTTCGCTGGCCGAGCGTCGCTCGAAGCAGTCGCCTCTCAAAGACGTGGCCGGCATGCTGCGCTCCTTCAGTTACGCGGCGCAGGCCGGGCTGGCCGGCTACCTGGCCAGGCATCCGGACGATTTCGAGCGGCTCACGCCCTGGGCCCGGTTGTGGGAAAAGTCCGCCATGGCGGAATTTCTGCGGGCGTACCGGTCGGCGGCTGCCGGCGCGGCTTTCTTGCCTGCCACTCCACAAGGACTCCGGGCGCTGCTGCAGGCGTACATGCTCGACAAGGCTCTGGACGAGCTGCGCTATGAACTCGAGCACCGTCCGCTGTGGGTGAAGATTCCGGTCTCGGGGATTCTAGAGTTACTGTCTTAATGGCCGAACTGGACAGCATCGCGGCGGAAGCCCGGGAGCGCGTCGAGAGCATCGGCGCCGCGGACCTGCTCATCGGCCTGCCGGCTTGTGCCAGCGGCGAGTCTCTGGAAACGGTGGCGTCCGGGTTGCGCTCGGCTTTTCCCAAGACAGTCTTGGTCTATCCGCCGGCGGCGATCCCGGGAGTCAACCGCAACGGCGATGAGTCCGCGCCGGACGCTCGAGTCCAGCTTCTCCCTTATCCTTTTGTTCCCGTGGAACGGCGCGACGGCCGGGTCCAGCCGGACGATCTTCGCTCGGTGTTCCTGATCGGCCAGAAGCTCGGAACGCGGTCTTGCGCCGTGCTGAACTCTGACATAGATTCCTCCACGCCGGCCGCTCTGCGCGCTCTGCTGGAACCGGTTCTGAACCAGGGCTTCGATCTGGCGGTGCCGTATTACGCCCGGCGCAAATTCGACGGCCTCATCAACAGCGCCGCGGTCTATCCGCTGACGCGCGCTCTGTACGGCAAACGCGTCCACTATCCGATGGCGCAAGACCTGGCCTGCTCCGCCCGGCTGGTGGGCTGGTGTCTCCAACCAGCGTCCTCTCGGCCGGTCCCGCTGTCCTGGATGACGGTCAACGCGGTTTGCGCGGGACTTCAGGTGTGCCAGGTAAGTCTCGGTCTCGCTCCGCCGCCCAAGGACACCGCGGACTTGAGTGCCGTCCTCGCCAGCGTGCTCGGGTCTCTGTTTCAAGACCTGGACCGCAACGTGATGTTCTGGCAGCGATCGCGCGGCTCGCAGGCAGTTCGCACGTTCGGCCAGCTCGAAGCGGCGCCCGAAGAGAGCCCGGCGGTCGATGTTCGAAAAATGATCGATGCGTTTCATCTGGGCTGCCGCGATTTGATGGAGATCTGGGCGGCGGTTCTGTCGCCCGCCACTTTGATGGAGCTTAGGAAGCTGGCGAAAATCCCGCCGGACCAGTTCCGCTTGCCGGACGACGTATGGGTGCGCCTGGTGTACGATTTCGCGCTCGGGTACCGGCAGCGGGTGATGAATCGCGACCATCTGCTCCGGGCCATGACGCCGGCGTATCTGGCTTGGGTGGCTTCCTTCGCGCTGGAAGTGCAAGACGCGGGACCGCGCCAGGTGGAGGCTCGTCTGGAACGGCTGTGCTTGGCGTTTGAAGCGCAGAAGCCTTACTTGGTGTCGCGCTGGAGATGGCCGGACCGTTTCAATCCGTAACGGTCGGCGAAAGGAGTGAACTATGTGGAACCAAATCGAGCAGGCTCTGAACGAATCCGCGGACCGCATCGTCAGCGGGGCCGCGAATCTGTTGCCCGGATTTGTCGCGCTGGCCGTGGCGCTGCTGATTTCAATTCTGGTGGCCGGAATCCTGGGATTCGTGCTGCGGCGTTCGCTGCGCGGCATCGATTTCGACGGCAAGGCAGCGAACTGGGGCTTGGCCGGTCTAACCGAACTCTCGCCCTCCAAGAGCCCCACCGTGCTGGTGGTGCGATTCGTCTCCTGGGTCATCATTCTGGTGGGATTCCTGATCGGCATCGCCGCCTTCGACGCCACGCTGACCTCGCGATTGGTGATGCGGCTCTTCGCCTATCTGCCGAACCTGCTGGCCGCCATCCTGTTGCTGGTGATCGGCACGGTAGTGGCGCGCTTCCTGGCTCGCGGCGTCCTGATCGGCGCGGTAAACATGAACGTGCAATACGCGCGCCTGTTGAGCGTGGGGGTCAAGTGGCTGGTCCTGGTGCTGACCGCCGCGATGGCGCTGGAGCATCTGGGCATTGGCGGCGGGATCGTCGAGCTGGCTTTCGGCATCCTGTTTGGGGGCATCGTGCTGGCGCTGGCGCTGGCCGTGGGGCTGGGATCGAAGGACCTGGTGAGCCGGTCCCTGGAACGCCAGACCTCGCGCGAAGAGGCCCAGGCGCCTTTCCACCATCTCTAACGCGCTCCGCCGCACAAAACGTCGAGCAATTTAAGCCAACTTTAAGGTTGAACTGGTAGGGTCTACTGACAAGATGATGTCCATGGATCGCAAGTCGCTTTTGCTCGGAACGATATTGGTTTTCCCGGCGTTGCTGGCGCCCGGTTTCGCACAGCCGCAGCCCGCGGGCGCCGCCCAATCGGGGCCGTTGACCCTCACGCTGAAGGATGCGCTGGAGCGGGCGCAGAAGAACGATCCGCAATTTCTGGCTGCGGTGGCCGATGCCTCCGTCGCCGGGGAGGATCGCATGCAGGCGAAGGCGGCGCTCCTTCCGACGCTGGGCGCAAGGTCAGACTATCTCGGCACACAAGGCAATGGACAGAATCCCTCTGGAAGGTTCATCACCAACGATGGCGTGCACGTCTACCGCGATTGGGCCGTGCTCCACCAGGATCTGACGGCGGCCACGTTCACCAGGACTGGTATCGAGCGCGCCGCCGCCGCCGAGGCTGTGGCTCGAGCCAAGGCGGAAATCACGCGGCGAGGATTGGCGGCTACCGTTACGCGCGCCTACTACGCGCTGATCGTGGCCGAGCGCAAGTACGCCACCGCCCAGCAGGCTCTCGATCAGGCTCAGCGTTCCCTGGATATCAGCCAGAGCCTGGAACGCGGGCGCGAGGTGGCGCATAGCGACGTCGTCAAGTTTCAGTTGCAGTTCAATGCGCAGCAGCAGGCCTTCCGGGAATCGAAGCTGGCGATGGAGAGCACCCGGCTGGATCTGGCGGTGCTGCTGTTCCCCGACTTCAACGAGAACTTCGCGGTCGTGGACGATTTGAATCTGGCACCCGCCCTTCCTCCGCTGGCCGATGTTCAGACCATGGCGGAGCGGGAGAATCCCAGCCTGCGCGTGGCGATGGAAACGCTGCGCGGCTCCAAGCTGGATGTTTCGATCGCTCGC
Source organism: Terriglobia bacterium (assembly GCA_020073265.1). Classification (GTDB taxonomy): domain Bacteria; phylum Acidobacteriota; class Terriglobia; order Bryobacterales; family Bryobacteraceae; genus Palsa-89. The sequence goes on along the minus strand of JAIQFN010000006.1, from coordinate 120,807 downwards.
CAGAGTTTCCTACCCACCATCGCCGTGGATTTCGACTACGGCATCGAAGCCAACGCCTTCGCGCTGCACAGCACCGTCGCCGCCGACAAGGAGCTTGGTCCCCTGCCCAACCTCGGCTACTTTGTCACCGCCAGTCTGAACCTGCCGCTGTGGGACTGGGGTACGCGCCGCAGCAAGGTCCGGCAGGCGCAGATCAAACAGCAGCAAGCCAGCGTTGAATTGACCGCGGCACAACGAGCGTTGGTGAAGAATCTTCGCTCGTCCTACGCTGAAGCGCAGGCGGCTCGCGAGCAGGTTGACTCGCTTCGCGCCGCGGCCGATCTCGCTTCCGAAAGCTTGCGCCTGAACACCTTGCGTTATCAGGCCGGAGAGGCTACCGTACTGGAGCTGGTGGATGCTCAAACCACCTTGACGCAGGCGCGCAACGCGTATGATGACGGAATGGTCCGCTATCGCCTGGCGCTCGCCAATCTCCAGACGCTCACGGGAGCCTTCTAAGTGCTGCGCGGAAAGATCTGCCTGCTGGTGGTTCCCCTGCTCTTTGTCGCGGCCTGCACCAAGCCGAAAGAAGAAGTGGAGACTGCGGCGCCCGCGCCGGTCCAGGTTGCCGCGGTGACACAGGCCACCATCCGCCACATCGTCGGCGGAGATGGAGTTCTGTTCCCCGAGGACCAGGCCAGTGTGATGCCCAAAATCGCGGCGCCGGTGCAGAGGTTTTACGTGAACCGCGGCGACCACGTCAAACAGGGCCAGCTTCTGGCGGTGTTGGAGAACCGCGACCTGGTGGCGGCGGTCGCCGAGAGCAAAGGCGCGGTGGATCAAGCCGAATCCAATCTCCGCTCGATCCAGGGCGCAGCCGTTCCCGACGCTGTGGTGAAGGCGCAAACCGATTTGGATGCCGCCCGTGAAGCTCGCGACGCCGCCAGGAAAGTATTGGACAGCCGCCAGCAGTTGTTCAAGGAAGGGGCGCTGCCGGGCCGCCAGGTTGACGAATCCCAGCTCGCATACGCGCAGGCCGCCAACCAGTTTCAGGCCGCCGCCGAGCACTTGAGAACGCTGCAGTCCGTCTCGAAAGAGGAACAGCTCAAGGGCGCCGCCGCGCAGGTGGAGGCCGCCAAGGCGCACTATCAATCCCAGGAGGCTCAGGTCGCCTATTCGCGAATCGTCAGCCCGATCAGCGGAGTGATCGCGGACCGGCCGCTGTATGCGGGCGAGATGGCCAGCCCGGGTGCGCCGCTGCTGACCGTGATGGATCTTTCGCGCGTGGTGGCGCGCCTGAATGTTCCGCAGGCCGAGGCGACACTGGTGAAAGTCGGGCAATCGGCGCTCGTCACGCAGGCCGACAAAGGGGAAGAGCTGAACGGCAAGGTGACGGTAGTGAGCCCCGCCACCGACGCCAACACCACCACGGTTCAAGTGTGGGTCGAGATCAACAACCCGGGCGAACGCTTGAAGCCGGGAACCAGCGTGCACGCGGCCATTGTCACGGAGGAGTTGAAGGACGCAACCGTGGTGCCGGCCGCAGCCATTCTGCCCGGCGACGAAGGAGGCACCGCGGTCCTGACCGTCACGCCCGACTCGATCGCTCACAAGAAGGCGGTCAAGCTGGGAGTGCGCGAGGGCGATCAGGTGCAGATCGCGAGCGGCGTCGCTCCCGGTGAGCAAGTGGTGGTGGTGGGCGGCCTGGGCGTGGACGACAAAGCCAAAGTGAAAGTGATCCCGGCCGCCGCCAAAGAGAGCCCGGACGAGGACAAGAGTGACGAGAAGGGCGCGCCCGCGGGCAAGGAAAAATGAGCGACCTTCCAACACCTCCAGCTCCGCCGGAAGCTGATGACACACCGCACTGGACGGCCCGCCACGGCAAACCGATCGTTTTCGTCATTCTGACGCTGGTGGCGGTCGGAATCTACCTGGCTCTCGCGATTCCGGTCGCGGTTTTTCCGAACACGGACTTCCCGCGCATCGTCATCGGGGCGGACGCCGGCGTTTTTCCGATCGACCAGATGATGGTTCAGGTGACCAAGCCTCTCGAGGAAGCTATCAACACCGTGCAGGGTCTGGATCACCTGTGGTCGGTTACCAGCCGCGGCACGGCGGAGATCGACTTGTTCTTTTCCTGGGACGTGGACATGTTCAGAACGCTGGAGCTGGTGAACGCCGCGCTGGCGCGAGTCCAGCCGACGTTGCCGCCCATCGCGAAGGTCACTGCCAATCGCCTGACCTTCTCGGCGTTCCCCATCATGGGCTACAGCCTGACTTCCGGCAAGATCCCGCAGACCAATCTCTGGGAGCTGGCGAACTACGAGCTGAAGCCGCGCATGAATCGGCAGGCCGGCGTTTCTTCGATCGTCGTACAGGGCGGGCAGGTCCCCGAATTCGAAGTCGAGCCTGAGCCTGCCAAGCTGATCCAGGCGGGCGTCACCATTCCCAATATTCTCGACGCCATCAATCGCAGCAACATGATCGATTCGCCGGGACTGATCGAAACCAACCACCAACTGGTGCTCAGCCTGATGAGCGGCCAGGCGCGAACCACCGGCGATATCGGGAACATCATCATCAAGACCACGCCGGCCGGTGCGCCTCTGCGAATCGCCGACGTGGCCGCCGTGAACAATTCGGTGATGCCCGTCTACACCGTGGTCACGGCCAACGGAAAGCCCTCGGTGTTGCTCAGTGTTTACCGGCAGCCCGACAGCAACACCATCGAGGTGGCCAACGCGGTGCATGCGGAAATCGAGCGCATCAAGAAGGATCTGCCTCCGGGCGTCGAGCTTCACCCGTTCTACGATCAGTCGGAGATCGTGACCGACTCGGTCAGGAGCGTTCGCGACGCCATTCTACTCGGCTTGATCCTGGCTTCGTTCATCATGGTGTTGTTCTTGCGCGATTGGGGCACGTCGCTGGTGGCCGGCCTGGTGATTCCCGCCACCATCGCGGTGACGTTCGCAGCGCTGCGGCTCATGAATGAAACCTTCAATCTCATGACGCTGGGCGGGCTGGCCGCGGCCGTCGGTCTGGTGATCGATGACGCCATCGTGGTGGTGGAGAACATCGTCATGCATCGCGATTCGGGCCAATCGCGGGCGCAGGCCATCCGCAGCGCGATCCGCGAAATCCGCGTGCCGCTGGTGGGGTCCACCATAACGCCGATCGTCGTTTTCCTGCCGCTCATCTCCATCACCGGCGTCACGGGCGTCTTCTTTCGCGCGCTGGCCGTCACGGTGGGGATGGCCTTGCTCACCTCACTCGCGCTGGCCCTCACGTGGACTCCGACGCTCAGCCACTATTTCCTCCGCCACCGGCGCAGCGGGACGGAGCCGAGGCGGCACGAAACAGTACCTGGCTGGCTGATGCGCGCCTACGAACACGCGCTACGCTTCACGCTGGAGAATCCGCTGGTGCTGGGGCTCTTCACCATCCTGCTAGTCGGCGCCTCGTACCTCTGTTACACGCGCACCGGTTCCGATCTCTTGCCGGCCATGGACGAGGGCGGCTTCATCCTCGACTACCTCATGCCAGCCGGTTCGTCGCTCAGAGAAGCTAACCGCGTCCTGAGTCATGTGGAGCAGATCCTGCGCGATACTCCGGAAGTAGAGACCACCACGCGCCGCACCGGGCTGCAACTTGGCCTGGCCGCCGTTACGGAAGCCAACCGGGGCGATTTCACCGTCAAGCTGAAACGCGACCGCAAGCGTTCCGGCGACGAGGTGATCGCCGATGTGCGCGCCAAGGTCCGCGAGGCTGAACCCGTTCTGGACGTGGAATTCCCGCAGCTCCTGCAGGACATGATCGGCGATCTCACCAGCGCGCCCGAGCCGGTAGTCATCAAACTGTTCGCCCAGGACCCCGATGTGTTGAAGCAGTGGGCTCCGCGCGTCGGCGACGGCATCAAGAAGATTCCCGGCGTGGTGGATGTCCTCAACGGCATTGAGAACACCATCAGCGGCACCGCCATGATGTTCAATGTGGACCCGGCCGTGACGGCGCGATCCGGATTCACGCCGCAGGAAGTGGAGCTGGACGCGAGCGCGATGCTGCAGGGCGAGCCGGCGTCGGCGCCAGTGGTTCTCAACGATCGTTCCTACACCATTCGCGTGCGCTTCCCGCCTTCCACGCGCACATCGCTCGACGCCATCCGCAACACCCTGCTGGTCAGCGGAACCGGGAAGACCGCCACCATCGGCTCGCTGGCCACGTTGATGGAGATCCCCGGCCAGACCGAAATCCGCCGCGAGAACCTGCAGCGCAGCGTCAACGTGACCGCGCGGTTCGAGGGTGTCAACCTCGGCGACGGAATGGCCAAGGTCCAAAAGGCTGTCGCGGATATGAACCTGCCGCCCAGCATCCGGGTCCAGTACGGCGGCCAGTATGAAGAACAGCAGAAATCTTTCCGCGACCTGGCGTTTGTTCTGGCGCTGGCCGTCGTGCTGGTCTTCGTGGTTCTGTTGTTCGAATTCGGCAGCTTCGCCGCGCCGATCGCGGTGTTATCGTCGGCGCTGCTGTCCACCTCGGGCGTTTTTCTGGCGCTGCTGATCACCGGAACCACGTTCAACCTGTCGTCCTTCATGGGGCTGATCATGGTGATCGGCATCGTGGCCAAGAACGGCATCCTGCTGCTGGACGCGGACCAGAAATTCCGGGCCGCGGGCATTCCCGCCGAAGAGAGCATGATCCGCGCGGGCGAGCGCCGCTTGCGCCCCATCATGATGACCGCGCTCGCCACCGTGGCCGGCATGCTTCCTCTGGCGCTCGCCATCGGCGCCGGTTCTCAAATGCTGCAACCTCTGGCGATCGCGGTGATCGGCGGAATTCTGGCTTCGATGATTCTCTCGTTGGTGGTGACGCCGGCCGTTCGGTTCTACACCGGAGGCCGCAGTTGATACCATCAGATCTTGTGCCGTCATCCGATCTCTACAACCTGCCTTTCTTCGATCTTCTGTATCAGGCGCATTCCGTCCATCGGCTGCATCACGCGACCGACGACATCCAGCGCTGCGTGCTGCTCTCCATCAAGACCGGAGGGTGCCCGGAGGACTGCGCCTATTGCGGCCAGTCGGCGCACTACGAACCCGGACTGAAGCGCGATCCGCTGGTGTCGGTGGAACAGGTCCGCGCCGCCGCCCGGGCCGCCGCCGAACGCGGCGCGCAGAGATTCTGTATGGGAGCGGCGTGGCGACAGGCCCCCGAAGGAGAACAGTTCGAGCGCGTCCTGGAAATGGTTCGCGAAGTGAAGGCGCTCGGGCTCGAAGCGTGCGTCACACTCGGTATGCTGACGCTGGCGCAAGCCGAGCGCTTGAAGGAGGCGGGCCTGGACGCCTACAATCACAATCTCGACACCAGCCGGAAGTTTTATCCGCGGATCATCACAACGCGAACCTATGACGATCGCCTCGAAACCCTCCGCTTTGCGCGCCAGGCCGGTCTGACGTTGTGCTGCGGCGGCATCCTCGGGATGGGGGAAACGGCGGAAGATCGCTGCCAGTTGCTGGACGAGCTGGCATCGCTCGATCCGCAGCCGGAGTCGGTTCCCATTAACCTCTTAGTGCCGATCAAAGGCACGCCGCTCGAAAACGCACCGAAGGTGGATTCGGTCGACCTGGTTCGCACCATCGCGGTGGCGCGCATTCTCATGCCGAAATCGAGGGTGCGGCTGGCGGCCGGCCGCCTCAGTTTATCCAGGGAGGCGCAACTGCTCGCATTCTTCGCCGGCGCCAATTCCATCTTTATCGGCGACAAGCTGCTCACCACGCCCAACTCCAGCGCGGCCGCGGACTCCGCCGTGCTGGCGGCGCTTCGAGCAGAAGTCTAGGCTTACTTCGCTCAGTCCCTTCAGCGCCGCTTTCGGACTTCCCGGCTTCAGCGGGAGAGCTTGCCGCAGATGCTGACTTCGAGTCCCAGGTCGCGGAAAGCCGCGGCTTTCGCGAACAGCGCGCGATTGGCGGCGTCCGAGTCCGGCGCATAGGCTACCTGGATGTGGTTGGCTTTGTGCCGGGCCATGAACTGATCGCGCGAGACTCCATAGGTGACGGCGCTCATGATGGGCCACTGCGGGGTGGTCATCTGCCAGCGCCGCTCGGTTTCCTGAGCGGGCAGGTCGACTACGCCGGCGCGGCCCAGATCGGCCTTGAGCGCACCGTTGTCGACGAACACGCGGCTCCACACGATCTCGCCGGGCTTGCTGTTGCCCTTGATGGTGCCGCCGCCCAAGCGGAAGTACATGGAAGGCTGGCGCTCGCTGACCGCGCCGCGATAGCCGCCGGCGAAATGCTGCGGCGGCACGGCGCCCGAAATCTCGAAAACCCAGACGAACTGGCCCTGGTAGTCTTCGCCGTAGCGGACGTCGTGCAGCGTGGTTTCCGGATCGAAGCCCAGGCGCCGCCAGACGCGGTTAGTGACCAGCGCGTCCAGGCCGGCGCACTCGTCCACTTCGTTGAAGTGCGGCAATGCGGCGCCCTCGAACAGGACTCGGCCGTTGCCGGCGGCTCGAACCGGCGGGCGATCGACGTTGTTCAAAAGCCCCTCGGCCAGGTCCGAAGCCGGCGTGAGATCCTTCAAACCCTGCTGATACTGGATGCCGATGGCATCGCAGCCGAACTCGTCGGCCAGGCGCACCGCCGCGATGTACATCTTGCATTGCGCCAGGATCTGCTCGTCGGTAAGATCGGTTTCCGGATTCCGGCCGGTGTGGAACCGCATGCCCTTGGCATCCAGCCAGCGCCGCACGCCCTGGGCTTCGTCGTCACCAACCTGGAGCATGGCCGCGTACAGCGTCGATTGACTCAGCCGTTCCTTGAACACGCCAACCGGGTGCAGCAGTTCGTCGGGGATGATGGCGTTGTACATCCCCATGCAGCCTTCGTCGAACACGCCCAGGATGGCTTTCTCGCGCTTGAGCTCGGAGGCGAGCTCGGACGCGATGCGGGTAGATTCGTCAGGCAGCTTGAAATCGGCGAGCGGGTGGACGTGGCTGGTGTCGTGCGTGATCCGGCCTTCGCGCAGCCACTGGCGCAGCCCGCGAAGAAAGAACTCGTCGGTAAACTCCGCGCTCCACAGCGTGCTGTAGCGGACCCCGGCCTTGGTGAGCGAGCCATTGAGGTTCAGCATGCCGACTAGCCCGGGCCATTCTCCGCTCCAGTTGGCTACCGTCAGGATGGGGCCGCGATGGCTGTACAGTCCATGCAGCACATGATGGCTGTACTGCCATACCGCTTCCACCACCAACAGCGGCGCTTCCGCTGGAATGTTGCGAAACGCCTCCATTCCGTGGCGCTGGCTGTCGATGAATCCGTGCTGGAGCGCTGGATTGTAGGGATGCGCGCGGACCACCTGGCGGCCTTCGCGTTGAACGGCGGCGATGACTGCCTGTTCCACGTGCTCCTGAGCAGGCCAGCATTTCTGGTTGGCGGACAGGCGCAGGTCGCCGCTCGCCACAAGATAGATCGACTCAGACATTACCGATGGCTCCTAGTTTGCCGCCTGTCGCACTTGCCCGGAATTGAAGCTCCGGCTGTGGCGCGACTCCTCGGCCAGACGCCGCAGCGATGGCAGCGCGTGGCCCACTTGGACCGCGGGCGAATCCGCGCGGCCGAGGGAAAAGTAGAGCGGCTGGAAAACTTCGAATAGCTTTTGATACACGGCTGCCTCGGCCGGTTCCGGCAGCACGGTGCGATACGCGGGACACAGCGCATCCTGCGCTTCTTCCACGCTCTGGAACTCTCCGGCGGCCAGGAACGCGAACACGGCCGATCCGACGCTGGTGACGTCGCCCGAGGGAACCAGCACCGGCTTGTTCAACACGTTGGCGTACACGCGATTCAGCACGTCGTTGCGCTGCGGGATGCCGCCGCCGTTGATGACTCGCCGGATGGGCGTTCCATATTCGGCCATGCGGTCGAGAATCACGCGGGTGTGCAGCGCGGTGCCTTCGATAGCGGCGAAAAGTTCGTCCTGCGCGGTGTGCGTGAGATTCCAGCCCAGCGTAACGCCGCCGAGCGCGGGATTCACCAGCACGGTGCGGTCGCCATTGTCCCAGCACAGGCGCAGCAGACCGGTTTGTCCGGCGCGATAGGATTCGAGTCCTTGAGAGAGCGCACTGACCGTCGTGGATGCTCGCCGCGCGATAGCGTCGAAGACATCGCCGACGGCCGAGAGCCCCGCTTCGATGCCCGCATAGTCGGGATGAATGGAGCCAGGGACCACGCCGCAGACGCCGGGGATCAAGCGCGCGGTTTCGCTCATGGCCATGATGCAGGTGGAAGTTCCGATCACGTTGACCACGTCGCCCAGCCGGATGCCCGCGCCGATGGCGTCCCAATGGGCATCCAGAGCGCCCACCGGAACCGGGATGCCTTCGCGCAAACCGAGACGCGCCGCCCATTCCTTGCTCAAGCGGCCGGCCAGCGCGCGCGACGCGGCATAGCGTCCTTGCAGCCGAGCGCGAATGCCGGACAACAGCGGGTCCACGCTGGTGAGAAACGATTCGGAGGGCAGCCCGTCCCACTTGGCGTTCCACATCCACTTGTGGCCCATCGCGCACACGCTGCGCGGAACCTGAGCCGGGTCGCGGATGCCGCACAGGGTGGCCGCGATCATGTCGCAATGTTCGAGCGCGGTAGCGAAGCCCTGGCGTTGCGCGGGGTTATTTCGCAGCCAGTGCAGAAGCTTGGCGAATCCCCACTCGGAAGAATAGGCGCCGCCGCACCAGTCGATCGCCTCCAGGCCCGATTCGCGGGCCAAGCGAGTGATCTGCTCCGCTTCGCGCCAGGCGCGGTGGTCGCACCACAGATAGTAATCGCCGAGCGGTTCGAGATTTTCTCCCACCACTACGACGCTCGAACCGGTGGTATCGAGCGCGATGGCCATGACGTCGCCGCCGCTGACGCCGCTGCTGCGCAAGACGTCGCGCATGGCGCGCTCCAGAGCGGCGAGGTGATCCTGATGGCTTTGAGTGGCGTGATCCGGGTCGGCCGGAGTGCGATGCAGCGGATACTCGGCCGTGGCGGCGGCCAGCCGTCCGCGCGTTTTATCGAACAGCGACACACGGACGGCCAGCGTACCGAAGTCGACGCCGGCGACGATGCCCATGGGCGTTAGTCTACTTCCAATTCGTCCCGGGAGGGCAGCTTGGGGAACGGCGCGTGCGGCTCCACCTGATACCAGTAGGCCACCGAAGCGATGTCGTCGGTGAGCGGCATATAGCGCCGATCCTGTCTCCAGCCCAGGGCGTGAATGGTGACACGCAGGTCGGAGTCGAAGCGGACCGGATCGGGAATATGCCAGCGGTACAGGCCGAAGCGCTGCTGCGATTGATACAGGCCGTCGGGCTTGATGACCTGAATCAACCCCGAGTAGGGCGTGGTGAACGGCTCGTATTGTTTCTTCTCCTGGTTTTCGAAATCATAGGAGCCGCAGAAGTAGTCTTCAGTACCGGTGCCGTTGATGGTGGGGAATTCCTTGTCGCCGTCCATGTAGAACTTGATCTCGCCCTCGCCCCACCAGCCGTTGTTCTTGACGCCCCAGGCCATGTAGGTTCCGACGTACTGTCCCTTGCCCTTGATCTTGTCGACGATGGTATAGACCTCTTTGTAGGGCAGCGGATTCACGCGCCGGAACTGCGCGTGGAAGTAAGCCGCGTCGGCGGGAATCTGCGTCTTCGTATAGTCGATCTGATAGTAGACGCGCATGGGCCGCGCGTCCAGGTTTTCCATTGTGATTTTGGCTTTTCGCCGGAACGGCATGGGCCAGTAGGAATTGAAGGCGCTGCCCGGATTGACGCAGATGGCCAGCGAATTGACCGGCGCGTATTTTCCCCAACCCATGGCGAAGAAGTCGCCCACCGGTACTTCCACTGACGGCGTCGTCTCGTCGTCCCAATACATGCGGAGGATGGAGAAGCGCCAGTTCCCGGTAGGCGTCATCCAAATATGTTGAATGGAACCCGGCCCGGTGATCTCGCCCAGCGTGAAGGTGGTTCCGGCGGCGATGTTGACGAACGGGTTGACCTTCCATCCGCGTCCTAATTCTCGCGCCGCCGCCGAGGCTACACCTTCGGTGGCCATTCCACCCTTGCCCTTTTCCCCAGTGAAGTTTTCGGGACTGATGGAAAAGGTCTTGGCTTCCGAAGTGCGAAAGATGTTGCTGAGGCCATTGGCGAGGCCGTCGTAAGCCTGTTGCGCCAGGACCGACAATGAAGCACAAGTGAAAACGGCGCACACGATCCACACAGTTCGTCTTCTCATAAACCACTCCTGTCCGCTCTTCGAGCGTTGTTGATTTTAAGCCGACTGCTCAATTCTAGCGCCGAGTGGCGACGTTGCTTGCCGGCGCCAGGGTGCTGGCGGTAGCGTTCACTGGCAAGAACGGGCCGGGGCCGGGCCCCAGGAGTAGCGGAGCCGCGTCCGTGGTCGGGTCGATGGCCACGTCAAAGAACCCGTTCAGCATCTCTTCCCAGGTCTGCTCGCCATAATGCACGTCCACGGAGGGATCCGGATTGAAGGCGTTGTTCAGAGAATTGTCGAAGTGCCCCGTGACCTCGATAATGGTGCCCTTGGGAAGCAGCTTGGGTTTGGCGAGGTAGTAATTGATCTGCCAGTTGAAATCGTACTTCGGCACGCGCAGCAGAATTTCGCTTTCCCCGGAAGGATAGATAGCGCGGAATTGAAAATCCTTGCCGCGCAGGTGCATGTGCGGAAGCATCGAGACCATCTTGAAGTCATGCAGGACTTCGGCGCGCGCCCCGACCATCGTGTTGGACGAACCGGCCGGGAGGGTGAAACGCGTGTTATAAATCAGCAGCGCTTTGATGCGCTCCTTGGGGGGCTCCTTGGCGAAGATAAAGCCGATGCTGGTCTGGTCTTCTTGCGGCGTTCCCAGGGTGGTGTAGTGGATCTGGAACATCAGCGTGGAGCCGGCCTTGATCAGCTTGGCCTGACCGGGTTCCAGTTCGGGAGGCACGCCGCCAGGCACGAAGGTTTGCAACAGGTCGCCTTCGCGCGAGGATTGGAATTGCGGTGGTTCCTGTCCGGGCTTGAGCCTGGCGAGCATCCGGGCCTCGGCGTCGGAGGTGAAAAAGCCGCTCGGCCCCCTGGCAGGGGCGCTGCCGGCGGCGGGGGGTGGAGTCGCGGACACGTTGATGTGGTGAACCACTTTCCGATTGCTGGGGTGGAGCTCCACCGCTTGAATCCATTTATCCTCGGTGAAGTTGGTGGGCACGGAAATGTACTGATAAGGAATGGTGCCCTTGGCCGGCACGTGGAACACTTGGGGAATCTGGATCACCACATCCGGCTTGCCCATGTGCCAACCTTCGACGAACTCGCGCGGCGGCGGCGCATCCTTGAGGTCGCCTTCGATCGCGCCGGCATCCACCCAGGAAGTCAACGTGTCGATCTCGGCTTTGGTGAGCGATCGATCGTTCCGGAAGGCGCCGTACGCCGGATCGGCATCCCAAGGCGGCATCTTCTTCTGCGCCACCGCCGAGCGGATGGCTTTGGCCCAGGGTCTGGACTGTTCGTAGGTCTGCAAGGGCATCGGGGCAATGTCGCCGGTGTGGTGGCAACCTTGGCAATGCTTCTCGAGAATCGGTTCGACGTCCTTGTGAAACGTTACCGGAGTAGCCGCCCAGACCGCGGACGAGCAGGCGAGCACAAATAGACCGACAGCTTTCATAAAACGAATATAGGGGTCCGGTGCGTGTCGAGACAAGGTAATTCCGTGACGCCCTTGCACAGTTCGCCCAATAAAACTACAGATCCCACACAATGCATGAACAACTATCTATATTACAGTACGTTACTGGTTCCTGAGGGGTAAGCTAGGAATCCGACAAGCTTGCCTTTCAGGCTATTCGGATTCATCAAGAGAAACATTAACTTTGCCTGGGGATTCTAGTACTTGCGCCACAGCTCTTTGACGGGCTGTTGTCCCACGCCCGGCCGGCTGTAGTCGCAAACTCCCTCCGGGAAGATGGTCTTGAGTTTCGCGAGTTGCCCGGCGGTCAGCGGCTGAGCGTAATCTTTCGCGTTCACCGGCTTGAGCGCGCACTTGATGATATCGTTTGCCAGCGGCGCGCCGGCTGCGATTCGCGGATCGCCATGGAGCGGGTACAGTTCGCGGCAGCGTCCGGAAGGACCATCCGGGATTTTCTCGCCCGAAGGCGTCCAGCAGACGTCGACCAGATCGCTGGGTTTGTTGCGAGCGGTCTTTTGAGCGGCCGGGGCGTTGGATGGATCGTGCGCGATGTTGTCGAGCCAGCGATCCATCACCGGCAGGGCTTCGGCGCTATGCAGAGTCAGCGGGGATTTCAGAGAGGTCAGGTCGGTATACAAAATTCCGGCCGTCGGCATGGTGAACATGATCTGGTTGGAGGCGGCGCCATTGGCGGCGGTCAGGCGCGCCCGGGTCGAAAACGACCGGAAGCGGTCGTGCAAGTCGGGCACGGCATCGAGGTACGGCCGCATGTCGATGATCGGAATCGACGCCAGCCCGCCTCCGCCGGTATTGATACGCCCGGTCTGATAGGCGCGCCGCAGCGCGGACGTGTCGGCCGCCATACGCGCGCCGGCGATCTTACCGTCCTGATCGAATCCGCCGACGTGCTGGTTCAAATCCAGGAACTGCTCGGCGGTGATGCGGCCCGCGTTGAAGGCGGCCAACCCGTATTCGACGCCGGTGTTGTCCAGCAGCCGGTAGGCGCGGCCCGTCTTCGGATCCTTTCCCAGAACGTTGACCTCGTTGTCATAGATGGTGCACAGCACGCCGCCGGGATTGGACGCTGCGTCGTACACCTGCGCCTTCGGAACCACTGGATCGCACTTGGATGCATTCACCCAACCCGGAGAAAACTCCGAGGGAATCCACGTCAGTTTGCCGAGCTGCCGCAGCGTGCACATGCCCCAATCGGAGAACCCGGAGACGGCCGTTTTCTGTTCGTTGGTCCAGGGGGAGGATGCATTGGTGAGAGCGTGGTCGAGCAGCGAGCAGTCCAGCGCGCCGGAGGCCACTGTGAAGATGTCGGGATAGCTGAGGGTGGGCAGCATTCCGTCCAGCAGGCCGGGATAATCCTGCGCGATCAAGTGCTGTTGCATGGAGCCGCCCGAGCCGCCCCAGCCGATGGTGTGAACGGGAACGCCAAAATGTTCGATGAAGTATTCCTTGACCATCATCAAGGATTCGGCCGAAAGCACGTCGTTGCAGTTGTTGCCGAATACATTCAGCGAGGACGACGCCATCGCGTAGCCTTTGGAGAGCGCGCCGTCGAGTAGAACGCCGCCCGTGGTGGTGGCCTGGCGATAGCCCGCCGAGCACCGCCGCCGAAGGTATACACCAGGCGCCCGTTCCAGCCGGGTGAACTGGTCCAGGGGTCGGGCAACGGGGTTCCGGGTTGATGCAGAAACGCGATTTCATAGACCGCCCGATTGATGGTGCCGGTTTCCTTGCGCACGATGTAATCCACCTGGTGGCCTTCGGTGGTGGTGGTCTGCTGCAGGTCCGGCGGTCGCGGGCCGGCGGGATCGAACGGATTGAACTTTCCCGCGGACGCGGACCAGTACAGATACTCGACGCGCGTCTTCGCCGAGCAGTCCGCATCCAGCGCCGCGCCCAGGCCCCAGGCCTCGGTCTGGCAGATAAAGGGGGTCTGGTGCGGGCCAGAAATGATGGGACCGGTGATGGCGTAGTTGGTGAGCTCGAGCGATGCTTTGCGCGATCCGTCCCGGGTCAATTCCAGAATGTTGCGTCCCTGCTTCAGTCCGGTTACGAGGCCGACGACGGCGTGTTGATCGCGCGCCGGGCGGAAGGCGCTGGTGACGTCCGCGCCGTTGAGCGCGAGGCGTACCTTCTTGAGGGCAGCGTCGCTGGGCGCCGCCACGCGGACCAGCACGTCGCCGCCGCTCACCATGTCGGGCCGGGCGGACAGCGCGCGAATCTCAAAAGTTTGAGGCGCGGCGCAAAGGATCGAAACGCAGACCGTGAGCAGCGCCGACTGGAGCAGCAGCTTAGTTTTGGCCACCGGAAATGGTCTTAGCAAGCGAGTCCGCTGTGGTGTTGGTAATGATCTGGGGAACCGCCTCGGGCGGAGCATCCTTAAAGAACTTGAGATCCGCCAGGCCGGGCGCAATGCCCAGGTCCACGAATCCTGCAAACATTTCATCCTCGCTCTGGAATCCACCCCGCACGCGTTTTTCCGGATGCGGGTTATTGGGATTGTTGGGCGAGTTGTCCCAGCTGGCCTTGCAAATGAACAGCGTTCCCTTGGGCAGCAGTTTCGGCTGCGCGAGATAGTAGCTCATCTGCCAGTGAAAATCGTACTTGGGCACCCGCAGCAGCACTTCCGATTCGCCGGACGGGTAGACCGCGCTGAACTCCATCGACTTCCCGCGCAGGTGCATGTGCGGTTGGAATGCGATGACGCGCACGTCCTGGGTCAGATAGACCTGGGACTGCATGCGATAGTCCGGCTCGTTAGGCGGAATCGAGAGGATGCTGCCGTTGTTGATGCGGATGGTATGGACGCGCTCCTTCACGGGCTGCTTGGCGAAGATGAATCCGACCTTGGTGCGGTCGGTGGTGGCGGTCCCGTTGGGCGTGTAGTGCATCTCGAAGATGATGTCGGATCCGGCCTTGATCAGGCGCGCTTGACCGGGTCCCAGTTGAATGGGATCGGCGCCCGGCGCGTACACCTGCAGATGCTCCGGCTCGCTGACCGCGGAGAACATCCGTTCGTCCTTCGGCCTGGACGTGACTTTGTAATACTTGGCGAGCTCGAAGAATTCGCCCTTGGGCGCGGCTGCCGCGTATTCACCGCCGGGCTCGCGAGAATACAAAACCGCATGATGCACCACGCCGCGATTTCCGGGACGAACCTCCACGGCTTGCACCCACTTGTCCTCGGTGAACCCGCTGGGGACGATGATGTACTGATAATTGACAATGCCGGTGACGGGAACATTGTAAGCCAGCGGCATCTCGATCACCAGGTCGGGCTCGCCGATGCGCCAGCCGTCCGAGAAAACCAGCGGCTTGGGCGCGTTTTTGGGTGATCCTTCCGGAGTGCCGTTGTCGATCCACGCGACCAGCGTCTTGACATCCGCCTCGCTCAGCGAGCGGTCATTGGCGAAATGACCAAAATTGGGATCGGCGTGCCACGGCGGCATCTTATGCTGCAGGACCGCGGCTCGAATCGCTTTGGCCCACGGACGCACTTGCTGGTAGGTGAGCAGCGGCATGGGTCCGATCTCGCCAGGACGATGGCAGGTCTGGCAATTTTTCTCGAGCAGCGGCAGCACGTCGCGATCGAACGTGACGTTGGATGGGCTGGCTCCAAAGGCGGCGCCGACGAGCGCTGCAGCGAAAAGCCAAGCGGAAATGCGCATAGGTGTACCTCTTGGGATGTTAGCAGCGACTTTCGGAAGCCGACAAGAGCCTCCGGATTAGACGAACCAATAGTTCACTGAATGAAATTCGGAAACTCTACCAGGTTGCCTGCTCCCTGTCGATAGCAAAGGACTTCTTGGCTTTCAATCCGTTGACCATCCAGGACGTTTCTAAACCTTTCAGATCCCCACGGCGTTTCATTCAGTGAATCAAGCTATCCTATATATTTGGAAGCTTGCCTGAACTGTCTCGCGGGCTGAGGATATACAACATGGATGCAACCCGACGCACGTTCCTCACGGGCCTCGCCGCCCCACTGATCTTGAATGCCACCAACAAGTCCGGCAGCCACAAACCAATCCTGGGCGAAGGCGATCACAAGTACGAAGTGACGCACGACTGGGGCGTTTTACCGCCCAGCATTCGCTACGGCAACACACATGGGGTCTGCGAGGACTCGCATGGCCACATCTACATTCATCACACGGTGCACGCGACCAGCGAGTCGTCCGACAGCATGGTGGTGTTCGACCACAAGGGCAAGTTCGTCAAGTCCTGGGGCAAGGAGTTCAAGGGCGGCGCGCACGGGCTGCACATCCTCAAGGAGAACGGGCACGAATTTCTTTACCTGTGCGACACGCAGCGCGGCGTGGTGGTGAAGGCGACCACCAATGGCGAGGAGGTTTTCTCGATGGGATACCCGAAGGAGGCCGAACCTTACGGCCGGCCGGGCCCCGACGGGAAGCCGATCAAGTACAGTCCCACCAATGTGGCGGTGGCGCCGAACGGGGATTTCTACGTGGGCGACGGCTACGGTTCCAGCTACATCAATCAGTACAACCACAAGGGCGAGTACATCCGCACCTTCGGCGGCTTGGGAAAAGAGGCGGGGCAGCTCAATTGCCCGCACGGTCTGATGGTAGACCTGCGGGGCGACCCGATCCTGATTGTCGCCGACCGGTCCAACCGCCGTCTGCAGCGGTTCACGCTGGAAGGAAAGCATGTGGATTTCGTCAGCGGCGTGAACCTGCCTTGCTACTTCAACACGTTCCGCAATGGCGACATCGTGATGCCGGACCTGGCGGCGCGCGTGTCGCTGCTGGATCGCAACAACAAAGTGATCGTGCACCTGGGCGAAGATGCATCCAACACCTGGCTCAAGCTGCGGACCCAACCACGCGACAAGTTCATTGCAGGCAAATTCGTTTGCCCGCACAGCGCCTGCTTCGACCATGAGGGCAACATTTTTGTCGTGGAGTGGGTTGAAGTGGGCCGCGTGAGCAAGCTCCGCAAGGTCAGCTAGCGGGCCAGCCTTGAACAACGGAAACCAATCCAAAGACCGCTACCACATCGAAGCAGTTTTACGGGCCTGCGACATTCTGGATGCGTTCCGGTTCGACGGCGAGTTGTTGCGCCTGCAGGAGCTGGTGGCCCGCACCAAGATGAACAAGACCCGGGCGTTTCGCATCCTATGCACGCTGGAGGAGCGCGGGTTCATCGAGCGGGTGGGATCGCATCAGTACCGCTCCACGGTCAAGCCGCTGAAGCCCAACAAACACCGGCTGGGTTACTGCGCTCTCAACCTGGAGAACGCCTACTCGCGCGCCATCACCGAGGGTCTGAAGCGCGCCGCCGCCGAGGAGCGGATCGACCTGATCGCGCTGGACAATCACTACAACTCCAAGCAGGTGGTGCGCAACGTCGAGCTGCTGATCCGCGAGCGCGTGGATCTGATCCTGATGCATCAGGGCGACGACCACCTGGCGCCCATCATCGCCGCGCGCATCCGGGAAGCGGGCATTCCCTTGATCGCGCTGCACGTGCCGCATCCGGGCGCCAACTATTTCGGGCCTGACAACTACACGGCCGGCGTGATCGGAGGGCGCTACGTCGGACGCTGGGTGAAGCAGAACTGGCAGGCCAAGATCGACGAGATTCTGCTGGTGGAGTACCCGCGCGCCGGGCCGTTCGCTCGTTCCCGGCTGACGGGAGCGGTGGCGGGGCTGCGGGAGATTCTACCGGACATCGACGAGGCGCGCGTGGTTTTCTTGAACGGGCAGGCTCGCTTTCCCGCCAGCCTGGAGGTAACGCGCAAGCACCTCCGGCGCGCGGCTGGGCCGGACCGGACCGTGATCAGCGGAGTGGACGATCCGAGCACCATCGGGGCGTTGCGGGCCTTTGAAGAAGCCGGGCGCGCGGACAAGTGTGTCGCGCTCGGGTTCGGAGGATCGCAAGAGGGCCGCGCCGAGCTGCGCCGTCCCCGCACGCGGATGTTGGCGACCATGGCGTTCTTCCCGGAGCGCTACGGCGAAGGCCTGATCTCAGTAGCGGTCCAGATTCTGGCCAAGAAATCGGTGCCGCCCGCCGTGTTCGTCAAGCACCAGTTGCTGACGCCGGCGAACGTCGATCACCTCTACCCCACCGACGCGGTGCTGCAGACCGCCGAGTTGACCACGGCGTCGATGGTGGATACGGCTTAGCGCCCCGCGCTAGTGAATGGACGCGGTGGCGTTGGTCACCGCAGCCGCCGGAACGGATTCGAAGAATTGCGGTGACTGGAGCTGCGGATCGAGGGCCACGTCGATCAAGCCGCCCAGCATTTCGTTCCAGGTCTGCTCGCCGTACAGCACGCGAGCCTTGGGATCCGGGTTGGCGGGATTGTTGGGCGAGTTGTCGTAGTGACCCAGCACTTCAATGATGGTTCCCTTCGGCAGAACCTTGGGCGTCTCCAGATAATACGTCATCTGCCAGTTGAAATCCCAGCGCGGCACCCGCAGCAGGACTTCCGACTCCCCGGTGGGATAGATGGCGCGGTATTCAAAATCCTTGCCGCGGAAATGCATATGCGGCCGCAAATTCACGATGGTCATGTCGCGCGTCAGGCGGGCCCGCGCGGCGATCGGGTAGTTGTCCACCATGGGCGGGATATCGAAAGCGAAGTTCTGCACGTTGATGGTGTGCAGTTTTTCGGTAGGCGGCTGCTTGGCGAAGATGAGGCCCAGGCGGGACCGGTCGCTGCCGGCCTTTCCGCTGCTGGTGTAGTGTAATTGGAAAAAGATCACCGACCCGGCCTTGATGAGCTTGGCCTGGCCGGGCTTCAAATTGAGCGGCTGCGCTCCGGGCGTGTAGCCCTGGATGTACTCGCCGCCGAGTCCGGAATCGAACTGGTTGGGCATGGGTCCGCCGGCCAGCGCTTTGTCGGTTCGGGCGACCACACGCTGATCGATCGCGTCGGCATCCATGAATTCCCCCAGAATCTTCGCGGAGGGGGAATCCGGACTGATGGCGTGCGCCTGTACGTGGTGAACCACTGCGCGGTTGCCGGGGCGGATCTCGGCGGCCTGCACCCACTTGTCTTCGGTGAAGCCGGAAGCGACGGCAATGTATTGATAGGGGATTCTGCCCGTGGCGGGAACATTGAACGCCTTGGGCATCTCGATAATCACGTCCGGCTTGCCGATGTTCCAGCCGTCGGCAAATGTCAGCGGCTTGGGCGCGTCTTTCGCATCTCCCTCCGGCGCGCCGCCATCGATCCAGGCTACCAGCGTGTCGATCTCGGCCTGCGGCATGCGGCGGTCGTTCGAGAATTTCCCGTAGTGCGGATCCGCGAACCAAGGCGGCATCTTCCTCTGCAGCACGGCGGCGCGAATCGCCTTGGCCCAGGGACGCGCATCACTATAAGTGAGCAACGACATGGGAGCGGTTTCGCCGGGGCGATGACAAGTCTGGCAGCGAGCCTGCAGAATCGGCTCGACGTTCTTGTGGAAGGTCGGCGTAACGGAGGCCGTGGATACCGGCTTCTCGGGCACCGATTCGAAATAACGTCGTGGCTTCGTGGTGGGATCCTCCACCACGTCGATCAGCCCGCCCATCATTTCGTTCCAGGTTTGCTCGCCGTAAACTACCAGGGCGTTAGGATCCGGATTGTTGGGATTGTTGGGCGAGTTGTCATAGTGGCCCACAACCTCGATGACGGTTCCCGCTGGCAACACCTTCGGCTCTTCGAGGTAGTAGGCCATCTGCCAGGCGAAATCCCAGCGCGGCACGCGCAGCAGCGTTTCGGTCTCGCCGCTCGGGTAGAGTGCGCGATACTCGAAGTCCTTGCCGCGGAGATGCATGTGTGGAATGAACGACACGATCTTCATGTCGCGAGTAAGCCGGGCGCGCGCGTAAATGGGATAGTTTTGCTCCCGAGGCGGAATGCTGAAGGCAAAATTCTGGACGTTGACGGTCCGGATCCATTCCTTGGGCGGCTGCTTGGCGAACCTGAATCCGATGCGGGTACGATCGGTACCCGGCTTTCCGTTGGTCGTATAGTGCAACTGGAACAGGAGTGCTGAGCCGGCTTGGATCAGTCTGGCTTGCCCGGGCTGGAGAACGGCCGGGGGAATTCCGGGCACGTAGAAGCCGACGGCGTCCCCAGTCAGGCTATCGCCAAACTGATCGGGAGGCGGGTTGGTTCGCGGACGCATAGCTTTCGCCATCACGTACGGATCCAGGAACTCGCCCACCTTCATGCCTTTATAAGTGCCCGGTTCGCGAACGAACGCGATGGCGTGGTGCAGCGCCGCCCGGTTGCCGGGACGAATCTCGACAGCCTCAACCCAGGTCTCCTTGGTGAAACCGGTGGGGACGATAATGTATTGGTACGGAACATCGCCCGACGCGGGAATCTGGAATTCCTGTGAGAGCTCCACCACAGCGTCCGGGGTACCGATATTCCAGCCCTGGACGAACTGGCGCGGCGGCGGTGCGTCGCTCGCGTTTCCCTCTGGGGATCCTTGGTCGGACCAGGCCACCAGCGTTTCGATCTCCGCCTGCGACAATCGCTGGTCATTGGCGAACTTTCCGAACGCCGGATCGAGCGGCCACGGCGGCATCTTCTTGGTCAAAATCGCGCCGCGCATGGCTTTCGCCCAGGGTCGGGCGTCATTATATGTGAGCAGCGACATGGGCCCGATTTCGCCCGGACGATGGCAGCCCTGACACCGATTCTGCAGGATCGGTTCCACATCTTTGTGGAAAGTCACCGGCGAAGAGGCCAGCAACACCGAGCCGGCGAGACAAAAGAATACCGCGAGAGGTGGAATCCTCATACCAAGTCATCATAGAAGCAGTAGGATGAACGAAGCAATTTGATAAAGGACCCGTCCAAAGAGTTCATGCAACAAAACCAGCCGGATCTCGTATCGTTTCAACCAAATCACTGCATCTAAAGTGCCCGTGCTCCAGAAAAACCAAATACTCCAACAAAAACAGGCAATTGAGACACGTCAGACCTCGGTCGCGCAGTTTCATCTAGTGAACCTGATATCCCAAGGCGAAAAGTGCTTGCCCCCAAGTCGCGCATTAGCCTACGCTTGACCAAACAAGTTTCAGGAGGGAAGTCAACGTATGATTACTCTGCGGACTAAATTGCTTATAGCAATGGCGCTGATGGGCGCTTCGATTTGCTACGGGCAGCTCGATCGAGCGGCCATCTTAGGAACGGTCACGGATGCTTCCGGAGGCGTGGTTCCCAACGCCACTGTCAAGGTCACCAACCAGGGCACGGCCGCGGAGTTGACTCTGACGACCGACGCGAACGGAAACTTTATCGCACCGGTGCTGCCGATAGGGAACTATCAGGTCACAGCTTCCGCACCCGGCTTCAAGACTTCGGTGCGCGACAACATTGCACTCAGCGTCAACGATCGGGCCAGGATCGACTTAACCTTAAGCGCAGGCGAGGTGACGGAGCGAATCACGGTGGAGGCCCAGGCGCCGGTGATCGACAGCGCTTCGAGCACGCTGGGCGGCGTGATCGAAAAGCAACAGGTGTCAAACCTGCCCTTCAACGGCCGTAGTCTGGCTTCGCTGATGGGCCTGGCGCCCGGTGTGGTGATGCTGGGCACCACGCAGCAGCGCAGTATGAACGGCGTGAGCCAGACCCGTCTGTTCGAAAGCGGATCCCGTTTGCTGGTGGACGGAGGCGATTCCGGGCAAGTGGATTCGGATATCGTCGACAGCGCCTACGCATCGCAAGCGCGCGTGACCCGCGCCAGCGTCGACGCGATCGCTGAAGTTCGCATTCAAGAGTCGTCCTACTCGGCGGAATACGGCCAGTCCATGGGTGGCGTGGTGAACTTCATCACCAAGTCCGGGACGAACCAATATCACGGTACCCTTTTCGAGTACTTCCGCAATGAAAAACTGGACGCGCGCAACTACTTCAACGTGGCCCCTGCCCTGAAGCCGCCCTTCCGTCTGAACCAATTCGGAGGTACCTTCGGAGGGCCGATCAAGCGCGACAAAATTTTCTTCTTTGTCAACTATGAAGGCGTCCGGCAACGTCTGGGAATCTTCCAGAATACGTTCGTGCCCACTCAGGCGTTTCGCAACACGCTGCCCGCACCGGTGCGCGCGGAAGCCGATATCCTGCCGCTTCCGAACGGTCCGGCGGTGGCCACCGAACCGCGCCTGGCGCAGTTCATCCGCGGCATTTCCAACGAACTCACCGAGGACACGGGCAGCGGAAAGATGGACTACCACATCACCGAGAAAGATACGCTTACGCTGCGCTATAACCGCAACGAATCGTTCACCAAGAGCTGGTTCGGCGTCGGCGACGGCCAGTTCCGCCCGGTCCCTGCGCTGCTGCAGACCGCCAAGCTCGCCTACACCAAGACGCTCACTCCGACGCTGCTCAACGAGGCCGGGATCACGTTCAATCGCGGCGTCTGGTATGCCGGCGCGGCCGGCAGTCCGGCTGTCCTGAACTCCCCCATCGTCGGATCGATCGCCGGGATGGCAGCCATCGGACCGGCAGTATTTGATCTGCCGGTGGCCAACACTTCCTTCACTTATCTCGACACGCTTTCCTGGACCAAGGGGCGGCACGCGCTCAAGTTCGGGACCCAGGTGGTAGGCAATCGCGACAACAAGGCCATCTCGTTTCAGGAGATCGTTACGTTCTTGACGCTGGATAGTTTTGCAGCCAACGCGCCGTTCGCAATTTCGACACTAGGCCAGCCGCGCCAGGGAATGCGGAACAAGTACGTCCACTTTTTCGCGCAGGACGACATCCAGGCGACCAAGAATCTCACGATCAATCTGGGCGTGAGATATCAATACGACACCGCTCCGAGCGAATCGCACGGACGCATCGCGAATTTCGATCGAGTCACGGGCGACATCGATACGCCGGGATCTTCGCTGTTCGACGCTCCGAAACTTGACTTCGCGCCTCGCGTTGGTTTCGCCTACACTCCGTTCTCTTCCAAGAAAACCGTGCTGCGCGGCGGCTTTGGTATTTTCCACTCCCCGCTGGTAGCCGCGGCGGCGCAATCGGTGCCTTCCAACATCCCTGGAATCGGACAAAGCGCCACGGCGCTGAATCCGGGTGTGGGCTTTCCGTTCCCGCTCAGCAAACTAATCGCTTCGGCGCGCAACTTGTATGCGTTCCCGAAGGACTGGAAGCAGTCCTACACCGAGACATGGAACATGAATATCCAGCAGGGTTTCGGGCAAAACTCGGTGTTGCAGGTGGGCTACATCGGCAATCGCGGCGTGCACCTCAGTCCGTTCCAGGAGTTGAACCGGGTCGTTCCAGGGACCGGCGTGCGAAAGTATCCGCAATTCGGCACCATTACGAACTTCTATGACGGAGCCATCGCCGACTACAACGGCCTGCAGGTGGGCTTCAAACAACGCCTGACGCGCGGTATGACGTTCAATGTGAATTACACCTGGAGCCATGCGCTCGATGAGGGCGGCGTTTCCAATGGTCCGGCCACCACCGCCAATCAGGATGATGCCCACTTCCGCAACGAGTATGGGAGCGCGGACTATGACGTGCGTCACTATGTGGAACTCGACTACACTTACCAGATTCCTGGTATGCCGCGCGTTCCCAAAGTGATCGGCAGCGGTTGGCAGTTCAACGGCATCACCGTGATGCGCGCGGGCTTGCCATACAACGTTGTTTGCGGATGCGACGCGGCTGGGATTGGAGCGGCGACGGCGCGCCCCGACCTGATTACGGGCGTTGCTGTCACACCGGCCAATTTCGACCTGCCCAAGCGGCAACTCAACCTGGCGGCATTCGCGACTCCGGTGGGCCACTTCGGGAGCTTAGGCCGGAACGTATTCACCGGGCCTTCGGCTTACAACTGGGACTTCTCGCTGTTCAAGAACTTCGCCGTGACCGAGCGGCAGCAAGTCCAGTTCCGCGCGGAGATGTTCAACATCTTCAACACCCCGCAGTTTTCAAACCCAGGGTCGACGACTTCTTCGCCGGCGACCTTCGGACAGAGCTTAAGTACTATTCCCGCAGTCGGCGGATTCGGGTCGAACCGTCAGATCCAGTTCGCGCTGCGTTACGCGTTCTGAAGGAGAGCACATGACCAATCGAGGAGTTGCGTACATCGCTCCCGGAAAAGTCGAATTGCAGTCCATCGATTTTCCGAAACTCGCGCTGGGTTCGCGCAAATGCGAGCACGGCGTCATTCTAAAAGTCGTTTCCACCAATATCTGTGGGAGCGATCAGCACATGGTCCGTGGCCGAACCACGGCGCCCGCCGGATTGATTCTGGGGCACGAGATCACCGGCGAAGTTATCGAAGCTGGGCGGGACGTCGAGTTCATCAAGACCGGCGACTTGGTTTCGGTGCCCTTCAACATCGCTTGCGGGCGCTGCCGGAATTGCAAAGCCGGGCAGACCGGGATCTGTTTGAACGTGAACCCGGCGCGCCCGGGCGCGGCTTACGGCTACGTGGACATGGGCGGCTGGGTCGGCGGGCAGGCCGAGTACGTGATGATTCCCTACGCCGACTTCAATCTGCTGAAATTTCCCGACAAAGCGCGTGCGATGGCCAAGATCCGCGATCTCACGCTGCTTTCCGACATTTTTCCCACCGGCTACCACGGCGCGGTGACCGCCGGCGTCGGACCCGGATCCATTGCTTACGTGGCCGGAGCGGGACCGGTGGGACTGGCGTGCGCCGCGTCGTGCCATTTGCTCGGAGCGGCGGTGGTGATCGTCGGCGACATGATTCCGGAGCGGCTGGCTCAAGCGCGCAGCTTTGGTTGCGCCACAGTGGACGTCAGCAAGGATGTCTCGCTCGCGGATCAGATCGCGCAGATCGTGGGGGTTCCTGAAGTGGACGCCGCCATCGATTGCGTGGGCTTTGAAGCGCGCGGTCACGGCGCCGACGCCAAGGTGGAACGCCCGGCCACGGTTCTCAATTCGGTGATGGAGATCACGCGCGCCGGCGGAGCCATCGGGATTCCCGGACTGTATGTAACCGGCGATCCGGGCGGCGTGGACGCCAACGCCAAGATCGGCAACCTCGGCATCCGCATCGGGCTGGGCTGGGCCAAGTCGCACGCGTTCACGACCGGCCAATGTCCGGTCATGAAATATCATCGCCAGCTCATGCAGGCCATTCTTCACGACAAGATTCAGATCGCCAAGGCCGTAAACGTGACGACGATCTCGCTCGACGAGGCGCCGCAGGGTTACAAAGATTTCGACCACGGAGCCGCCAAGAAGTTCGTCATCGATCCGCATCGAATGATCGCCGCTTAGTTAAACTAGGGGGGCGAGAAAACTGTCATGCCGAAAGCTCTACGCCGGGATTTTGTCGGCCGATTCATGAAGTGGAGCGGTTTGGCGGCAGCCGCGGCGGCCGGAGCTCGAGGACAGAGCGGTGCACCGGCGCGGCCGTCCGCGGGACTCGCGCTTCCGGGCGGCCTGGGCCAGCTTCACTTGGCGCGCGGCGGCCGGTATTCTCGCTCGTCCAGCCACGACGTCACCGGCAGAAACAACGACTACGTCGGAGTACCGCCCGGCGCCACCGCCACCATCGCGGATCTGCGCGGAGCCGGCTACATCCGCCACATCTGGATCACCATCGCGACCGACGAACCCGACTATCTGCGCCGCTCGGTGCTGCGGGCGTATTGGGACGGCGAATCGTCGCCCAGCATCGAGTCGCCGGTGGGGGACTTCTTCGGCGTCGGGCACGGGCGGGTTTCCAACTTTTCGTCGGTGCCGCTCAACATGGTCACCGGCGGACAGCCCATGAAAGAGAACCGCGCCGCGATGAACTGCTACTTCCCCATGCCCTATGCGCGCGGGGCTCGCATCACGGTGGAGAACCAGGGCGCCAAGGCGATTCGCGCGCTGTACTTCAACATCGACTATGAGCAGCACGATTCGGTGCCGGACGACGCGCTGCGTTTTCACGCGCAGTGGCGCCGCGTGAATCCCACCGCGGGCGCCCTGGACCTCTCCAATCGCAGCAACGGTTTTCTCGCCGTGAACGGCATCGTGAATCAGGACGGCAAGAACAACTACGTCATTCTGGAAGCCAACGGCCGCGGGCACTACGTGGGCTGCAATCTGTCCATCGATCACATCAATCCCATCCCCAACTTCGGCTGGTTCGGCGAGGGTGACGACATGATGTTCATCGACGGCGAGGCCACTCCATCCGTCATCGGAACCGGCACCGAAGATTACTTCTGCGCCGCCTGGGGCTATCCGGGCGGCTTCAACCCGATGCCGTATCACGGTATTTCGCTGGCGGGGCCGAACGACGGCTTGATCATGTTCTCCGGCAAGTGGACCATGTACCGCTTCCACATCCAGGACCCGGTGATGTTCTCGCGATCGATCAAGGTGACCATCGAACACGGACATGGCAACGCACAATCGAACGACTACTCATCGGTGGCCTACTGGTATCAGAGCGAGCCGCACCAGGCGTTTCCCCAGTTAGCCAAAGTGGAGGATCGCCTGCCGATCCCCGACGCCGAGAGCAGCCGCCGGTTCTGGAAGACCTATTGACGCCGTCGGTTAGAATCGATTCGATGGCCATCGACGGACGGCGCATCTTTGCGCGGCTCCAAAGCGTGCTCGGCTTGGCCGTGATCTTTCTGCTCGCAGTTCTGTTCAGCCCCAAGAGCGGCGCCGGCGATCGGATCTTCCTGGAAGCCGGAAACCTCACCGACATTCTGCGGCAGGCCGCCGAGATCGGCGTGATGGCGCTGGGGATGACGCTGGTGATCCTCAACGCAGGAATCGATTTGAGCGTGGGCAGCACGCTGGCGCTGGCGGCGACGGTGACGGCCATGGTGCTAACGCGCTGGAAAACGGATCTCGGCCAGGCGGGGCACATCGGCTTGGCGGTGTTGGCCGCGCTGGCAGCCTGCGCCGCGGTGGGCGCCATCAACGGAGCCGCGATCGTAAGCTTGCGCATCCAACCTTTCATCGTGACACTGGCCACCATGATCGGGATCCGCGGGCTGGCGCGCCGCCTCACCGACAACACCAATATCGATCTGGGATTCGGTCAGGATGTCGCTTCCACGTTCGCCAAGACCGGCTCGGACAAAACCCTGGTAGTCGTGATCTTCGCAACGCTGGCGGTGGTGTGCGCCGTGATTCTGGCGCGAACCGTGTTCGGCCGGCGCGTCAAGGCGATCGGCGACAACGAACGCGCGGCCCTGTATGCCGGTCTACCGATCCGCCGCACTCGCATCTGGGTCTACACGCTGTGCGGGTTGCTTTCCGGCGTCGCCGGCGTCCTGCATGCGGCGCAGAATCATCAGGGCAATCCGAACGCTGGAATTTCCTACGAGCTGGACGCGATCGCCGCGGCCGTGATCGGCGGAACCAGCCTGATGGGTGGCAGCGGATCGATCGGCGGAACCGTGGTGGGCACGCTGATCCTCGGGGTCCTCACCAACATGCTGCGCCTGAACAACGTGGACAGCAATACTGAATTGATGTTGAAAGCGGTCATCATTATAGCGGCGGTTTGGATCCAGCAGATCCGCATCTCGCCGCTGGCACGGAGAAAGACATGAATCATCAAGTTACCCGGCGGTCCGCGGTTGCGTCGCTGGCGGCGATGCTGGCGTCCTGCGGCGGCGGCGCGAACAAGGACACAGGGAAGAAACAATTTTTCGTCGCGTTCAGCCAATGCAACAATGCCGAGCCGTATCGCGCGGCGCAGAACGAGCTGCTCACGCGCATTTGTTCGCGTTCGGGCGACATCCGGCTGAGCATCAGCGATGGCCAGCAGGACACCAGCAAACAGATCGCACAGATCGAGACGCTGATTTTGCAGAAGCCGGACCTGCTGATCGTGGCGCCGAACGAGCGCGCTCCGCTCACTGCCGTCATGGGCAAAGCCATGGCGGCCGGCATTCCCACCATCTGCCTGGAGCGCGACATTGTGGAGCCCAACTACAGCGCCTATGTCGCTTGCGACAACTACGCCATCGGCAAGATGGCGGGCCAATTTATCGTGGACCAGCTCAAGGCGCGCTACGGAAAGCCGCGCGGCAAGATCGTCGAGCTGAAGGGCCTGCTGGGCGTCGAAGCGCAGATCAACCGGCATGGCGGCGCGCATGAAGTGTTCGAGCAGTATCCCGACATCAAGGTGGTTCACGAAGCCGTCGCCGACTGGCTGCAGAGCAAGGGCCGCGAGCGCATGCTGGAGATCCTGCGCGCGCAGCCGGAAATCGACGTCGTCTACGGGCACAACGATCCGATGGCCGTGGGCGCGTATCTGGCGGCGCAGGAACTCGGCCGCGAGAAGCAGATCATCTTCGTGGGCGTGGATGGCTTGGGCGGCCCCGCCGGCGGGATCAAGAAAGTGATGGACGGAGTGCTGGCCGCCACCTTCTACTACCCGCTGGCCGTCGACAAGGCCATGGAAATCGGCAACCGCATGCTGCGCGAACCGGGCTTCAAGCCCGACAAGAAGTACGTGCTCTCTTCGGAGATCATCACCAAGGCCAACGCCGCCGAAATGTATCAGAAGCTGACATTCTAGTTGTTGACCGTGCTTCTCACCGCCCGCAAGATCAGCAAGCACTTCGACGGAACGCAGGCCCTGCGGGACGTCGACCTGGAGATCGAAGCCGGCACGGTCCACGCGCTGGTGGGCGAAAACGGCGCGGGCAAGAGCACGCTTTCAAAAATCATCGCGGGTGTCGTCCAACCGGATTCGGGCGAACTCGCCTGGGACGGAAAGCCCGTCGTTCTGCGCGATCCGGTGGAAGCGCAGCGGCTCGGCGTCGGGATCATCTTCCAGGAACTGGACGTTTTTCCGCACCTGAGCGTGGCCGACAACCTGACTATCGGGAGCCTGGGCGCGGAGCGGGGCGCGTTCCTGAACCCGCGCGGCATGCAGTCGTTCTGCGAGCCGCTGCTCGGCGAGGTCGGACTGCGGGTGCCGCCCGGAAGACTGGTGAGCGAGCTGTCCATCGCCCAGATGCAGTTGGTCCTGATCGCGCGGGCGCTGGGGATGAACGCGCGCCTGCTCATCATGGATGAGCCCACCAGCGCGCTATCGGACGACAACGCCGAAACGCTGTTCCGCCTGATCGCGCAGCTCAAGCAAAAGGGCGTTGCGATTCTCTACGTGTCGCACAAGATGGATGAAATCTTCCGGCTCTCGGATCGCATCACGGTGCTGCGCGATGGCGCGCATATCGGAACAGTTCTTACCTCGGAGACGGACATGAACCGCATCATCGCCATGATGGTGGGGCGCGATCTGGACGCCGGTTCCGGCCGCGCGGCCTCAACCAATCAACAGGTTCTGCTGCGCGTAGCGGGACTGTCCAGCCGCAAGCTTGTCAACGTGAATTTCCAGCTGCATGCCGGCGAGGTTCTGGGAATCGCCGGGCTGGTTGGATCGGGCCGCAGCTCGCTGGGCGCGGCGTTGTTCGGATTGGACCCCACCGTGCGCGGACGCATCGAGCTGCGCGGCCTGTCCTATCAGCCGCGCTCGCCCGGACACGCCATCGACAGCGGCATCGGCCTGCTGCCCGAGGATCGCAAGACCATGGGCCTGATGATGCAGATGAGCGTCCAGGACAACGCCACCATTTCGATACTTGACCGCTTGCAGTCGTTCGGTTTCCTGCGCACGGGCGCGGCGCATGGCCAGGCCGATGAGATCCACCGCAGGCTGCGCGTGAAGACTGCCGGCGCGGACGCGCTCATCAGCACGCTGAGCGGCGGGAATCAGCAGAAAGTGCTGCTGGCGCGCTGGCTTCTGGTGAATCCCGAAGTCATGATCCTGGATGATCCGACGCGCGGCATCGACATCGGCGCGAAGTACGACATCTATCAGGTCATCCGCGATCTGTCAGGCGCCGGCAAAGGCGTGATTCTGATCAGCTCCGAGCTGCCCGAGCTGCTGCAGTGCTGTGACCGAATCCTGGTGCTGCATGAGGGCGAGCAGACCGGAATCCTGGATCGCGCCGAAGCCACGCAGGAGCGCATCATGGCTTTGGCCACCAGAACTGAAAGCCTGGCCGATCCGGGACACTGAGTGACATATCAGCTTGGTTTCATTCAGAGAAACGGAAACATTCTGTCGCACCATCGCGACGCGTCGCCGAGACCTTAATCCACTAAGGTCGAAACGTTTTTATTTTGGGAGCATTTCATCCAGGTTTCTAAGGCGCCTGGGTTTCTCTGAATGAAACGGTATGACAGTGCCATGAATCCCGTTGCTTTACCGCCTCGATCCGCTTAGCTTGATCGAAGTAGCTTCGCACACCACAGGGGTTATGACCATGCCGTCAAGAATCGTTCTATATCTGCTCGCGGGAATGCTCGCTTCGACCATCGCGTTCGCGCAACTTGAGACTGCCAGTATCGTCGGGACCATTATCGACCCTAGCGGCGCTGTGATCCCGAAGGCTACCGTTGAGGTCCAGAACCAGGGGACAGCCGCCACCGTCAGTCTAATCACCGATTCCAACGGCAATTTCGTTGCTCCGGTACTTCAAATTGGCGCCTACCGGATTACCGTCTCGGCTCCCGGATTCAAGACCCACATCACCGAAAACATCACGCTTCGAGTGTCAGACCGTGCCCGTGTCGACGTGACGCTCGAGCCCGGCGTGGTAAGCGAGAAGGTCACCGTAGTAGGTGAAGCGTCGGTCGTGGACACGGCCTCCACCACGCTAGGCGGCGTGGTGAACACGCAACAGGTGAGCGAGCTGCCGCTGAACGGCCGCAGTCTCACTCAGCTCCTGGTTGTAGTTCCGGGCGTCGTGTTTCTAGGCCCACAGCGCAGCATGAACGGCGCCAGCCAGGGCCGCCTGTTTGAGAGCGGGCTCAAGTACCTGGTGGACGGCGGAGACTCCGGCCAGGTGGATTCGGACTTGGGCGACGGCGGCTATCAGTCCGGCGCGAGAATTTCCCGTGCCAGCGTGGACTCGATTGCCGAAGTCCGCGTGGTCGAGAGTTCCTATTCAGCCGAATACGGCGGTTCGGTCGGGGGTGTCATCAACTTCATCACCAAGTCCGGCGCGAACCAGCTGCACGGGAGCCTGTTTGAGTATTTCCGCAATAACGTGCTGGACGCACGGAACTATTTCAACGTTCGGCCCGCGGTTCAACCGGCGTTCCGCTTGAACCAATTCGGCGGTTCTCTGAGCGGCCCGATCATCAAGGACAAGTTCTTCTACTTTGTGAACTACGAAGCCGTCCGGCAGCGGCTGGGCCTCATTCAGAACGTGTTCGTTCCCACCGACGCCTTTCGAGCCACGCTTTCGCCGGTGATGCAGGGCGTGGTAAACCAGTTGCCCCACGCAAATGGTCCGGCGTCGCCGACCGAGCCGCGCCTGGCGCAGTTCATTCGCGGCGTTTCGAATCAACTCACCGAGGACACCGGTTCGTTCAAGTTGGATTACGCCGCGACGGACAAGGACCGCTTGAGCATTCGTCACAACCGGAATCAATCCACTACCCTGCAGAACTTCGGCGTGCAGACCGGCGGCTTTCGCAGCGTGCCGGCGATCCTGCAGCTCACCAAGCTCTCCTACACCAAGACCATCACGCCCACACTCCTCAACGAGGCCAGCTTCGCGGTGAACCGCTGGAACGCAGCCGATCCGGGCTCCGATGTGGACGCGGTCCGCTCTTACCCGCTGACCACGATCGGCGGAGGTTCGGCCGGCGTCGGCCCCACGCTCTTCGACCTGCGCGTCGGCAACACGTCGTTCACTTACCTGGACACATTGTCCTGGGTGAAGGGCCGCCACCAGCTTAAGATCGGCGGACAGGTGGTTCGCAACCGGGACAACAAGGCCTCGAACCTGCAGGGCGGAGTCACCTACGCGAGCCTGGATCTGTTCGCCGCCAACAAGCCGTCCACGGTGACAACCATCGGCAATCCCACCGTCGGAATGCGGAATACATACTACCACTTCTTCGTTCAGGATGACATTCAGGTCAGCAGAAATCTCACCGCCAACGTGGGTGTGCGATATCAGTACGATTCGACGCCGAGTGAATCGCACGGCCGCATCGCCAACTTCGATCCTCTGAAGGGCGCGCTGGATCCCGTCGGAACCAACATTTTCGACGCGCCGGCGCTGAACTTCGGTCCTCGCGTCGGCCTCGCCTATACGCCCTTCCGCTCCAAGAAAACCGTCTTCCGAACCGGTTACGGAATCTTCCACTCGGCGCTGATCGCAGCCCAGGCACAATCGCTGCCGGCGAACGTTCCCGGTTTGAACTTCAACGCCGCGGTCTCCTCGGCCACGGACCCCACCCTGGTTGGCTTTCCATTTCCCGACCTGACGAAATTCCAGGGCGCCACCAGTTTCTGGTCGATGGACAAGAATTGGCACACCGCCGCCACGCAAAACTGGAGCTTCAATGTCCAGCAGGGCTTCGGCGACAACATGGTGTTGGAAGTCGGCTACATCGGCAATCACTCCACGCATCTGGTCCCGTACCGCGAGCTGAACCCAGTGGTTCCCGCTCTGGGCCATCGCATCTTCACGGCATTCGGACCCATTTCGCAATTCTGGGGTTGCTGCGGCGCCACCTACAACGCTCTGCAGACCAGCTTCAAGCGGCGCTACAGCCACGGGCTGACCTTCAACGTGAACTACACCTGGTCGCACAGCATCGACCAGGGCGGTTTGACCTTCGGCGCCCAAGCGCAGAACTTCTACGACTACGGCAGCGAAAAGGGAAACAGCGACTACGATGCTCGCCACAATTTCCAATTCGACTACACCTACGAAATTCCGGGGATTCCGCGAATTCCCAAAGTGGTTGGCAGCGGATGGCAGATCAACGGAATCACGGTGTTGCGTTCGGGCCTCCCGGTGACCGTCACGTGCGGCTGCGACTCCAACGGCAACGGCATTTTCAACGAGCGGGCGGATATCGTCTCTAGCGTGTCGTCAACGCCCGGCAATTACGACCTGCCGACGCATCAATTCAACATCGCCGCCTTCGCCGCCCCCAAGGCCGGCACGGTGGGCAACTCGGGCCGCAACATTCTGCGTGGCCCGTCGGCCTACAACACCGACTTCTCGCTGTTCAAGAACTTCAAGGTTCGAGAGGGGCAATCGCTGCAGTTCCGCGCCGAAGCGTTCAACCTTTTCAATACGCCGGAATTCAGCCAGCCGGGGGCCAGCCTGGCATCGCCGGCAACTTTCGGGCGGAGTCTCTCCACCATCGCCACGATCGGTGGATTCTCCTCCAACCGCCAGATGCAGTTCGCTCTCCGCTACGGCTTCTGAGGGAGCGCGGGCCCAGTCTGATCGAAATACATCGTGTATCCGGTCTGATACCCGCTCCCTAACGGTCACGGCTCTGTGACTGTGGACGCTAGAACGCCGATTCTGAGCCACGACCGTCAGGGAGTGGTTGCGCGGGTTTTTCGCGACTAATGATGCCGGAGCGCGTCTTAGGTTCGGTGTTGCACACACCTCAGAACAAGAACTTAAGCGCGAACTGGATCTGCCGGTTGGACCCGAAGTATCCGCCCGCCGAGCTGATGGTCGAGAGACTCTGGCCGAAAGTCGCGGGCGCGGCCAGGTTGGCTTGGGGCGCGGCGAACTGCGGAGTGTTGAAGATGTTGAAGAACTCCGCGCGGAACTCCAGCCGGCTTTGCTCGTATACCTGGAACCCCTTAAACAAGGAGAAGTCCCAGTTGTATATGGACGGACCGCGCAAAACATTGCGGCCCAGGTTTCCGAACGTTCCAGCGGCCGCCGGGCTGAAGGCTGCGATATTGATCTGGTTGAAGGGCAGGCTGAAGTTAGACGGCGTGGTCGAAACTCCCGGAACCAGATTCGGCCGGGGTTGATAGGACAACCCGGTCGGATCCGTGCCGACTCCTGCAGTGTCCACCGGATAGTAGACATTCACCGGAACACCGGACCGGAACACCGAAATTCCGTTGATTTGCCAGCCGCTGCCGATCACCTTCGGGATCGATCGCAGTCCCGGTATCTCGTAGGTGTAGTCGAACTCGATCTGATGGCGGATGTCGTAGTCCGAACTGGCGTGCTCGAGATTGAGCTGATGGTCGTTGTTGGGGCGCGTCGCGAATCCCCATTCGCCCTGGTCGAGCGAATGCGACCAGGTATAGTTCACGTTAAAAGCCAACCCGCGCGCGAGCCGCCGTTTCAAGGTGGCCTGCAGAGCGTTGTAGCTGGTGTTGC
This sequence comes from Terriglobia bacterium, assembly GCA_020073265.1. Taxonomy (GTDB): domain Bacteria; phylum Acidobacteriota; class Terriglobia; order Bryobacterales; family Bryobacteraceae; genus Palsa-89. Next base: position 86,949 of record JAIQFN010000006.1, on the reverse strand, counting down.
AGCACGGGAAATATTCCAGCATCGATCCGAAGTCCGGATAGGGGCGCTTCTTGGTCACCGGATCGATCCGGTTGGGATCCGTGAATCCCGCGAAGTGCCGGCCGGCGCTGCCGATATAGGCCGCTTGCACCAGAGTCGACTGCCCGAAACCCCTGCTGCAAATTCAAATTCCAGGAATGCGTATACGGCGTCTTCAGGTCGGTGGGAATCGGCACGAAGAAACCAGCCACCGGACCATTGCTGATGTCGGTTGCCGGGAAGGCCGTCAGTGCGGGATTATCGAAAATCGTCACCAGGCGATAGTAGCTGTACGCCGGGTTGTTGGCGGGCTCAAACTGCGTGACGGCGGGGTTGATGCTGGTGTAGAAGATTCCGTATCCGCCGCGGACCACGAAGCTCCTGCCATGCAGGGGAGTCCACGCAAAGCCCAAGCGCGGTCCGAAATTGCCCTTCGGTGCGTCGAACACGGACGTGCCCGGCGCGAACAATTTGCCGGTCGCGAAATTGAAGTTGGTGTTGCGGCCATGCGCCTCCGCCGGTGCGGACTCGTATTGATAGCGCAGTCCTATATTCAAGGTCAGGTCGGGCGTGGCCTGATAATCGTCCTGCGCGAACAGGTTTACCATGGTCTCGCGCTGCCCGACCGTGGGGTTCCCGATGTTCTCGATCAGGAACGGCGTGTTCGATCCGAAGAAACCGGGCGAGGTTCCCAGTCCCAGAAATGCAATCAGTTGCTGGAATTTCGTGTCCTTGTTGATCTGGTCGCGCAGAATCTGCCCGCCAAACTTGATCTGATGCTTGCCCTTCACCCAGGACAACGTGTCGAGGTAGGTCTCCGACATGTTGCCGACCACCAGGTCGAACAGGTCGGGACCGCCGTTGGGGATACCGCTTCCATACGCGATGATGGGAGCTTCCGGACAGTCTCGTCGCTGGCCGGTTGGAAGATGGTGAAGACTCGGTCGACCGCGATGCCCGCCTCGTTCAGCAGCCTAGGAGATATGGTGCGCGTATAGGTGATCTTGCCCAGCTTCGGATAGTACGGGACTATGCTCTGCTGGCCGTTGCCGATGCCGAAATAGCTGACGCTATCCGATTTGTTGGAGTTGAAGCGGACAGCCAGCCGGTCTTTGTCGGTCATGTTGTAGTCGACCTTGATGCCGAACGTGTTCTCGGTCAACTGGTTTGACACCGCGGTGGTGTACTGCGCCAGGCGCGGATCGGCGGCTGAGACCGGGCCATTGGGAAGTGGCAGCAGGTTGACCGCGGGTTGCAGCGCCGGAATCAGCGTGTCGCGGAACGCTTTGGTTGGAACCACGCCATTCAGATAGACACCCCGCCGCTCGCGGTTGCCTTCGTAGTTGAAGAAGAAGAACAGCTTGTCCCGTTTGATCGGCCCGCCGACCGAGCCGCCGAACTGGTTCAAACGAACCGCCGGTTTGGGAGCGGGAGCCGGATTGAAGTAGTCGCGCGAATCCAGCTTCTCATTGCGGAAGTACTCGAACAGGCTGCCATGGAACTGATTGGTGCCGGACTTGGTGATGTAGTTGATCACACCGCCGGAGGCTTGGCCGTATTCAGCCGAGAACGCGTTGGACTGAATGCGGACCTCGGCGATGGACTCGATGCTGGCCCGGTCGATGCGGGCGCGGCTCTGGTAGCCAGCGCCGAAGAAATCCGAATCCGTCACGCCGCTATCGGTGCCATCCAGCAGCGTTCGCGCGCCGGCCTCGAACAGCCGTCCGGTGCCGCCTCCGCCGATGCTCGGCTCCACGCCCAGCATCGAAACGCCCGGCACCGTTTCCAGCAAGGTCGCCAAAGCGCGTCCATTTACGGGCAGGTCCATCACTTGCTGGGTGTTCACTACACCGCCCAATGTCGAAGAGGCAGTTTGGATTTGCGAGACTTCGCCTAGCACCGTGATCTGCTCGTTGACATCGCCGGGAGAAAGTTGCACCGCGACTTTGATCACGTCGGCGACGCTCAGCCGGACTCCGTCCTGCACGTAGGTCTTGAATCCGGTCGCGGTCGCGGTAACCTTGTAAGTCCCGACCGCAAGACTCGGCGCTGCGAAGGCGCCCGACGAATCCGTGGTGAGCTTGACGGTGGCCGAAGTTCCGACGTTTTGAATCGAGACGGTTGCCCCGGGCACCACCGCTCCCGAGGCGTCGCTGACGGTTCCCACGATGCTGGCTGTGTCGAGCTGCGCCAAACCCACGGCGGCGAAACACAACGATAGCAATACGAACAACCCGGTTCGGATATACATGTTTCCCCCTCTTGGCTCTTGAGCGTGCGGCCGCATAGACGGAGCCGCAGCGTCCTTTTTTGGGACGACTTTAGAGAGACTCTATTCGGAATTCACATGATTGTCAAGAATTTTCCGAAACGTTTTTCTCGGGCAAGCCAGAGACTCCGTCGAACCCGCCGGGATCCCAGTGCGTATGTAACAGAAGCAACATCTTAGTTTGCGGACCTCCGGGCCTGCCAGCATTCAGATCCGGGGCTGGCCATCGATGCCGATCTGAAACCTTTCAGAGATCTTGACTATTTCCCGGTTGAACTGCTATATTCCACAGCGGCGGCTGCACAGCACCAGAGGAATCTTTGCACACGATCCACGACGTGGCGCGGTTGGCGGGAGTCTCCATCGCAACCGTGTCCGCCGTGCTGAACAAGAAGGGCGGAGTCAGCGCCGAACTCACCGATCGCGTCGAAAAAGCCTTGGTCGCCCTGGACTACCAGCCGCACCAGTTGGCGCGAGGCCTGAAGGCACGCCGCACGCAGACCATCGGCGTGGTGATTCCCGACTTGACCAACACGTTCTTCGCCGAAGTGGTCCGCGGCGCCGAGGACGAAGCGCGCTCCCGCGGTTACTCCCTGATTCTGTGCGACTCGAACGAAGACGGGAGCATGGATCGAACCAACCTGGACAACCTTTACGCGCGGCGCGTGGACGGCGTGCTACTTTCGCCGTCCCACGTGATGTCGGGATTGGACCGGCTCTCTCAGCGGCGGTTCCCCATCGTGTTCGTGGATCGCATCCCGCCGGGATTCGACGGACCGGCCGTGGTCATCGACAATTTTGGCGGCGCCTATCAGGCCACGCAGCACTTGATATCGCTGGGGCATACGCGCATCGCCACCATCGCCGGCCGCCAGGATTTCTGCAATGCCATCGACCGCCTGGAGGGCTTCCGCAAAGCCCTGCAGGAAGCAGATCTTCCGCTTCACGATGAGTACCTGCAGCGGGGCGACTTTCAGCTCGAGAGCGGATATCGCAGCGGTTTGCATCTGCTCCGCTTGCCCAAGCCTCCCACGGCCATCTTTTCCTGCAGCAACAAAATGACGCTCGGATTGATGAGCGCGGTCACCGAGTTGGGGCTGCGCTGTCCGGAGAACGTCAGCGTGCTGGGGTTTGACGACTTCGACTGGGCGGCCAACTTCAGCCCGCGCCTGACCACGGTGGCGCAACCCACGCATGAAATGGGGCACCAGGCCATGCGCATGCTGCTGGACGAAATACAAAACCGCGAGCACGGTGGCAACGGGAATTGGAACAAAAAGGTGATGCTGAAACCGGAGCTACGCATCCGCAATTCCACCGCGCCGCCCGGCGGTTCGGGACCCGCTCGCGCCAGCGCAAGCTAAGCGGTCTTCGCTTCCAGGGGATTCGGATAGAGATCTGGATCGAAAGTCGCCCCGTGCAATCGGCGGAATTCCTTTTCGACCAGGACCGTCATCCGTTTGTCGCCTTGGAGAGGCACGTCGCCGCTCACGCCAACTCGGTCCGTGTTGGTCCAGGCTTGAGCCAGCGCGGCAGGCAGCACGATGCTGATGGCCTGGTTTGAAACCCGCACCGCGATGGCCGGCGCGCTGTTCGAGGATTCGATCCGGTAAACCAACCGGTTTCCAGGGTCGCCTCCGTACTCGAACGCTTCTTCCAGACCTCCGGCCGCGGCGAACTGCGCCACCTCACGCCGGTTCAGACGCAGACGAATGGAGTTGCCGTGAATTCGTAATTTCATGCTTGGACCTCGCTTGGATTTTCGCTCGCACCCTCGCGAACAACTTCCTCCACCTGGGCCGCGAGCGCGGCAAACACGTCGGCGTAACATCCGGCGCCGCGATTGGCGAGCGATTGCGCCGCGCGCGGAATCCAGTGCCGCAGGTGCCGCTCGACAAAATCCTTGCGTGCCCGCGCGAGCGATTGCGACTCCGGATTGCCCACCGCGATGCAATGCTCCAGCCAGCTCAGAAACTCCAACTGCGTGAGCAAATGATCCGGCGCGGCCTTGGATTGCATCGAGAGTCCGAAATGCTGGAAGAACAGCTTGTTCTCCAGCACCACTTCGCCGGCCGGACGGTTCAACAGATAGTAGGCTTCGAGCAGCGGACACTTGGGATGCGGCAGGCCGGCCTCAAACCAGTCGATGTACTCCGAACGCAGAGTTTCCAGGCTGGAGGGCGGACGGCCCAAGTGTTCCGCGAAGAACTCCAGGTGCCGCTCATCGGGATAGCCCAGCGCGAAGCGAAATGTGGCCCAGGGATTTATTGCGTCTTGTACCATACCGAAAAGTATTTCCTTCCATCCCGATCCTGCTGGTCACCGTTCCAGAGGGCGACGGCCAGCGGTGTTCCGGCCGCGAATTCGGGCAGTTCCAGCGTCACCATCCATTTGCCTTCCTTCCACACGGATTGCGAGGGGAACTTCTTTCCGGTGCGGTGGGTAGTTTCGCGTCCCTTGGCTTCCATGACGGCAGTGCCGCGAGTCGCGTCCCAGAAATAGATCTGGACCGGATGCGCGGCGTCGCCCATTTGCAGCGCGGGGAACACCTCGGAGGCACCGGTTGTCGCGGGCAGCATGACGGCGCAGGCGTCCGAGAATCGATCGGTGGCTTCCGATTGCGCCACCAGGTGCCCGCCCTGCCAGGCTCGCTTGGCTTCCGGCAGCTCGGCCGAGTTGCGCGACTTATCCTGCCACTCCAGCCTCACCCAGACATGTCCGGAAGCGCGCAGCAACTGAACCTGGACCGAGGTGATGTCGAGTGCAGCGGGTTGGTCGGTGGGATAGAGCAGCGGCGTGCGCTGCAGGCCGAGCGAAACCGGTGTAGCGGTTTTCCACATAGGCGAGGAAGGATCGAGCGCGCCTTCGGCCGATGCCGGCGTGACCGGTATGGTGTGCAGCTCGGCCCGGGCCAGAACTCCCGAGGCGGCGCACCACAAAGCAACTAGCGCAACGCTCTTCATGCTTTTTTCGCTCCTTGAATATGGATCAGCTCTTCGCGCTTGGGGATTTGATAACGCACACTGGCGTCGCGGCCGATCAGCAACTGCAACACCTCGCTGCTTCCGCCATTCTGGGCCTTCTGCAGTTCCCCTTCCAGCCGCCGGATGACATCCGTCACCTGCTCGCCGAACAAATAGACCAGGTAATCGATCGGCATGCGGGGATCTTCGAGAATGCTCTTGCCATAGTTGCCCTTGCGCGGAGGATTGAATGGCGGCACGTAGAAGACGTTCGGCCCGGTGCCTTTCTCGGGGAACAGGCCGAGCGCGACCTTATAAACGTGCACCAGCTTGTGTACGGCGGAATTGGGATCGTCCAGATATCCGACGAAGCGCAGACGTCCGGGACACTGTTTGGCGCAAGCGTTCACTTCGCCTTTTTCGATGCGCGGATAGCAGAAGATGCACTTCTGCGCCTTGCCCAGCAGCTCGTTGAAGTAGATCTTCTTGTAGGGGCAGGCGCGCATGCAATAGCGGTAGCCTTCGCAGCGCTCCTGGTCCACCAGCACGATGCCGTCTTCCTCGCGTTTGTAAATCGCGTTGCGCGGGCAGGCGGCCAGGCAGGCGGGATTCGTGCAGTGGTTGCAGATGCGCGGCAGGTAGAAGTAATAGTTCTCGCCCAGCATCAGCGAGCCGACGTCCTCGTCCCAGTTGGGAGTGTTGCGCACTTCCTGGTGAGGCATGGCCTGCAGTCCGCCCTCGAACAGGCGCTCGGAATAGTTGTATTCGAAAGTCTGGCCGTAGTCTTCTTTGGTGGGGATGTCGCTGGGGCGTAGCCGGCCGTTTTCGAAGCCGCCGCCGATCTTGTCCCAGTTGCGCGGGTAGCCTTGCCCGGGCCGCGTCTCGACGTTGTTCCAGTACATGTAATCCATGCCGTCGCCGTCGGTCCAGAGTTTCTTGCAAGCCATGGTGCAGGTCTGGCAACCCAGGCACTTGTTCAAGTCGAGCACCATCGAGATCTGGTGGATTGACATGGCCTAGGTCCTTTCCTTCCCGTTGCGGTGGATCACGCGCAGATCCGCCGGCGTGGGCGTGTATTTCACGATGTCGACGCGAAGGTCGCGATTGTTGCCGGTCGGCCCCCAGTAGTTGAGCCGGAAATTGACGTGGCCGTAGCCGCCCACCAGTTGCGTGGGCTTGATCTTGATATAGGTGGGCGACTGCCAGCCGCCCTCGAGGAACCCGAGGTAGCGCTCCCAGCCGTGATACATGGTCAGCCGCTTCCGTTTCTCGCCGGGAAGAATCTGGACCTTGGTGACGAAGGCTCCGTTGTCGTTGAAGACCTTCACCCAGTCGTTGTCCTGGATGCCCCGCTCGCGCGCGTCCTCCGGATGCATGTACACGATGGGGATGCCGCGCTGCAGGCGCAGTTGATAGCGCGCGTCGCGCCAGGTGGAATGGATGGACCAGCGGCCGTGCGGCGTGTTCCAGAAGAACGGATACTTGGCGCTCTCGCCCAGCGGTTCTTTGTAGGTAGGCAGTTGTTCGTCCAGGTCGAGAAACCAGGGATGGTCGATGTAGAACTGCTGGCGTCCGGTGAGGGTGCGCCAGGGCCGCTTACGCTCGAGCTGATGTTGGAAGGGCGTGTAGGCGACGCCGTCCTTGATGTCGCTGTTCCAGGCCTCTTCATCGATCTTGCGGAAACGATACGGGTGCTCCTTGAGTTGCTCGAAGGTGAGGCCGGCGGTCTCCGGCGAACTGGACATGATGAAGTTCGCCGCATCCTCGGGCGACTGGAATTTTCCGTTGCCGGACCATAGGTCGTAGGTCTTGGTGAAGTCGCGGTCCCAGCCGAGTTGCTCGTCCTTGAAGTGCGCGAGATTGTGTTCGCCCGCCAATTCTGAAAATTTCCTGGCCAGCTCGCGGAAAATCTCCCAGTCCGATTTCGAGTCGTACAGCGGGTCCAGGACTTTGTTGAAGGGGTGAATGTAGCTATGGCAGTCGGTGGTGTTGATGTCCGACTTTTCGTAGTAGGTGGCGGCCGGCAGCACCACGTCGGAGTACAGCGCCGTGGTGTCCATGCGGTAGTTGATATCCACGATGAGGTCCAGGTCTTTCCACAGCGATCGCAGGATGTGCTCGTTGCCCTTGGCCTGGTTGAGATAGTTGGCGCGCCATACGATCAGCGCGCGCGGTTTCTGGTCGCGCTTTTTCGGATACAGCGGCATCCAGCCGTTCTTGATGCTCTCCTCGATGTACCACTCCACCGGCTTGCCGTTATACAGGTGATGATCTTTGTTGGAGGAGTGCATGTAGGTCCACAGCGTCATGTTTTGCATACGCTGCTTCTTGGCGCCTTCCGGAAACGAGTACGCTCGGAAGCCGCGCTCCGGCCAGACGCGCTCCTGCCCCACATAGTGATTGAACCCGCCGCCGTTCTTGCCGACGTTGCCCGTCAACGCCACCAGCAGGATAAGCGAGCGATTCACCAAGTCATTGTGGAACCAGTGATTCAGCCCGGCGCCATGGATGATCATGGCCGGCTTGCGCGTTCCCAGTTCGTGGGCGAAACGGCGGATGTCGTTGAGATTGAGACCGGTGATCTTCGCGACGGCTTCCAGGGTGTAAGGCTCGAGCTTTTTCCGAAGCAGCTCGAACACCGTGGTCACGTCGCCGTCGGTGTAGTGCAGATCGGGATCCGCGCCGGCCAGCGCGATGGTTTTCTCCTTGGACCCCATGGAGCCAGGCGCTTCCTTGCGCGCGCCAGTCTTGCCGTCGTGAAAGAGAAATATGTCGGAGTGGCCCTCGGGGCGAACGAAGCGGCCGGTGCGCTTGTCCACCAGCAACGGCAGATCGGTCTGCTCCTTGATGTAGGGTTCGTCGTACAGCCGGTTGTCGATGATGTACTTCGCCACGCCCTGCGCCAGCGCGGCGTCCGTGCCCGGCTGAATGGACAAATGCAGATCCATGTGGACCATGCTGGAGTTGAAATCCGGCGAGATTCCCACCAGCTTGGCGCCGTTGTAGCGCGCCTCATAGGCGAAGTGGGCATCCGGGATGCGGGTCTGGGAAATGTTGCTGCCCCACAGCACGATGTACTTGGAGTTGAACCAGTCCGCGCACTCGCAGGACTCGGTTTGCACTCCCCAGGTGAGCGGCTCGCCGGGCGGCAGGTCGCAGTACCAGTCGTAGAACGAGCAGAACACCCCGCCGGTGTAGTGCGCGAACCGCGATCCGGCGGAGAACGACACCGGGCTCATGGCCGGAATCACGCTGAAGTAGGTATTGGTATCGGGGCCGTAGTTGTGGATGTTGTCCAGCAGCTTGCCGGCGATGAGAGTGAGCGCCTCGTCCCAACTGGCCTTGCGCCATTTGCCCTCGCCGCGCTCGCCCACCCGGATCAACGGTGAACGCAGCCGCTGTGGTCCATAGACATACTCGGTGAAGCAGGCGCCCTTTTGGCAGCCGCGGGGATTGTAATCGGGCAGTTCGGCGGAGATGGGCGGATAATCGGCGGCCTGCTCCTCGCGGATCATGATGCCGTCGCGCACGTAGACGTTCCAACTGCACGAGCCGGTGCAGTTGGCCGAATGAGTGGAGCGCACTACTTTGTCCCAGGTCCACTGCTTGCGGTACAGGTCCTCCCAGGAACGATACGGATAGGCGTGCAGCGGATCGGGATTGGAGACGAAGCTTTCGAGCACCGGCTTCTCGCCCTTGCGGCAGCCGGGGATCGAGGCCCCGAGCGCGGCCAAGCCGGCCATTTTCAAGAAATCGCGTCGGTTGTTCATTCCATCATCTCCCTGCTCGCTGCGCCGGCGGCCCTTTGGGTTCCCACTGGCGAAGATAGGCCAGCACGTCGCCGATCTCCTGCTCGCTGATGCCGGCGCGCCCGAACGCTGGCATAGGAGTGTTTTCGCGTCCCAGCCGGATGGTCTGCGCGATAAAAGCGTCCGAGGCGGCCTTTTGGAACACGGGATTCGCCAAGGCCGGGGCGATCAGTCCCTTGCCGTCCGTGCCGTGGCAGCCCGCGCATTCGTGGTTGAACAGAACCTTGCCGCGCTCGGCGGAACCGCGCTCGGGGGCCGGCGGCAGATCCTGGAACGGCGCGCTGGTGCGCAGGTAGCCGAGCACGGCGCTCAATTCCTTTTCGGTCAAGCCACCAGCTTTGGGTCCCCAGCCGGGCATGCGCGTGCCGGGGCGGCCTTCGCGGACCGTCTCCAGCAGGCATTCATCCTCTTCTGTTTTGAGAAACGCTGAGTTCCGGATGCCAGGAACAAATCGTCCGAATTTCTTGTCCCAGCGCGTGAACAATCCGGTGTCGTGGCAGGAGGCGCAATACTGCTGGTACAGCGTCTTGCCATCCGGCTCGCCGGGATGCAGGCGGGCGTACTTTTCTTCGATCTTGTCGCGCGCCAGATATTCGGACGGTATCTCGCGTTGCCGGAGCGAGAGCATGTAAACGGTCAGCGCCTGGGTGTCGAGTTCGGTCAACGCCGGAGCGGGCATCAAGCTGGCCGGCACGATCTTGGCGGGATCGCGGAAATGCTCCGCCATCCAGTTCCACACGGTCTGCGAACCTTGTAGCTGCGCGCGCATGAACTGGTGCTTGGTCTTGAGGCCGACGTTATCCAGCGCGGGCCCGAGCGATCCACCCTTGCCGTCCAGCTTGTGGCAACTGGCGCAGCCTTTCTCGAAGTAGAGCTTCTTGCCGCGGACCAATTTAGCGGCAGCGCCCGGAGGCAGCGCGTCCGGATCGTGACAGGAGTTGCAGGTTGCCTCGGTGAGCGACGCCGGCAGCAGCGGGTAATCCCAGAAGTAATCCTCTGCCTTGGCTTCCTGGAAATTGAGCGCTGCGCCCTGTCCCTGATGGCACACGGTGCAGCCGAATCGCTCGACTGGATGAATTTTGAGCAAGCCCTTGGGATGAGTCTTGTAAGGATTCGCCTCGGAGGCCATGCGCGGATCGTCGATCCCGTTGTGGCAGCTCACGCAACGGTCCACCGCGCCCAGCGTTGGGACGGTGACCTGGCGGATCTCGATGGGGAAGCGCTCGGCCGTGCGGCGCGCGGTGTCGTCGGTAGCCTTCGCCAGCAGAATCTTTTTGTAGTTGGCCTGGTATCGGCGCCAGTCCGCTGAGATGTTCTCGCGCACTGCCGCGGCGAACAGAAAGCCCACGGCCACCACAGCGCAAACCAGCGTGGCCCATTTGTAGGTTCGGGATGGATCGGAGGACGGTTTCATCCAAAGCTCCTAATGCACCGGCCACTGACTGGGCCACCAGTAGAAGTGCCAGTTGGGTCCCCGGAAAATGCTGCCCATGGCGGTCAAGACCACGAATCCGGCCAGGAAGCAGGTGAACAGCGCGACCGCGGACATGCGAACTGACTGGCTGCGTCGCAACACCCACAGCGACCACGCCATGTAGACCGCGACAATCACCGTGCCGGGATTGAGCGCGATGATGAAAAGCTGGGGGATCTGCGGGAACCACGATCGCAGCCAGCCAAAGTTGACGGTGAACGTCAGCAGAGCGAGCACGCTGAGCAGGCCGAACAGCAGCGATCGCCAGAACACGCCACGCCCCTCCGGGCCGCCGAACCATTTGCCGACGCCGCGCGGATCGCGGTCGAGATAAGGAATCAGGCCCAGACCGATGAGCACGATGCTGGGAATTCCCACGCCGCCCATGAAAGCGGAGTAGCTGACCAGCTCCTGCAGCCCCAGAAAATACCACGGCGCCTTGGCGGGATTTTCGGGAATGGCGGGGTTGGCCATTTCCTTGAGCGGTGCGTCGGAGAAGTAGCCCAGCACCAGCGTGAGCGCCACCGTGAACATGAGCGCGGCCATTTCGGCCCACAGCAGATGCGGCCAGCTTGGCACGCTGCCTTCCGGCGCTCGGCCCACTACGGGAGTGCGCCCGCGCACCACCGCCATCAGGCCGTACGTCTTGGTGGGCGCGAAGACGTTGAGGTCGCGGCCCGCGATTTGTGCGGGAACCGCCGGCGCCGTCACGTCGCGCGACAATCCGCCGTCCTTGCGCACCCGCCAGAAATGGATGCCCATGAAGGCCGTGATGGCCAGCGGCAGCACGGCGACATGCAACACGTAGAAGCGGATGAGAGCTTCCTGGCCGACGTAGTTGGCTCCCAGTAGGAGCTGCTTTTGGAATCCGCCGACATCGAACCACTTGGTGATGCCTAACGCGTCGGTCACTTCGCGCGGCGAGTTGGCGATGTTGGCGCCGATGGTGATGGCCCAGTAGGCCAGCTGATCCCAGGGCAGCAAGTAGCCGGTAAAACTGAGACCCAGCGTCATCACCAGCAGCGCCAGGCCGACCAGCCAGTTGAATTCGCGCGGATGCTTGTAGGACCCGGTGTAAAACACGCGGGCCATGTGCAGGAACACGGCCGCCGCCATCAAATGCGCCGCCCAGCGGTGAATGTTGCGGATGAATCGGCCGGCCGGCACCACGTAGTGGATGTCTTTCAAGGATTGGTAGGCAAGATCCGTGGACGGCTTGTAGTAAACCATCAGCAGGATGCCCGTCACCGTGAGGACCGCGAACGAGGCGGTGAGAATCAGTCCGAGTCCGAAGGTATAGCTGAAGCGCAGCGACGCCCGGTGCGTGCGCACGCTCTGCAGATGCAGAAACAGATTGTGGAAGGTGCTCTGGGAGCGCTCGCGATCGGTCTCGGGCGCGTGGCCGACGCGCAGCATCGACTCGCGCAGGTTTCGCGGCGTCTCCTTCAGATTTTTCAAGAACTCCTGTGCGGACGTCATAATGTCAGGCTCTGAAGATGGTCCCGCGGTTCACCTGGGACTCGGCGTTGACTTCCAGTTGGCCGTCGGGCGAGAGCGAGATTTCAAGCCAGGGCAGTCCGGTGGGCGCCGGGCCTGCGATCACCGCGCCGTCCTCGTTGTAGCGCGAGCCGTGGCAGGGGCAGGCGAAACCTTCTCCTTCGTTGTGGGCGACGATGCAGCCCAGGTGCGTGCACACCGACGAGATGGCGTGGAATCCTTTCTCATCGCGGAACAGAAGCAGGTTGGCGGCCTCGAGCTTGGTGACCGAGCCGACGGCGAACTGGGCCGGATCGCCGAGTTTGAAAACGCGCAAAGGCCCGGGCAGCACGGCCGGCTTGGGCAGGCGCAACATGCCGGCTATGGCCGCGCCCATCGCTAGCGCCGAGCTCCAGATGGCGGCCAAGCCGAGAAAGTCGCGGCGGCGGGATGGTTCTTCATGCATAACTCCACTCCTGGGTGAATTGAAATCGTTCCATCGTGATCGCATGCGTCGGGCAGCGTTGCGCGCACAATGCACAACGGATGCAGCGCTCTTCGTCCTTGAGAATGGCCGACCACTCCGGCGCGGCGCCGTACATTTCTGCCAGCGTGCCGAGCTCTTCGGAGGGCGCCAATTGATCGAGCCCCACCAGCTTCAGGCAGAGCGTCGGGCAAACGTCCACGCATCCGCCGCAGAGAATACACTTCTCACCGTCGAAGATGGTGTTGACGCCGCAGTCCAGGCAACGGCCGGCCTCCGACACCGCCTGCGTTTCCGTGTAGCCGGTTTCCACCAGCCGTTGCGGATCCGCGAGACGCTCGTGAACCGGCGCGATTGGAATCGTCAACCTGCGGCGGCTCTCGTAGCCCTGTTCCCGGTGGTAGTCTTCGATTTCGAAATGCAACTGCGTTTCGCGGGGCTGGATCTGGCGGCCGGTGAGGAAGCGGTAGACCTCGCGGGCCGCTTTCTTGCCGCTAGCGATGGCATCGATCATCAAGCGCGCGCCGTAAGCGACGTCGCCCGCCGCGAACACGCCCGCCAGGCCGATCTCGCCGGTCTCGGGATTCACCTGCCAATTCACGTCGGGACCGAGAAAACTCACGTCCGGCGACTGACCCACCGAGAGCAGCACCGTGTCGGCTTCCAGGTCGACGGTTTCGTTTTCGTCGTAGACCGGCCGGAAGCGGCGGTTTTCGTCAAACACCGAGAGCACGCGCCGGAATCGAACTCCGGTGACGCGCCGCCGTCCGCTGGAATCCGAGTACAGAAACTCCTTGGGGCCGAGGCTATTGTGCCGAAAAATCCCCTCTTCCTCGCCCTCGTGAATCTCCACTTCGTCCGCGGGCATTTCCGCGCGCGATTCCAGGCACACCAGGTGGACTTCGTTCACCGCGGGCTGTCGCGCCGCGACGCGGGAAATGTCGGCCTCGATCTGCCACTCCACCACGCGTTCCGGCTCGCGCTGCTCGCTCATCAGATAACGAACCGCCGAGCGCGAGACATCGTAAGCGACGTTGCCGCCTCCAATCACGATCACACGGCGTCCGATGGGCACCTGTTCGCCGAGCGCGACGGCGCGCAGAAAATCGACGCCGCCGAAAATGCCTTCGGCGTCGGCGCCGGGCAACGACAGCATGCGAGCGCGCTTGGCTCCCACGGCTATAATCACGGCGCGGTAATCGCGGCGCAGGTCGTCGAACTGCATGTCGCGGCCGATCTTGACGCCGCAGCGAAACTCGACGCCCAGCGCCCGAATCAGGTCGATCTCGGCGTCGATCAGATCGCGCGGCAGCCGGTACGCCGGAACGCCGGTGTAGAGCATTCCAGCCGGTTTGACTTCGGATTCGAAGATGACCGAAGGCACGCCCATGAGAGCCAGGTCGTGCGCCGCCGCGAGGCCCGCCGGGCCGGAACCGATGATGGCGATGGGGTCGCCAGTCGGTTTTGTGTACTCGCGCGAAGCCAGGAAGCGCGCCAGGTTGACCATCTCGTCCAGGCCGTCGCAGTCACCGGGCGGAAAATCGGACGGCGAGCGCCGGTCGCGCCCGAACTGATCGGCGACAAAGCGCTTGAGCCCCCGGATGGCGATCGGCTGGTCGATGGATCCGCGCCGGCACGCCACTTCGCACGGCGCCCCACAAATCCGGCCGCAGATGGAGGCCAGTGGGTTCGGGCCGCGCGCGATCTGGTATGCGCGATTGTACGCACCCTGCGCGATAGCCCGCACGTAGCCGCGCGCATCCGTGTGGACTGGGCAGGCATATTGGCACTTGATTTGACGGCGCCAGTAGTCCTCGTCAGGCAAAACGGCCTGGTAACGGACTGCGTCTATCGCGGTCACACCCATAGTTAGCTCCGTTGCGAGCGCAGGTCAGTGACCAAAGTCACGGCTGCGGGAAGCGGCCCATCGATTGCCTCGACTGGTTGGGAGAAAGTGCCATGTACCGTCCGTGTGCCCTTCTGGTTCCGCTCCTGGCGGCATTGAGCGACGCGTCGCTCTTCGCCCAAGCTTCGCCGGACCAGTTGAAGATCGGCGACGTGGTGGTGTCAGGATCGCTCCGGACCCGCATCGAGGCGTGGGACTGGTTTCAAGGGAACGCGAACAACGATTACACCTTCCCTGGATCGATTTTCCGTCTGAACCTGTCGCAATCGACCAAGAAGTACGACTGGCAGCTCGAGTTCGCGCTTCCGTTTCTCCTCGGCTTGCCCGGCGACGCGATCGCTACGGGCGCTCAGGGGCAGCTCGGATTCGGCGCCAGCTACTTCGCCGCGAACAAGAACAACACCAACGCCGCTCTACCGTTCGCGAAACAAGGATTCGTGCGCTTCAAAGGTTTAGGGGGCGTGGATGGCCAGTCGCTCAAGCTGGGCCGCATGGAGTTTATCGACGGCACGGAAATCACTCCGGCCAATGCGACACTGGCGGCCCTCAAGCGCGACCGGATTGCCCACCGGCTGCTCGGCAACTTCGCGTTTTCCGACGTCGGGCGCAGCTTCGATGGCGCGCAGTACGTGCTGAACGGACGGAAATTGAACTTCACGTTTCTCGCGGCCCGTCCCACGCGCGGCGTCTTTCAAGTGGACGGCTGGGGCGAGCTTAACATCAACGTCTTCTACGGTGCGCTGACCGGGCAGATCGGCGGGACCAAGCGCGCGAGTGAATGGCGGCTGTTCGGCCTCGGCTACAGCGACTACCGCGACAACGTCGTGAAGACCGACAACCGGCCGCTCGCGCTGCGCCGCGCCGATAGCGGACACATCAGCATCGGCACCTACGGCGGGCATTTTCTACACACCGTGGATACGCCGGCGGGCGCCCTCGACGTCCTCTTCTGGGGCGCATTGCAGACCGGTACCTGGGGCAGCCTCGTGCAACGCTCGGGCGCCTTCGCCGCCGAAACGGGCTGGCAGCCTCCCGTGCTTGCGCGCGTCAAGCCGTGGATTCGCGGCGGCTACGACTACGGGTCGGGCGACAAGAATCCGAACGATTCCACACATGGAACCTTTTTCCAGGTTCTGCCGACTCCGCGTGTCTATGCCAGGTTTCCGTTCTTCAACATGATGAACAACCGGGACGTGTTCGGCGAACTCATGCTCAGGCCTTCCAAGCGACTGACCATCCGGACCGACGTGCACTCACTGCGCCTGGCCAATTCAAACGATCTCTGGTATTCGGGCGGCGGAGCCTTTCAACCCTGGACCTTCGGATACACCGGGCGCGCCTCCAACGGGCAATCCGGTCTGGCTACGCTGTACGACGCCAGCGGAGATTTCAACCTCAATCGCTATTTTTCGATCGGCGCCTACTACGGCCACGCAGCCGGGAAACTGGCGGTGCAATCCATCTATCCGGATGGCGAAGACGCCAACTTCGGGTTTGTCGAGCTGCTGTTCAAATTCTGATTGTGACGCCGGCGCTGACGCGGCAGGCGGCGCGGCGATCGTTTGCTGCACAGGGCCTCTCGATCGATTTCAGATCATCAGACTTGCGAAAGGAGAGTTGTTTGGCGCTTGCACCGCGCTCCTCTCGCGGCCCATCATGAACTGATGCCTGCTATCCAGATCCTGGACTCCGCCCTCTTCCAATCCCTGATCGAGCGCGCGCGCAGCGCCCCGCGCCGCCGCGTCAATCACAACTTCCATGCCGGCATGGAGGAGAATCCGCATCGCTTCCTCAACGTCATGATCCGGGGAACGTACATCGCCCCGCACCGACATCTCGATCCGCCCAAAGCGGAGTCCTTCCTGGTGCTGGACGGCGAAATCGCGTTCTTCACTTTCGACGATTCCGGGCGCATCGCCAGCACGCATGTCCTCGGCCGCGACCCCATGGGCATCGATCTCGCGCCGGGTGTGTGGCACACCATGACTCCTCTGTCGCCGCACGCGGTCTGCTACGAGGTGAAGCCCGGGCCATACCTGGCGAGCAACGACAAGGATTTTGCTCCCTGGGCGCCGAGAGAGGGCGACCCAGCGGTGCCCGCGTACCTGGAATCTTTGCTTTCGGCCGTGACGCGCGCCCGATAAACGAAAACGCCCTGTAGCTCTGTGCTACAACGTGTGCAGTGGACCAGCGCGCCTATATCAAGCCTGACGCCGGCTACCTGGAAAAACGCGCGCTCCGGCGGCACGCCCGCGTGCTCGACCTGTGGGCGCTGGGCGTCGGCGCCGTCATCTCGGGCGATTTCTTCGGCTGGAACTTCGGCCTCACCGCCGGGGGATTCGGTGGCATGCTGGCCGCCCTGGCGGTGATGACCGTGCTCTACATCGGCCTGTGCTTCAGCATCGCCGAGATGTCGCCCGCGCTGCCGCACACCGGCGGCGCCTACTCGTTCGCGCGCACCGCCATGGGACCGTGGGGCGGCTACATCACCGGCCTGGCCGAAAATATGGAGTACATTTTGACGCCCGCCGTCATCGTGGTGGGCGTGGGCGGCTATCTCGGCGCCATCTTCCAGACTCCGCCCGCCTGGGCGCCGCTGTGGTGGCTGGCTTGTTACGCGGTGTTCGTCGCTTTGAACGCCGGCGGCGTGGCGATGTCGTTCCGCGTCTCGGTGGGCATCACGATTTGCGCGCTCGCCATTCTGGTGGTGTTCTTCATCGGCGCCGCGCCGTTGTTCAGTTTGAATCGCTGGGCGATCGAAGGCGCGGGCTGGCTGCCCAAAGGTTGGCTGGGCGCCTTCACCGCGCTTCCGTTCGCGTTGTGGACTTATCTCGGCATCGAGCAGTTGCCGCTGGCCGCCGAAGAATCGCACGATCCCGCGCGCGACATGCCCAAGGGGATTCTCTCCGGCCTCGCCACGTTGATCCTGTGCGCTTTCCTCACCGTGATTCTCAACGCCGGCATTCCGCCCGGCGCCGAAAAGGTCGGAGCGTCCACTGAGCCGCTGTTCCTGGGCTTCCGCGCGATCTTCGGCGAAGGGATGCGCACCCGGCTCCTGGCGCTGTTCGCCTGCACCGGACTGCTCGCCAGCTTCCACACCATCATCTACGCTTACGGCCGCCAGATTTATTCGCTTTCGCGCGCCGGTTATTTTCCCACCTGGCTTTCGGTCACGCACGGCAGGCGCAAGACACCGCACCGGGCGCTCGTGGCAGGATCGGCGCTCGGCTTCGCGGCCGCGCTCGGGATCCAGCTCGCTGGGCAAGCCAGCACGGTGGGTGCGATTCTGCTGAACATGGCGGTCTTCGGCGCGGTGCTGGCGTACATTCTGCAAATGCTTTCGTTCGTGCTGCTGCGGCGAAGATTTCCCCGCATCCACCGGCCCTACGTCAGCCCGGTCGGGACGGCGGGCGCGGTGCTCGCGATGGCCATTGCTGCGGCGACGCTGGTCACGCTGTTTATCAATCGCGACTATAACCGCGGCGTGATCGGCGCGGCCATCTGGTTTCTGTGCGGCTTGGCGTATTTCGCGTTCTACGCTCGCAAGCGGCTGGTGCTTTCTCCCGAGGAGGAGTTCGCGCTGGCCCACCAGGAACGCCTGAAGCAGGGAGCGCCGGTGTGAGCGGATACTCGCACGCGGCCGGCAGCGTCGTCTATAAGTTCGGCGATCTGAAGACTCTGCTCGCCAAAGCAACGCCCGCGCGCTCGGGCGACGATCTGGCCGGAATCTCCGCCGCTACCGCCGAAGAACGCGTGGCAGCGCAAATGGCACTGGCCGCGCTGCCATTGCGCGCATTCCTCGATGAGCCGGTGATCCCCTACGAATCGGATCAGGTCACGCGTTTGATTTTCGATGAGCACGACGCCGAAGCTTTCGCGCCCGTCTCTCACCTGACCGTCGGCGATTTTCGCGACTGGCTGCTCAGCGATCAAGCCACGGGTGAAGTTTTGAACGCGCTGGCGCCCGGGCTGATCCCCGAGATGGCAGCGGCCGTGTCCAAGATCATGCGCCTGCAAGACCTGGTCACCGTGGCGGCGAAGATCCGCGTGGTCACGCGCTTCCGCAATACCGTCGGACTCGCTGGACGCCTCTCCACGCGCCTGCAGCCGAATCATCCCACCGACGATCCGAAAGGAATCGCCGCCAGCATCATCGACGGCCTGCTCTACGGGAGCGGCGACGCGGTGATTGGCATCAATCCAGTGTCCGACAATTTGGGAACGGTCGAAACTCTGCTGCGCATGCTCGACCGCTTGCGCGACGCCTACCAGATTCCAACGCAAAGCTGCGTGCTGGCTCACGTCACCACGCAGGTGGAGGCCATGCGCCGCGGCGCGCCCGTGGATCTGGTGTTTCAATCCATCGCCGGCACCGAAGCGGCGAACGCCGCGTTCGGCGTCAACATCGCCATGCTCGACGAAGCGCACGCGCAAGCGCTCGAGCTGAAGCGCGGCACGGTGGGCAACAACGTTATGTATTTCGAAACCGGCCAGGGCAGCGCGCTCTCGGCCAACGCGCACCAGGGTGTCGATCAGCAGACTCTGGAAGCGCGTGCGTACGGGCTGGCCCGCCACTTCCGCCCGATGCTGGTGAACACCGTGGTCGGTTTCATCGGCCCCGAATATCTTTTCGACGGCAAGCAGATCCTGCGAGCGGGCCTGGAGGATCACTTTTGCGGCAAGCTGCTCGGGCTTCCGATGGGCTGCGACATCTGCTACACCAATCACGCCGAAGCCGATCAGGACGACATGGACGCTCTGCTGACCATGCTCGGAGCCGCCGGCGTGAATTACATCATGGGCGTCCCTGGCGCCGACGACATCATGCTCAACTATCAGAGCACGTCCTTCCACGACGCGCTCTATCTGCGCAGCGTGTTCGGCCTGCGCCCGGCTCCCGAATTCGAAACCTGGTTCGAACGGACGCGCCAGGAGCTGCCGCGCATGGCCGGTCTGCTGCTCGAAGCATGAGACTCCGCGACTTCACCACGGCGCGCGTCGACCTGGGCCGCGCCGGCCACAGCCTGCCGACTAGCGAACTGCTGGACTTTCAACTCGCGCACGCCAGAGCGCGCGACGCCGTCCAACTCGCGCTGGACGTCCGATCGTTGGTTGTTGAGCTGCAGCAGAAGAACATCGCGTTTGTGACGCTGGCCAGCGCCGCGCCGGATCGCACCGCATATCTGCATCGACCGGACCTGGGCCGCCGGTTGAACGCGGAATCGCGCGAACGTCTAGCGCCGCTCCAGGGAGACTACGAGGCAGCCTTCATCATTGCCGACGGCCTCTCGGCCCTAGCCGTCCATCGCCACGCGGAGCCGCTGCTCGAACTGGTGCTTTCGAATTTGGACTGGCGCGTCGCGCCGGTGGCGATTGTCGAACAAGGACGCGTAGCGATCGGCGACGAGATCGGCGAGCTCTTAGGCGCGAAGCTCTCGGTGGTCTTCGTCGGCGAGCGCCCCGGCCTGAGTTCGCCGGACAGCCTGGGCGTCTATCTCACCTGGCAACCCCGTCGAGGGCGCACCGACGCCGAACGCAACTGTATTTCGAATATCCGCGCGGAGGGATTGAGCTACGCCGCCGCAACACAGAAGCTTCTGTTTCTGATGAACGAATCCCGGCGGCTCAAATTGTCCGGCGTGCGCCTCAAAGAGGATTCGCGCGCGCTGCCGCCTACGCACTCTTACTGAGATGCTTGTAGTAGCCGAGATCCGCGCTCGTCAGCAGCTTGGTGGCGAACACGATCTGCCCGGTGTGTTGCGCGAAGTGCTCCACCACGTGATAAACCGCCTCCATCAGCGTGGTCTCGTAGATCTTTTGGATGGTCTTTCGTTCGCCTAGCCGCTCCACTGGCAGTTTGCGAATGACATCCGCAGCATCGCCGACCACCGCCTTGAGCTTGGCCGCCAGTTCCGCCGGTTGCATGCCGCCGCGCGCCGCGAATTCGCTGTCGCGGTCGCGCACGTCGGCAGCGCCGCCAACTCCCGAGATGATCCACTGCCGCACGTTGCCGCACAGGTGCAGCACCAAGTTGCCCACGGAATTCTCGTTGTCACTGCCGCGAGTCCAGACCTGCTCGGCCGTCAAGCGTCCCAGGCAATCCAGAATGCGCCCGCTCAACACCAGCAATTCGTCGGCGGAATACTTGAGGAACGCTTCTTCGATCACAGGATCTCCTCCGACCAGTTCTCCAGGATCGATTTCACCTTGCCGGTGAACTGATCCGCCAGCGCGCCGTCGATCAACCGATGATCGAAGGTTAGCGCCAGATAGGCCACCGAGCGGATGGCGATGGCATCGTCCACCACCACCGGAACTTTTTCCACGGCCCCCACACCCAGAATCGCCACTTGCGGCTGATTGATGACGGGCGTCGCGAACACGCTGCCGAAGCTGCCGAAGTTGGTGATCGAAAACGTGCCGCCCTGCACTTCGTCCGGCTTCAACTGCCGCGATCGCGCGCGCGTCGACAAATCCACAATCGCGCGCTGCAAGCCGACCACGTTCTTCTCGTCAGCGTTGCGAATCACCGGCACGATCAGCCCGTTTTCCAGCGCCACGGCGATCCCGATGTTGATTTCGTTGTGATAGATGATGTTGGTGCCTTCGATGGATGCGTTGACGATCGGGTAACGATGGATGGCATCCACCGCCGCCGCGATCACGAAGGGCAAATAGGTGAGCGAATATCCGTAGCGCTGCTGGAACTCGCCCTTGTAGCGCTCCCTCATCTTGGCGATCTTGGTCATGTCGGTCTTATGGACCGTGGTGACGTGCGCCGAGACGCGCTTGCTCAGGATCATGTGCTCGGCGATCTTGGCGCGCATGGCGCTCATGGGTTCCACGCGCACGCGCGGTTCCACGGCTCGCGGCCCGGCCGGAGCCTGCTGCGAAGTGTAGACCGGAGCGACGGCTTGCGAGGGTGCTTCAGCCGGAGGCGCGGCAGGTTGCGGAGCCGAGCTCACCACCGCTGTGGGAGCCGTGGCCTGCGCCATGGTGCGCGCGCCCTGCGCCGACATGTATGCTTCCAGATCCTGCTTGGTGATGCGCCCACCTGCGCCGGTGCCCTTCACCTGGTGGAGATCGATGCCGTATTCCCGCGCCATTTTGCGAACCAGCGGCGACAGCGCGCCAGCCGGCAACTCGGGTTCCACGTGCGCGGCCGGAGCTCTCGCAGCCACGGGCGCCGGGGCCGCGGGCTGCTCCACCGGTTTCGGTGCGGGCGGCATCGGCGGCGCGGGCGCGGGAACTGGCTTGGACGCCACCGGTGCGGGAGCCGTGGCGCCGTTGCCTGCTCTTTCGGCGATCCGGCCCACTACCGTGCTGATCGCTACCGTCTTGCCTTCCTCCACCAGAACTTCTTGCAAGACGCCCGCGGCCGGCGACGGAATCTCGGTGTCCACTTTGTCGGTAGAGATCTCAAACAGCGGCTCGTCGCGCTCCACGTGCTCTCCCGGCTTCTTCAGCCACTTGGTGAGCGTGCCTTCCACGATACTCTCGCCCATCTGGGGCATCACTACGTCAGTCATGAAAATGTCTCCGTGTATGAAGGAACTGTCAACACTTCCAATTGAAAATGTTTCGAGAAATTTCGGGCCAGCGCCGCGACCACCTGCTCGCGGGAGGCGTCGGACCCCAGCTCGCGCATCGATGTCACCGGCTTGGTGAGCCCGCACGGCACGATGTATTGGAAATAGCTCAAGTCGGTCGTATGATTCAGGGCAAAGCCGTGGGACGTCACCCAGCGGCTGATATGAACTCCGATGGCGGCCACCTTCTTGCCATCTACCCAAACACCGGTGCAGCCCGGAAGCCGCCCGGCATCGATACCAAACTCGCCCAGCGAATCCAGGATCACCTGTTCCATCGCGCGGACGAACGCCACCACGTCGCGCTTCCATTCTCTCAAATCGAAGATGGGATAGCCGACCACTTGGCCGGGGCCGTGATAGGTGATGTCGCCACCGCGGTTGGCGGCATGAAACTCGATGCCGGCCCGGCGCAGCACTTCTTCATTGGCCAGCAGATTCTCCATGCGTCCGTTGCGCCCGAGCGTGATGACGTGCGGATGTTCGACCAGCAGCAACTGATCGGGAATCAGCCCGCGCTTGCGTTGTTCCACCAGGTCCTTCTGCAGCGCCAGCGCCTCGGCATATCCGATGCGGCCAAGATCCCGGACTTCACAACGTCTCATATGTTGATGGTCAGCCCGTACACATTGTTGAACGCCTCGCCCATGGCTTCATACAGCGTGGGATGCGCGTGAATGGTGCTCATCATGGTCTCCACCGTGGCTTCGGCTTCCATCGCTGTCACGGCTTCGGAGATCAGCTCGTACGCTTCCGGGCCGATGATATGGACGCCCAGGATCTCGCCGAATTTCTCGTCCGCCACCACTTTCACGAAGCCCGTGTGACTGCCGAGAATAGTGGCCTTGCTGTTGGCGCTGAACGGAAACTTGCCGACCTTCACCGCACGGCCCTGCGCCCGCGCCTGCGCCTCGGTAAGTCCGACGCTGCCGATCCCCGGTTCCGTATAAGTGCAGCTCGGAATGCGATTGCGATTCACCGGCTTGGCGGGTTTGCCGGCCATGTGCGCCACCGCCACCATGCCTTCCATGGTGGCCACGTGCGCAAGCTGCGGCGTTCCGGCCACCACATCGCCGATGGCGTAAATCCCCGGCTCGCCGGTGCGCTGGTATTCGTCCACCTTGATGAATCCGCGATCCAGCTCCACCTTGAGCTGGTCGATTCCGATGTTGTCCGTTTTCGGCTTCCGTCCCACCGCCACCAGCAGCGTCTCGGCCTCCATGTCCTCGCGCTTGCCGTTCGCCATCGACACGCACATGCGCACGCCGCCGTCGGTCCGCGTGATGTTTTCCGCCTTGGCGCCGGTCTCCGAGCGGATGCCGGTCTTCTTGAAGTAACGCTCCAGTTCCTTGGAGATCTCTTCGTCTTCGATCGGGACCATTCGCGGCAGCATCTCGATGACCGTGACCTGGGTGCCGAATCGATTGAAGATGGAGGCGAACTCGACGCCCACCGCGCCGGCGCCGATGATCAGCATGCTCTTGGGAATGCCGGGCAGGTCCAGAATCTCGATGTTGGTGAGAATGCTTTTCGAATCCGGCTCGAGCCCCGGCAGCATGCGCGCTTCCGAGCCCGTCGCGATGATCACGTTCTTGGTTTCATGCGTCGCGGCGCCTTCGCCCGATTTCACCTCCACGCGATGCAATCCATTTGCCCCGCGCGTCTGCAGCGTGGCGTAGCCCTTGATCCAGTCGATCTTGTTCTTCCGCATCAGGAACTCGACGCCTTTGGAATGCTTGGCGACGATCTTGTTCTTGCGGTCGAGCACCCGCGCGTAATCAAGCCTCGGATTGTCGCACTGGATGCCCTCCTCGGCCGAATGCACGAAATGCTCCCAAACGTCGGCGGTGTGCAGCAGCGCCTTGGTGGGAATGCATCCCACCAGCAGGCAGGTGCCGCCCAGCCGCGAGTCTTTCTCCACCAGTGCGGTCTTGAGTCCGTACTGGGCCGCGCGAATCGCCGCGGAGTAGCCGCCCGGGCCGCTCCCGATCACGATCAAATCGTAGGTCATTTTATTTTCAGGATAACGAATTTCGCCAAGAACTATAGATGCGGCGTGTTGTCGCCACGATTCGCGCGAATGCGGAGCGAACTTCCTGGGCCGGCGTCTTACGCGGACGCTACGGAAACCGAATACACGGACGGAAGACTATCGGCCAGGATCTGCCAGTTGTCGCCCCCGTCGCGCGTGTAGAACACCTGTCCGGACGCGGTCCCGACGTAGACGCCGGCCGGATCCAGCGCGTCCGACGTCATGGCTTCCCGCAGCACCAGCAGATGCGCGTTGCGCTGCGGCAGTCCACGCGTCAGCAGCTTCCAGGTCTTGCCCGCGTCGCGAGTGCGCGCCACTCGGAACTTGCCCTCCGGATTGCAGCGATACTGCGGCGACTCGATCGGCACCGTGAACATGCTCAGCGGTTCGGCCGCCGGAACAGCCAGACCGAATCCGAAACGCGTCGGCATCCCGCGCGATATGTCGGTCCAGCGGTCCGCCGTCAGCTTGGCGCGATACAGCCCGCAGTGGTTCTGCTGGTACAGCGACTCGGGATCCTTCGGATGCGCCAGCAACTTGTGCACGCACACGCCGACTTCGGGGTACTTGTCGGGTTGGAAATCCGCCAGCACGCCGGTGTTGAACGGCGCCCAGGTTGCGCCTCCATCGAAGCTTCGAAATGCTCCGGCCACCGAGATGCCCACGATCACGCGGCCCTTGCCCAGGCATTGGATGGAGTGCACCATCATCCCGCCGCCGCCCGGTCCCCACTTGTCGCGGCTGGGGTGATTGGTCAGTCCCGGCACTTCTTCCCAGCTCGCGCCCCAATCGTGACTCTTGAACAGCGCTCCCGGATCGGCGCCGGCATACACCACGCCCGGTTCGTCCGCGTGCCCAGCCTGGATATGCCACATGCGCTTGATCGACTGGCCGGGAACGCATTTCAGCTCCAGTCCTTTTTCGGAAAGCTTCCAGGTTTTTCCGCCGTTGGTGGAGGCGTGGATGTGCGGGCCGAACCATGCGCTGTTCACCGCCGCGTACAGCCGCTTCGGCTGGCGGGGGTCCTGGGAAACGTGATTCACTTCCTGGCCGCGAAGGAACGGGCCCTCCGCCGTCCAGGTTTTGCGATTGCTAGTGGAGAAAGCGAACGCGCCTTTGCGCGTGCCGATCCAGACGGTTATTTTCTTAGCGGGCATTCGCCCATTTTAGCGGAGTGCGCGGCCGGAAACTGTACTCTACTACTTCGCTTTGCGCTGTTTCTGTTGGCCGACGCGGATCTTGAAGTGCAACTGCTTGGCTTCCTGGAAAGCCTTGTGATCGTGACGCGCGACAGCGTCATTCAAATACGCGTCGACATTGGCGTCCTTCGGCAGAACGGCCATCAGGGTAAAGCTCTCGTTGCAGGTCGGGCAGAACGGCCGGAACCGTTTGACGTTGGGAATTGCCATACGAATCCAGGATATCACGGCGCCTTCCAATCCGGCATGCTTGCGAACGCCAGACTTCCGGATCTGGAATTCTCCTAGACCGACGTCTGCCGGGGTTCGCTGCCCAGCACCGGCAGACGGATGCGCAGCACCCGCTCCCGATTGCGCTCCTCCTCAAGATTTCGCGCCCTGGCCGACAGCAGGTCGCGCAGTCCGATCATGCCCACCAGCTTGCGATGGTCGCCGCGGTCCACCACCGGAAAACGCGTCAATCCCGACTCCGCCATCCGGTACACCACTACGCGCAAAGGCTCGTCCGGATACGCCACCAACGGATCCGTCGCCAGATCGGCCAGCGTCCGCCTGGCCGGCTTCGGATCGGCCAGGAATTTGTGCAGTTGCTTCCGGGTGATGACTCCGTACAAGTGCCGCTTTTCATCCACTACCGGATAAAGATGCTGCCCGCGCGTGCCGCGCTGAGCGTTCAGGCTGGTCCTCACCTGATCGAGCGTGTTGTCGGAGCTGAACGCCACCAGGTTGGTGCGCATGGCGTCGCGCACGAACAAAATCTCCAACGGATCCACGGCATATTCGCGGCTCAAGTGGTATCCACGCCGCGCTACCTTTTCGGTCAGAATCGACCGCTTCAGCACCAGCACCGTGAACGCATGCGCGATCACGCTGGCTACCAGCAGCGGCAAGAGCACGTTGATGTCGTGAGTCAGCTCCAGCGCAAAGATGATGCCCGTGAGCGGCGACCGCATGGTGCCTCCCAGGATGGCGCCCATGCTGACCAGCGGCCAGAATCCGCCGCCCAAGTTGGGCAGGAACATGGTCTCGATGCCGCCCAGCGCGCCGCCCATCATCAGCAGCGGCGCCAGCACTCCACCCGAGGTTCCCGATCCGAGCGACACGGCCCAGATCACCGATTTCACCAGCAGGATGCCTACGATCGTGCCGGTCACCACGTTGCCTTGCAAGAGCGCGCCGATAGTGTCATAGCCGACGCCCAAAGCCTGTGGAAAGACCAGGCCGCCGGCGCCCACTACCAGGCCTCCGATGGCCGGCCACCACATCCAGTGAATGGGCAGCTTGGCGAAAGCGTCTTCGGCGGCGTAGACCGCGCCCGTCAACAACACCGAGAGCGCTCCGGCCAGGAGTCCGCAAATCGCGCAGCCCAGCAATCCTTCGGGTCCGATGAAGCTGGGATGATTCGGAACGGGAAACAGCGGGCCGAGCCCCAGAATGTAGCGGCGGGCCGCGCCGGCGGCCGCACTGGCCAGCGCCACCGGAACCAGGCTGCGCGGCTTCCATTCGAACAGCAGCAGTTCGACCGAGAGCAGCACCGCGGCGACCGGCGACGCGAACGTGGCCGACATGCCCGCCGCCGCTCCCGCCACCAGCAGCGTCTTACGCTCGGCGCTGGTGAGATGGAAGAACTGCGCGATCATCGATCCAAACGCGCCGCCCGTCATGATGATCGGCCCTTCGGCGCCAAACGGGCCGCCGCTGCCGATCGAAATCGCAGACGAGAGCGGCTTCAGAATCGCCAATCGAGGCTGCACCCGGCTGCCGTTGATCAGGATCGATTCAATCGCTTCCGGTATGCCGTGCCCGCGGATCCTTTCCGAGCCGTAGCGCGCCATCAATCCGATCACCAGCGCACCCGCGATGGGGACCAGAATGGCCCACGGTCCCAAGTGATTCCCGGCCGGCGATACCAGTTGAAAGTTCCAGCGATGGTAGTAAAAAAGATTGGTGAAGAGGCCGATCAGCCGGAGCAGAGCCCAGGCCACCCCAGTGCTCAAAACTCCGATAAGGATCGCCAGCAGCGAGATGGGGATGGTGCGCGAATCGGCGGTGAAGTCCCCGAGCGCTTGGGCGCGCGGATGTCTCATGCTGCGTGCCCCGCGCCGCTGTGCTTGGACCGCGTTCGTCTGGCCTTGCGCAACGCCCGCAATGCCGTTCCTAGCGCCGGACCGGCGGTCTTCAACTCCTGCTGATGGGCCAGCGAGAGGCTTCGCAGGATGCGTCCGCCGGGTCCGGAAAGGCGAACCAGGACCTCGCGCCGGTCGTCTTGGCCGGCACTGCGGAATACGTAGCCGTGCTGTGCCAGGCGATCGACTAATTCCACCGTGCTGTGGTGCTTCAGTTGCAGCCGCACCGCCAGCTCGCCGATCGTGGCTCGGGCCCCTTCCGGAAGTCCCTTGATGGCCAGCAGCAACTGGTGCTGCTGCGGCTCCAAGCCGTGCTGGCGGGCCTGCTCTTCGCTGAAATGCACGTACCGGCGGATCTGATAGCGCAGTTCCGCCAAAGCTTGATATTCCACCAAGGATAGGTCCATTCAATAATATCGTAACACGATATAAATCAAAAACCCGGCCGCGCCACGGCCGCGAGACCCTTGCCACCGGCCGCCCGCAATTGTTACAGTTCGGTTTATGCCGC
Source organism: Terriglobia bacterium (assembly GCA_020073265.1). Taxonomy (GTDB): domain Bacteria; phylum Acidobacteriota; class Terriglobia; order Bryobacterales; family Bryobacteraceae; genus Palsa-89. The sequence continues at coordinate 59,093 of JAIQFN010000006.1, read as the reverse complement.
GAGGCAATCTCCGCCGCCACGAACGAATCCCCCATGGCACTCCGGTGTATTTGTCGTGGAAGAATCGCCTGGGCAACGAGGAATTCACCAGCGGCCGCACCGTGGATGTCTCCGAGGACGGAATGCGGCTCGAAGTGCCTCTTCCGGTGAAAGAAGGCACCTACGTGAACTTTCGCGCCGAGAAGTTCTTGCACGGTACCGCCTCGGTGCGGAGTTGCGCGCGGAAAGCCACTCGCTACGTGGTCGGCCTGGAGTTCAGCGGCGGTCTGAAATGGAAGCCCAAGGCTGACGGCCGAAAATCCTAACGGCAAGTGTGCGCCGTATCTAACCGCCCCGAGATCTTAGTGGCGCCTCAGCCCTGGGTCGGTGTATCATTTACCACTATGCGACCAAGTCGTTGCGCGCTCCTTCTCTTCCTGCCCCTGCTGGCACTGGCTCAAGCGGTCCCCACGGAAACCCGAATCAGCAATCTGGAGGCGGCCGTCAAGTCGGCTCAAAGCGCCGGCGACAATGCCTGGATGCTCACCAGCGCCGCGCTGGTGCTGATGATGACCGGGCCCGGCCTGGCGCTCTTTTACGGCGGCTTGGTGCGGCGCAAGAACGTCCTGGGCACCATGATGCACAGCTTCGTCCTGATGGCGGTCGTCACGGTGCTGTGGGCCATCGTCGGTTACAGCCTGGCGTTCGGTGAAGGCACGCCGTTCCTCGGCGATCTGCGATATCTGTTCTTGAATGGAGTCGGCGCCGCGCCCAATGCCGACTATGGCGCCACCGTCCCGCACCAGACCTACATGGTCTACCAGCTCATGTTCGCCATCATCACGCCGGCGCTGATTTCCGGCGCCTTCGCCGAACGCATGAAGTTCAGCGCCATGCTCTTGTTCACGGTGCTGTGGATGTTCCTGGTGTACTTCCCTCTGGCGCACATGGTGTGGGGCAAGGGCGGCTTTCTGAATGCGTTTCTGGGCGGCAAAATCCCCACCTTCGATTTCGCCGGCGGAACGGTGGTGCACATCAGCTCCGGTGTTTCGGCGCTCATCTGCGCACTGTACCTGGGCAAGCGGAAAGGCTTCGGGTCCGAGCCCATGAAGCCGCACAACGTGGTGATCAGCGTCATCGGCGCCTGCCTGCTGTGGGTCGGCTGGTTCGGATTCAATGCGGGCAGCGCTGTGGCGGCCTCGTCGTTAGCCACCAGCGCGTTCGTAGCCACGCACTTCGCCACCGCCGCCGCCGTGCTGGGCTGGATGCTGGCCGAATGGGTGCACAATGGCAAGCCCAGCGTGCTGGGCGCGATCTCGGGCGCGGTCGCCGGACTGGTGGCCATCACGCCCGCCTCCGGATTCGTCAAGCCGTTTCCGGCCCTGCTGATCGGTTTCGCGGCCGGCCTGGTCTGCTTCTTCATGGTCACCGCCGTCAAGAGCAAGTTCGGCTACGACGACAGCCTGGATGCCTTCGGAGTCCACGGCGCGGGCGGAACTCTGGGCGCGCTCCTGACGGGCGTGTTCGCCACCAGCGCCGTCAACGACGGCCTCAAGGACGCCGGCGGCAAGGTCCTTCCCCTGGGCATGGTGGATGGCAACGCGGGCCAGGTGCTCAATCAGGGCATCGCGGTGCTGATTTCCTGGGGCCTGGCCATCGTGGGAACGCTCATCATCCTGAAAATATGCGACGTCGTGATCGGGCTGCGCGTCGCGCCCGAGCAGGAAATCGAGGGACTGGACGTCAGCATGCACGGCGAAGAAGGTTATAATCTCGAAGCGTAGCCCGAGGCCAGCCATGAAAAAAATAGAAGCCATCATCCAGCCCCACAAACTCGAAGACGTGAAAGAAGCTCTGAAGGCCATCGGCGTCGACGGCATGACCATTTCCGAGGTGCGCGGACACGGCCGGCAGAAGGGCCACAAAGAAGTCTATCGCGGTATGGAATACCAGGTGGATCTGTTGCCCAAGGTCAAAGTGGAGATGGTGGTCGCGGACGCGCGCGCGCAGGAAGTGATCCAGACCGTGGTCTCCAGCGCCCGCACCGGCAAGATCGGCGACGGGAAAGTGTTCGTCTTCGACGTGGCCGAAGCCATCCGCATCCGCAACGACGACCGCGGCGACGGCGCGCTGTAGACCTGGAGAGGAACCGCTGTGGGACGGTGCACCGCCAGCCCCAAGGCTTCTTGACCCCCCGTCCGCCATCAAGTACATTAGAGAACTGAATCAAATGGCAGAACATCATTCCCACGAACCCGCCGTGGAATTGCCCCCCACGCGTAGGAATTTCTACATCCTGTTCATCAATGGCGTCATGGGCCTCATCGGCGCCGCTGTGGCTGTCCCGGCGGCCATCTACCTGCTCTTCCCGCCCAAGGCTCGCAAAGCCAGCGAATGGGTGAAGACCGCCGACCTGTCCTCCATCCCGGCCGGCAAGCCCACCGAGATCTCCTTCCAGCGCACTCGTGCCGACGGCTGGCAATTGATCACCGAGAAAGCCACCGCCTGGGTGGTGAAGCAACCCGACAACCAGGTGATCGCCTTCACGCCCAATTGCACGCATCTGGGCTGCGCTTATCACTGGGACGACCCCTCGCACACCTTCGTCTGCCCGTGCCACACCTCCGCGTTCTCGGTCGACGGCAAAGTGCTGGGCGGCCCGGCCCCGCGCCCGCTGGATCGATACTCGGTGAAGGTTGAGGGAGGCGTTCTGCAGATCGGACCTCCGGAGCCACATGCGTAAGATCATCGACTGGCTAGAGCATCGCACCGGCCTCGAGTCGGCCATCAAGAATTTCCTCTACGAAGACATCCCCGCCTCCAGCGGCTGGCACCAGATCATCGGCAGCGCCGCGGTGTTCTTCTTTGTGATCCAGGTTTTCACCGGCGGCCTGCTGGCTTTCAACTACGCCGCCACTCCCGGCGATTCCTACAATAGCGTCCGCTACATCATGACCGAGCTGACCGGCGGCAAGCTGATCCGCGGCCTGCACCACTGGGGCGCCAGCATGATGCTGATCATCGTGGTCCTGCACATGACCCAGGTGTTCCTGTACGGCGCCTACAAGAAGCCGCGCGAAGCCACCTGGATGGTGGGCGTGGTTCTGCTGCTGGTCGTGATGGTCTTCGGGCTCACCGGTTACCTGCTGCCCTGGGACAATCGCGCGTACTGGGGTACCGTGGTCACCACTCAGATCACCGGATCGGCGCCTGTCTTAGGACCGTATCTGACACGCCTGCTCGGCAGCGAGAATGGCGTCAGCCGAGTCACGTTCTCGCGCTTCTATGCGCTGCACACCATTCTGTTGCCGCCACTGGTGATGATCCTGATCGGCATCCATATTTTCCTGGTGCGCAAGCACGGCGTCGCGCCCGCCGTCGGCGACAATGCTCCGCGCCGGAAATTTTTCCCCGAACAGGTCTTTAAGGATACCGTCGGCGTCGCCATCGCCTTCATCATCCTGTTCACCCTGGCGGTGGTGGCCGAAGTCCCGCTCGGCCGGCTCGCCGATCCCACCGACACCGCTTACATTCCGCGCCCCGAGTGGTATTTCCTGTTTCTGTTCCAGACCCTGAAGTTCTTCAAGGGCCCGCTCGAAGTAGTGGGCGCCGTGGTGCTGCCCGGCGTGGCGGTGCTCACTCTGCTTTTGATTCCGTTCATCGATCGCGGTCCCATGGTGCGCCTCGGAAAGCGCACCTTCGCCTTCGCCGCCGCGTTTCTCGCCGCCCTCGCGTGGACCGGCCTCACCACCGCCGCCGTCATGACCACGCCTCCCAACCCCGAGGAAAACGGATTGGCCGCGCCCTCGGAAAGCGCCACGGCGCTGCAGCCCTGGCAGAACCTGTCACCGGAAGAACTGCAAGGACTCGCGCTTTTCCGCAAGGGGAACTGCAAAGCCTGCCATCCCGGAGGCGGCAAGCAAGGCATTGGACCGGATCTCACCAAGATGCCGGCCGAGCATCGCAACGCCGCCTGGCTGGTTCCACATTTCAAGAATCCGGCCACCATCGTGCCCGGCAGTTCCATGCCGCCCGTGCAGCTCAAGGATTCGGAACTGACCGCGCTGTCGGCGTTCGTGCTGAAGTTGACGCCGGACAACGAGGGCGCCATCATGGCCGCGCCCGATTACGTGGTCCAAGGCGCCCTGGTCTACCAGTCCAATCACTGCGACACCTGCCACCAGATCAACGGCGTCGGCAAGAAGCTCGGCCCGCCGCTCGATGGCGTGGGAGATCGTCACGACCGAGCCTGGCTCGAACAGCACTTCAACGATCCGCAGGCCGTTTCCAAGGGCACCATCATGCCGCCCTACAAGTTCGCCGCCGAGGACATGGACGCCCTCTGCAAGTACCTGCTCCAGCTTCCCAAGGGCTAGCGTGGGGCAGGCAATCCTGCCTGCAGCCCGGCTTTAGCCGGCAAGATTCTTGTCCTTGAACCTCGCGTCCTAAATCGACACCGCCCCCACGCTCGATGACTGCCGCCCCGCCGCACGCACCACGTCCGCGATCTGCTGATACGCCTCCAGCGCTTGCGGCACCGCCCCCGCCAGCGAGAAAAACGGATGGATCATGCCCGCATGCCGCGTGCTCGCAACCGGCACTCCCGCATCCTTGAGCCGCTTGGCGTAAGCCTCGCCTTCATCCCGCAGCGGATCGCATTCGGCCGTAAGAATCACCGCCGGCGGCAACCCCCGCAAGTCGCGAGCCAGCAGCGGCGACGCGTGCGCACTCCGGCCGTCCTCGGCGCTCCCGAGATACAGGTCGCGGAACCAATCCATCATGGTTCGCGTGAGCTGATAGCCCTGGGCGAACTCCTGATACGAGTCCGTGTCGAACGAAGAAAGATCCGTCACCGGATAAACCATGGCCTGCAGCGCAATGGCGGGACCTTTCTCGTCGCGGCTCTTGAGCGCGACCACCGCCGCCAGATTTCCGCCCGCGCTGTCGCCGCCCACGCAGATTCTCTGCGGATCGATGCCCAGCCGCGCCGCGTTCTCTGAAACCCACACCGTGGCCGCGTAGCAATCGGTCACCGCCGCCGGGAACTTGTGTTCAGGGGCCAGCCGATAGTCCACCGACACCACCACGGCTCCCGAGCGCCGCGCGATCGCCCGGCACGGCACGTCGTGCGTGTCCAGATCGCCGATCACCCAGCCACCGCCATGAAAGTACACCAGGCCCGCGCGCGGCGCATCCGGCTCCGGTGTGTACACGCGGATCGGGATCTCGCCCAGCGGACCGGGAATCCGCAGATCCTCCACCGACCGCACCGTCTCCGGCGTGCCTCTGACCGGCTGCATACTCTCGGCCGCGGCCTTGCGCGCTTCCACCGGCGGCAAGCTCTCGAGCGGCGGATTGCCCTCCCCTTGAATGGCCTGCAACAACAACCGAACGTTGAGATCCAGCTTCTCACTCAGCATAATGTGACAAGCTTACACCAAGGGCAGAGAACCAATGAACCAATGAACCAAGGAACCAAGGAACTCGCGTCGAGCGACCCCAGCTCACCTGGGCCGCAAACGCACTAACACCCGGCTACCCCGCGCGTCGAATATACTGAAAAATCAACGGCTTTCACGACGAACGAATTTGGTGAGCATTTTGCCTGTCCGTTTCCTGCCCTTTCGGCGTCTAAAGCTGATGTAGCGCAAAACCGGAGGAGCGTCTTGAGAACGCTGGCGTACTTAGTCGTACCCCTCACCGCGGCCGCGATGCTTCTGGTCGGCGACCAGCCTGCCCGGCGCACGGTTCGGGCCACCGGTGTCATCCGGGCCGTCCATTCGGTCACGGTTCTGGTTCCACGCATCGCCGGCCTGGGCGGCAATCTCACGCTCGCAACGCTGATTCGGAACGGCACCAGCGTCGCGCAAGGCGATCCCATCGCGTCCTTCGACCGCACCAACGAGCTGAAGCTGCTCGACGACTCCCGCTCGCGCCTCGACGACCTCGACCACCAGATCGAAACCAAGAAGGCCGAGCAGACCAGCAACGCCGAAGGACGAGAGTCGGCTCTCCAGCAGGCGGAATCCGACCTGAAGAAGGCCGCCATTGAAAGCCGCAAGGGCCCCGTGCTCAGCGAAATCGAGCGCCAGAAGAACGAAGTCAAACTGGCGGACGCGCGCGAACACGTCGCCAGCCTGGAGCGATCCAACCGCTACCACGAGGACGCCGAAAAAGCCGAACTGCGCGGCCTCGAGTTGCAGCGCGACCGGCAGCAGCGTTACGTCACGCGGCAGATCAAAAACTCCGAGCTGCTTTTGGTTCGCGCGCCGATCCGAGGCATGGCTGCGCTCGAAAATATGTGGCGCAACAACTCGGTGGGTCATCCGCAGGAAGGCGATCAGTTGTGGCCCGGCAGCCCGCTCCTCAAAGTTTTCGATCCCTCCGAGATGGAGATCGAACTCACCGTCGGCGAGCCGGACGGGGCCGTGCTGGTGAAGGGCGCCACCGCCACCGTGCACCTGGACGCGTTTCCCGAGATCGCTTTCCATGCGCATTTCGCCTCCGCCAGCCCCGCGGCCACCGCCGCCCTGGGAACGCCGGTGAAGACCTTCAGCGCGCTCTTCGTGCTCGATCAAAGCGATCCTCATCTGATGCCCGACCTTTCGGCCGCCGTGGACATCGAGGCGCCCCAGTGAAGCGCTACCAGAAATTCCTGCTGCGGGCGGCCATTCTGCTGATCGTCGCCGCCGGATCGGCTCTGGCGATCCGCGAGTTTCGCCGCGCGCACGATGCCGTCAGCCTGCCCTTCGCCCGCGCGCGCAAGGGCGATTTTCTCGAGCTGGTCCGTTGCCGCGGCGAGCTGGTGGCCGACCGTTTCGTGCAGGTGATTGCTCCCCTGGACGTGCCCGACCTGCAGATCATCTGGATGGCGCCATCGGGCAGCGAAGTCAAGGCCGGTGAGGCCGTGGTCCGTTTTGATCCCAGCCGCACCCAGCAGGATCTGGTCGAGAAACAGGCCGCGCTGCAACAGGCGCAGGCTTCGCTCGACCAGGCCAAGGCCCACTCGCGCATCACCATCGATCAGGATGCTCTGGACCTGGCCACCGCGCAATACCAGGCCGAACGCGCGCGCCTGGAAGCTTCCAAGAAATCAGTGGTCAGCGCCATCCAGGGAGAAGAGAGCGCCATCGATCTCGCCATGGCCGAAGAGCGCCTGAAGGTTCGGCAGGCCGCCATCGCGGTGCATCGCCGCGCCGAAGAACGCACCATCGCATCGCTCGAACGCGGACTCCGCACCGCGCAGGCGCAGGTGGATCTGGCCAACTCCCACCTGGCCAAGATGGAGCTGAAGAGCCCGCTGAACGGCGTCATCAACTACCTGCCCAATTTCTCGCAGGGTTGGGTGAACGCGCAGCCCTTCAAGGTGGGCGATCACGCCTGGCCCGGCGCAACTCTGGCCGAGATTCCCGATCTGGCGACGCTGCAGATGGAAAGCAAGGTGGATGAAACGGACCGCGGGCTGATCCAGGTGGGCAGCGACGTTCTGGTCCACGTGGATGCGTTTCCCGAACAAGTGCTGCGCGCCAAACTGGTTGCCATCACGCCGCTCACCGAACGGAGCTTCAACGAGTGGCCTCCCACGCGCAGCTTCCGCGCTTACGCGCAACTCGAGAAGCCCGACCCGCGCATGCGCCCCGGAATGAACGCCGGCGCCGACCTCATCCGCACCAGAATTCCCGACGCCATCAGCATCCCGGTCAAGGCCCTCTTTACGCGCAACGGAAAACCGGCCGTGTACGTCCAGGCACAGGATCAATATGTCCCGCGAGAGGTTCGCGTGAAAGCTCGCAACCCGGATGAAGTCGCAGTCGAAGGAATTGCAGCCGGCGTCGAGGTCGCCTTGACCGAGCCGCAGGAGAAGCAATGAGCCAAACGCTCGCGCCTCCCCTGGTTCCGCCGGAGTCTCGCGGCGAACAGCCGCCCGCTCAGAAACCGGTGCGCCGGCGTGGTTCGCGCTGGCTGCGGCGTCTCGCTATCGGGTTGGTCCTGTCCGCCGCCGTCGCCGGAGCCGCGTGGTACGCGGTCCGCGGATACCGCAAGATCGTGTCGACAACCAACGAAGCTCCCATCCCTACCGCCAAGGTTCTGCGTGGCGACGTCAGTCTCTCCATCACCGCGCGTGGTGAACTGCGCGGAGGCAACTCCGAGGTTCTCACCGCGCCCCTGATCGGCGGAGCCGAAATGCACATCATCGATCTCCGCACGCCCGGCGACAAGGTCAAGGAGGGCGACGTGGTGGTGGGCCTCGACACCACCGAGCAGGAATACCGGCTCAGCGAAGCCGAAGCCGACCTCGCCGAGGCGCAGCAGCGCATCCTCCAGACCAAAGCGCAAAAACAGGCCAACGAGGAAGAGGACCGTTACGCTTTGCTCAAAGCCCAGGCCGACGTCCGCACCGCCGAGTTGGAGGTCCGCAAGAATCCGCTGTCGCCGGCCATTACCGCTCACGAGAACGACCTCGACCTCACCAACGCGCGCGACCGTCTCAAGCAGCTCCAGCAGAACATCGCCAATCGCAAGGCCACCAACGACGCCACCATCGAGATCCAGGAAGCCGCCGCCGCCAAGGCCGAAGCCCAGGCCACCACGGCCCGCCGCAACATCGAAGCCATGACGCTGCGCGCGCATCGCGACGGCTACGTCTCCGTCCGGCAGAACACCACCGGCAACATGCTGTTCTTCGGCATGACGCTGCCGCTGTATCAAAGCGGCGATGCGGTGCGTCCCGGCATGGTGATCGCCGAGATACCCGACCTGAAGAACTGGGAGATCTCCGCCGACATCAGCGAACTCGATCGCGGACATCTCGCGCCCGGCGATAAAGTCGCCATCACCATCATCGCCGCGCCGGATCGCCAGTTCCACGGCCAGGTGCGCGAGTTGGCCGGGACCACCGGACCGCCCTGGAACCGCCATTTCGAATGCAAAAGCAGTCTCGACGATCCGATCGCGGAACTCCGGCCCGGCATGACCGCGAAGGTGGTCATCACCACCGACCAGTTGCGAGGCGTGCTCTCGCTGCCCGCGCAGGCCTTGTTTGAAAGCGGCGGGCGGACCTTCGTCTACGTCCACTCGCCGGCCGGCTTCACCCCCATGGACGTCAAGCTGATTCGCCGCAACGAGACCCGCGTCGTCATCTCCGGCGTCAGCGAAGGCCAGGAAGTCGCCCTCGCCAATCCCACCGAGCTGGCGAACAAGAAGCCCGAGGCGTCCAGCGCCATGAAGTCCCTGGCGAAATGATAGACACCATATCGCGCTACGCCGCCGACGTTGGCCTGGCCGCCAGAAATCTGTGGGCCCAGAAGACCCGCACCGTGCTGACCGCCCTCGGCATCATCTTCGGCGTCGGAGCGGTGATCGGGATGCTCTCCATCGGAGCGGGGGCGCGGGAGGAGTCGCTGCGTTTCATCGAGCAACTGGGAGTGCGCAATCTGCTCATCGAGTCGCGGCCCGCCTCGAGCGATCAGGAGTTGCAGCAGCGCCGCCGCTCCTCGCCCGGCCTCACCGAGCGCGATGTGCGCGTGCTGGAAGCCAACGTCGACGCTCTCGAGCTCATCTCGGCGCGCCGCAGCCTGCACCCGGCGCGCGCCTTCCCCAGGCCGCCGCAGGATCTTCCCGAACTGTACGGCGTGCGGCCCTCCTACGCCGCGATTCACAACTGGAAACTCGAAGACGGCAGCTCCTTCAACGCCGCCGACGACAACGCCAGTTCGTCGGTGTGCGTGCTCGGCGAGTCCGCCAAGATCGCCATGCTGGGCTATGGGCCCGCGCTCGGCAAGTTCATCAAGATCAACGAGAGCTGGCTGCGCGTGGTGGGCGTGCTGAAGCAGCAGATCAGCTCCGGCTCCGGAACCGCCCAGTCGCAGGATCCCAACTTCGTGGTCTACATTCCGCTCAACACTTTTCAGTACCGCTTCTTCGACAACGGCGGCAGCTTTAAGGACGAGCTGGACGGCGTGGACATCCGCTTGAAGGCCGGCGCAGACAGCGTGGGCGCGGCCAAAGTCGTTTCCGCGATTCTCGATTCCACGCACCACCACGTGCGCGACTTCCTGGTCACCATCCCGGCCGAGCTGCTCGCCGAGCAGCAGCGCGCCCAGTCGATTTTCACCTACGTCATGGTCGCCATCGCGGCCATTTCGCTGCTGGTGGGCGGCATCGGCATCATGAACATCGTGCTCGCCACCGTCATGGAACGCACCCGGGAAATCGGCGTCCGGCGGGCCACCGGCGCGCGGCGCATCGATATCGTGCGGCAGTTTCTGTTGGAGTCAATTGTGATCTCGATCGGAGGAGGTTTGGTGGGCATCCTGTTCGGCTATTTCCTTTCGTGGATGATCGCGCGCGCGGCGCAGTGGATGACCATCGTCACGCCCTCGTCCATCATCATCGCGTTCGGTGTGTCGGTGGCGGTGGGCGTGATTTTCGGCATCTATCCGGCCCGCCAGGCGTCGCGAATCGATCCCATCGAGGCGCTGCGCTATGAGTAGATCTTCCGCCCGGCTGCTGCTCTTGCTGCTGCTTGCTCCCGCCTCGCTGCTACCCGCCGATCTGCCCGTGCGCCAGTGGTTCAATCAGCGATTCCAGTTCCATCCCGAGATCACCGCGGTGCGCGACGTCCAGGGGCTCCGGGAACGCATCTCCGAGGGAAAGCTGCACCTCACCATCAAGGAGTATCTCGAGCTGGTGCTCAAGAATTCCACCGACGTCAACCTGACCCGCCTGGATGTTTACAACGCGGCCGACCAGATCACCGCCGCGAAAGCGCCCTACGATCCTCTGGTCGCGCTGGGATTCAACACGCTACGCTCGGTCGCCCCGCAGTTCTCGCAAATCGGCGGCGCATCCACGCTGAGCAGCCTCACGCAGAACTCCTTCATCACCTTCCAGCGGCTTCTTCCCACCGGCGAGAACATGTCGGTGGGCTACAGCGGCATCCGCAATTCCACCAACAGCGCGTTCAACATCTTCAATCCGAATATCACCGGCTTGCTCAGCTTCCAATTCTCCCAGCCCCTGCTGCAGAACCGCACCAGTATTCAGGTGCGCGCGCCGCTCGAGATCGCGCGTACGGAATTGATCATTACGTCACGATCCAGCGAGGCGCGCATCTCCGCTTTGGTGGCGTCGGCCGGCGGACAATATTGGGACGCAGTCCGCTCGCGCGACACCATCAAGGTGCTGCAAGCCACGCTCGACCTCGCGCAAAAGTCCTACGAGCACGACAAGCAGGCCTTGGACCTGGGCGCGCTCGCCGCGCTCGACATCTATCAATCCGAGACCCAACTGGCCGAGCGCAACCGCGACCTGGTGCAGGCCCAGTACACCTACAAGGCCGCCCTGGACGGCCTGCGCCGCGCGATTGGCGCCGACCTCACCGCGGAGCTGCGCGCCACCGAGCTGGTGCTCGACGACGAACCTTCCACGCTTCCGTCCAAGTCCTCCATTCTCCCGTTCGAAGAAGCGCTGGCCAAGGCTCTCAGCGTGCGTCCCGAGCTGGACGCCGCCCACCGCCGCGTCTCCATCGACGATCTGAACGCGCGTGTGGCCCGCAATCTCATGCTTCCGCGGCTGGACCTCACCGCGCAGGGACAGTCCTCCGGCCTGGCGGGCAATCAGGTCGCCGTGGTCGGCCCGCTCGGCATCACCACTCCGGCCGTTTCCGGCGGATTGGGCGATTCAATCGGCCAGGTCTTCGGATTCAACTATCCCTCCTACGGCGCGGGCCTGCAGTTCACCTTCCCGCTGCGCTCCAGCAACGCCCAGGCCCAGCTTGCCGATGCGCTCGTCAACCGGGTGCGCGACCGCTATACCGAGCGCCAGGTCCAGCAGCAGATCACCCTCGACGTGCGCCAGTCGCTGAACGCCATCGAGCTCGCCAACGCCACCATCGATGCCGCCGTACGCGCCCGCGATCTCGCCGAGAAAAACGTCGAGGCCGAGCAGCAGAAATACGACCTGGGCACTATCACGGCCTTCGAAATGCTCGATTCGCAGACGCGCCTGGCCAGCGCGCAGAGCGCTTTGCTGAACGCCTACGTGGCATACCAGCAAGCCTTCCTGAGTTATCAGCAGGCCACCTGGTCGTTGCTGGACGGACTGGGCATGGTGCTCGAGACGCCCAAGGTGAAATAGACTTACTGATCGGGCCGTTCAGCCAGCTCGCGATCCAGCCACAGCAAGTAGGCTTCCGAGCCTTCCACGATGGGCAGCGCCACCACCTCCGGCAATTCGTAAGAGTGCAGTTTCTCGATCTCGGCGCGCAGCTCCCCGAAGAGCTCCCGGCTCGACTTGATCACCAGCAGCACTTCCTGCTCGTCTTCCACGGCATCCTTCCAGCGATAGATGCTCCGCATCGCCGGAATCAAGTTGACGCACGCCGCCAGCCGCTTCTCCACCAGCCCGCGCGCAATCCGCTCGGCCACATCCAGCGACCCGCACGTGCTCAGCACCACAATTTTGTCAGTCATCGCAATTTTTTTCGCTCGCAGGGACAGACGAATCTGTCCCTAGCGGCAACATTCTCCTTGGAGCGATGCGAGGTCTTCGCGCGTGGACAGATCCGTCTGTCCACGGCCCTCTTCAATTTACCTCTGGACCTTTAGGCAAAACAGGATTATAAACAAATGTAAGGACTCTTTTCTTTGCGAATCAAGAAGGCCGCCGCTCGCATCATCTTTCTGATCGTCTTCGCGCTGGTCGCAGCCTATGGCTACCGCACGCTGCGCAGCCCCCAAGGTCTGCCCGCTCTGCGCGAAAAGCGCGATGAGATCCGCAAGCTCGAAGAAGACAACGCCGCGCTCCAGCGCGAGAACGATTACCGCCGCGATCGCATTAAGAAGCTCGAAGAAAACCCGTCGGAACAGGAACTGGAGATTCGCAAGAAGCTGAAGCTGCTGCGCCCCGGCGAGACTTCCTTCATTCTTCCCGAGCAGCCTGGTCAATCCGCCAAGCCGCATGGTGATTCACCGGCCCCGCCCCCGCCCCCAGACCAGGACTAGTGCGGATCGCTTCGCCGATGTACCGCTTGGCGGTGCGTACCGCCGCCACCAGCTCCTCGCCGCTCGCCAGCAGCGCCGTGATCGCGGCTGAAAACGCGCACCCGGTCCCGTGCGTGTGCCGCGTCTCGATGCGCTCGGCCGCAAATTCCTCCCAGCCGCCGTCGTGTAGCAGGATGTCCGTCGCGCTTCCCGCCAGATGGCCGCCCTTCACCAATACCGCCCGCGGCCCTAGCCCTCGCAATCTTTCGGCCGCCGCCCGCATCCCTGCGATATCGCGCACCTCGATCCCGGTCAACAATTCCGCTTCCTCCAGATTCGGCGTAACCAGGAAAGCGCGCGGCAGCAACTTGTCCTTCAGCGCCGCGATAGCATCCCGAGCAATCAGCGCCCCGCCGTGCTTGCTCAGCATGACCGGATCCACCACCAGCGGAAACCGAAAGCCGGCCGCCACATCGGCCACTGCCTCGACGATCTCGCGATTCCCCAGCGCCCCCGTCTTGGCCGCCCCTGGCGGAATGTCGCCGATCACCGCGCGAATCTGCTCCACCACCAGCTCAGCCGGAACGCACTCCACGCGCTCGAACGCGACCGTATTCTGCACGGTGAGCAGCGTGACCACCGCCTCGCCATAAACCCCGAACTGATGAAATGTCTTCAGGTCGGCCTGTATCCCGGCCCCGCCCGAAGGATCCGACCCGGCGATGCTTAGCGCGACCGTCTTCGTGGCGCACGCACTCGTGCGTGCCGCGTCCCCACTCATGGGGACGCCTCAGAACGTCGCCAGCCCATTAAACGGCGTCGCCGTCCCGCCCGGAATCCGCATGAACTGCGCCGTCGTCAAAAACTCCCAGCGCTTCCGCTTCGCGCATTCCTTCGCGACATCCTCGAGATACGCGTTATCCACCAGCGGCACGCCCAGCACCGCGATGGTCAGCGTATGCACCGGCCGCCCGGCCGCCTCGCCCTGCCCCTGCACGCCCGAAGGCTGCACATCGTTCACTCCATCGCCGCCCAGCACCGAAATGTCGCGCTGCTTGAACCACGGCATGGTGGAAGCATCCAGCCCCGCCGCCTGCCTCCCCACATTCCACGGCCCCACCTTCTCGCGCCGCGCCCACCGCCCCGTCCGCACGAACACCGCGTCGCCGCTCGAGATCTTCACGTGCGCGTATTTCTCCCACGCCTCCAGATCCTCGGGATAAATCGGCGTCCCCGGCTCCAGATAGTCGACTCCGCGCATCAGGGGAATGTCCACCAGAATGCCGCGCGTGAAAATACCGGGACCCATGCGATCGATGCCGTCCGCCTTGCAGCCCTTCTCATCCAGCTCCTGCGGATGCCCGTTGAACACCACCCACTGGCCGTCGCGCTGCAGCCGGTAGTGGCACAACGCGTCCATGTGCGAGTTGGTGCCGTCGTGAATCCCGAAACTGATCATGTCCAGCGCGAAGCGCGGTATGTGCGTCTTCGGATCCACGCCGAACATCTCGTGCTTGGTCGGACCGAAATTGAAATTGTCTTCCGCCTTCTCCAGGCTCGCGAAGTGCGCCAGCGTCACCGTCACGCCGTCCTTCACCAGTTTTGCCGCCTGCACCTGCTTCTGCGGCGTAATCAGGTTCAGCGATCCGCGCTCGTCGTCCTTGCCCCAGCGGCCCCAGTTGGAAAGCTCCGTCTCCCACTTGTTCACCTGTTCGATGGTAATCACCGGGTGTTGCGCCGACGTTGCCGCCTTCGGTTGCGCGGCAGCCAACATCGCCAGGAACGATCCCAGAACCAAGCCAAGAAAGAAGCCCTTCATGACAATGACCTCCGCCGGTTATTATACGCGTATCATGGAACGGTACACCATGCGGCGGAACTCTTCCCGGCGTAAGTTCATCAGCGGCGCAGTGGCCGCCACCGCGGCGGCGCAACCGTCCGGAAGCGTCCGAGGCTTCGATCACGTCGCCCTTCCGATGCAGAACACCGGCGCGATGCTGGCCTTCTATCGCGCTCTCGGATTCGAGGTGCGCGAGAGCCGCGCCGCCTGCTCGGTCTACGTAGGCGATCAGATGATCAACTTTCACCGTCCGGTCCTGTGGCAGGACGCCAGCTTCACCCTGCGCGCCCCCGCCGCGAAGCCCCCCTGCGGCGACCTGTGCTTCGTCTGGGACGGCACCCCGGTGGCACTGAAGGCCCTGCTGGATCGCGCCGGCGCGAAAGTGATCGAAGGCCCAGTCCCACGCCAGGGCGGCCGCAAAAAGTCCGGCTCCAGCGTCTACGTCCGCGACCCCGACGGCAACCTCCTCGAATTCATCATCTATTGAGTCAACCCGTGGCGCACGCACTCCTGCGTGCCGCGTTCACACTCGTGTGAACGCAAGAGAAAATGAACCGTGACATGAAGAAGAGAAAGATTCCTGAATTCAAATCCGAGGGCCAGGAGCAGCAATTCTGGGCCACCGCCGATTCAACCAAGTACCTCGATTGGTCCTCCGCAAAACGCGCCAAGCTGGTGCGTCTCAAGCCCACTCTGAAGATGCCCAAGAGAACCCGTTCAACCAAGTGAAGCGTAGGGCGTTGGTAGGCCAAGCAGGCTGGGGTTTTGAGAGAATCGCTAAGGATTTCAAATGAGATCGAAGGTGTCATCGATCTTTGATCTGAGCCCGTCCGAAAAGCTTCAGCTCGTCGAAGATCTCTGGGACGACTTTGCCGCGAAACCGGAGGATGTCCCGGTGCATGACTGGCAAAAGCAGGAACTCGCGCGCAGAAAAGTGAACCTTCTCAGAAACCCTGCCTCGGGAGTGCCATGGGAAGAGGTGAAGCGCAGGGTGCACCTCCCGCGACCCAGACAAATGGCGTCAGCGCCTTCTCTGATCCGCATGGCTACGCCCGTCCGCACCAACCGCCAATAGCGACGGCCGGCACTCCCCGGCGTCAGGATCAGCACAAACAAATGTAAATATCGGGTGTTACTCAGCCTTGTGAAACCCCGGACGGGCCCTCGATTCCAGATCATGTGTCGATGCGACCGTGAAGATCATGGACGGCGCTGTCCTCTATTGGAGTGGTCCGAGTATGAAAAGATCACCTTCCCGGTCTTGTCGATGTAGGACCATGTCGCGGAGTAGTAGCCCTTCCCCACACGCACGTGAGCCAACCCCATCACGAAATCGCTGGCTCCGTCGAATTCTCCAGCGATCGCGCGTTTTCCGCTAGTGTTAATGAAAGAATATTTGTTGTTCTCGTCGCTTACAACAGCGAAACCCTCAGAAAAGTCTTGCGCAAGGAAAAACTGTGGCTGAATGACGAATGCTCCGGTCCTGTCGATGAATCCATACTTGTGGCCGACAAAGACCCGGGCGAGGCCCTCTGAGAATGGCTCTGCGGCGTCGAACTGCAGAGGTATTCTGACCTTGCCGGAATAATCAACATATCCCCACTTCGTTCCGTCGCCCATTGGCGCGAGGCCCTCCGCAAAGTGTTTGGCGTCGATGTAGTCGCTCGTGAAAAGAACCTGTCCCTTTAGGTCAATGACGGAGTATCGGCAACGCGGCACCCGGGAGGTGTTCGGGCTTATGGAGACGCCCGCCGGCATTATGATTGGAGGATTCAGCGGGTATTCGCATGGACCATACCCGATGTGCTGGCATGGCCCGTTCTCGACGACGAGCGCGAGTCCGTCAGAGAATTCGGCTGCGTATGAAAACCTCGCAGGAATCGCTAACTTCCCCGAGTGGTCGATATACCCAAACCTGCCCTCCAGCTTTACTACCGCTAGCCCTTCAGCAAAGCTACTTGCATAGTCGAAAGTCGCGGGAATCGCAAGTTTGCCAGAATGGTCGATAAAACCGTACTTCTTCTCATCTCGGAACCACCGCGTTGCGAGTCCCTCTGAGAAATCTCCGTCTGAGAGGTAGTTTGAAGGTGCCACACGCTTGCCAGTTGCGTCAATGTAAAAGTCGCCGTCGTCCTTTGTCTTCACATTCGCGAGCCCTTCGAAGAAGTCTCCGCCGTGATTACCAAATGCGAGGTATTGTGGCGGTATTACAATTCTTCCCAGGCCATTAATATAACCTGCCCCGTATCGCTCGTTAACGACAAAACGGAATAGGGCTGTGTCCGACCTCTTGCTTTTCGGCCAGACCGAGTAATCCCAGGAGCAGCCTGGAATCTGCGAAACGCTTAGCCAGACTCCGAGCGTGATCGACGTGATGCGCTTTGGAATCATGAGTCCATCGTACCCTGAAGAACGGTCCTCCAGTTGGCTAGTTTGTCGCCACTGTTTTGTGGTGCTTGGAGAGCTGAGACGATGCAAGACGGTACCCAACCCCTTGGCCACTTACTAGAGTAGAGTCTACCCCATCAACTATTTGCACAGTGTCTCACGCCCCGCCTGCTACAATCGGGGTATAACGTGTTTTGATTGCTCCGCGCGGCAAACTCGCCGCATCGGTCGCCGTCATTCTGGCATCTCTTAAGAACCTGCAATGTCCGCCGTCTCCGGCCAATTCGATCTAGGCTTCGGCGTCGCGTTTGAGGACCTCTACGCGCGCCCAGGCCTCACCCGCCTCGACGCCGCGTTCCTCGCCGAACTCGCCCGAGCCGACGCCCCGCTCCACGCCCGCCTCCTCCAGGCCCGCTCCAACCCCGCCGCCGTCGCGCCCAAAGATCAATCCGAGCTGATCATCGCGCTCGCCCCGCATGTCGAAGACTTCCTCGGCCAGCTCTTCGGAATCACCAAGCAAATCGAAGCGCTCCAGGCCCGCCACAACCAATCCGCCGCGTTCTTCGCCTTCAAGCGCAAATTCATCCAGAAGCGCGCCATCAGCGGCGTCACCAGGGAACAAGCCTCAACCATCGACGGCCCCGCGCTCGCCCGCGAGCTCGAATCCAAATTCGGCGAACCGCTCACCGAAAAAAGCTTCTTCACCCACGTCAGCGCTTGGCTCGACCACGAACCCGAACACGCCGCCGAACTCCAGACCGCCGCCCGTTACGCCGCCTGGGCCGCGCTCTCCCCCGCTGGAATCGAACACCACCGCCGCGACGTGCTCTTCAAGGTCCCACACAAGCTCGACCAGATGCACCTGGTCCCGGTCCACGCCATCCAGGACGCGAGCATCTCCAAACTGCTCCTGCCCCAGGAGCACTGGCGATACCGCGAAGGTTTCCAGCTCACCGACCACGGCATGGCGCTGGCCGGCGCGCTCGATCAGTCGCACTACTGCATCAAGTGCCACAACCAGGCCAAGGACAGTTGCTCGTCCGGCCTCAAGGAAAAAACCGGCGAGTTCAAGAAGACCGTCTTCGGCGTCACCCTGGCCGGTTGCCCGCTGGACGAAAAGATTTCGGAGATGAACGTCGTCAAGCAGCAGGGCAACAGCGTCGGCGCGCTCGCCATCGTCACCATCGACAACCCCATGGCGGCCGCCACCGGCCATCGCATCTGCAACGACTGCATGAAAGCCTGCATCTATCAGAAGCAGGACCCCGTCGACATCCCTCAAATTGAAACTCGAACGCTCAAGGACGTGCTGGAACTTCCGTGGGGCTTCGAAATCTACAGCCTGCTCACGCGCTGGAACCCGCTGAACTTCGCGCGCCCGCTGCCGCTCCCCGAAAGCGGCTACAAAGTCCTGGTCGTCGGCCTCGGCCCCGCCGGCTTCACCCTCGCGCACTATCTGATGAACGAAGGCCACACCGTGATCGGCGTGGACGGCCTCAAGATCGAACCGCTGCCTTCGGATCTCTCCGGCATCGACGCGCTCGGCCAGCGCTCGCGCTTCCGCCCCATTCGCGACATCCGCGAGATCTACGAATCGCTCGACGACCGCGTCATGGCCGGCTTCGGAGGCGTGGCCGAGTACGGCATCACCGTCCGCTGGGACAAGAATTTTCTCAAGATGATCCGCCTGCTGCTCGAACGCCGCCGCGAGTTCGCCATGTTCGGCGGCGTGCGCTTCGGCGGCGCCATGACCATCGACAGCGCCTTTGAAATGGGCTTCGACCACGTAGCCATCTGCGCCGGAGCCGGCCGCCCCACCGTCATCCCCATGAAGAACGGACTCGCGCGCGGCGTGCGCCAGGCCTCCGATTTCCTGATGGCCCTGCAACTCACCGGCGCCGCGAAAGCCAACTCGGTCGCCAACCTCCAGATCCGCATGCCCATTGTCGTGATCGGAGGCGGGCTCACCGCCATCGACACCGCCACCGAATCGCTGGCCTACTACGTCGTGCAGGTCGAAAAATTCCTGAAGCGCTACGAGACGCTGGCCGCCGAGAAAGGCGAGACCGAAGTCCGCGCCGGATGGAGCCAGGAAGAAGCCGAAACCGCCGACGAGTTCATCGCGCATGCCCGCGCCATTCGCGCCGAGCGGGAAGCCGCCGCCCTCGAGAGCCGGCGGCCGGAGTTCATCCATCTGCTGAATTCCTGGGGCGGCGTCACCATCGCCTACCGCCGCCGCCTGGTCGATTCGCCCAGCTACACCTTGAACCACGAAGAAGTCTGGAAAGCCTTCGAGGAAGGCGTCCGCTTCGCCGAGTGCCTGGCGCCCGCCGCCGTCGAAGTCGACCGCTACGGTCACGCCTCGGCCCTGCATCTCACTCGCCACAAATACGAACCCGAACGCGGAAAAATGTCGCCGACCGGCGAGCCAGTGCGACTCGCGGCGAGATCCATCCTGGTCGCCGCCGGCACTCAGCCCAACACCGTGCTCGGCCGCGAAGATCCCGCCAATCTGTTCCTGGATGGCCGCTGGTTTCAGGCCGTCGATGACGATGGCCGCCCGGTTCAGCCCGAACGCGTCGCCAAGCCCCAGCACGCCCGCGTGCTCACTTCCATGCGGCCCGACGGCCGCGGCATCAGCTTCTTCGGCGACCTGCATCCGTCCTTCGCCGGCAACGTCGTCAAAGCCATGGCCAGCGCCAAGCAAGGTTATCCCGTAGTCTCGCGCGTCCTCGCCCGCCGGACGCCAACGGCGCCTGGCCCCGCAGTTCTCGTGGAACGACTAAACAACGAGCTGCGCGCGGTAGTCGAAAACGTGATCCGTCTCACGCCGAACATCGTCGAGGTCGTGGTGCGCGCCCCCATGGCCGCGCGCGCTTTCCAGCCCGGCGAATTCTACCGGCTCCAGAACTACGAATCGCTGGCCCCGCGCGTCAACGGCACCACGCTCGCCATGGAAGGCCTCGCGCTCACCGGTGCTTCGGTCGATCGCGAAAAAGGTCTGCTCTCCACCATCGTCCTCGAAGTTGGCGGCTCATCCGACCTCTGCACTCTGCTCAAGCCCGGCGAGCCGGTGATCCTCATGGGTCCCACCGGAACTCCCACCGAAACTCCCTCGCGCGAGACCGTGCTGCTCGCAGGCGGCGGCCTCGGCAACGCCGTCTTGTTTTCCATTGGGCAACAACTGCGCGCTTCCGGCTCCCGCACCATCTACTTCGCCGGATACAAAAAGATGATCGACCGCTACAAGGTCGAAGAGATCGAAAAGGCCGCCGACATAGTGGTCTGGTGCTGCGACGAAGCGCCCGGCTTCACGCCCGACCGCGTGCAGGACAAGGCCTTCGTCGGAAACATCGTCGACGGCATGGCCGCCTACGCCCGTGGCGACCTCGACGAGCCCGAAATCCCCTTCAGCAAGGTCGACCGCCTGGTGGTCATCGGCTCCGACGCCATGATGCACGCCGTCCAGCGCGCCCGCCACGGCGTGCTCGCGCCGTATCTGAAGAAAGGGCACAAGGCCATCGCCAGCATCAACTCGCCCATGCAGTGCATGATGAAGGAAATCTGCGCCCAGTGCCTCCAGCTTCATAAGGACCCGCTCACCGGCGAAGAGACCGTGGTGTTCTCCTGCTTCAACCAGGACCAGCAAATGGACCACGTCGATTTCGCCAGCCTCCACACCCGCCTCTCGCAAAACGGCGTCCAGGAAAAGCTGACCAAGCAGTGGATCGACCGCTGCCTCCGCCACATCGGCGCCCGCGAAGAACTGGTGGCCATCTGAGGGTTGGAGATAGAAAAGTGATCGATCACAGGAATTCGGATGGACAAGCGGAACATTCTAGGGCCCAGGCCTAGCAGGTAAACTAAGGCGCCGCCATGCGAGAGATCCCGAATCAGTGACATACGTGCTGTGGCCGGACGCAGCGGTCTGACACTCAGGTCGTTATCTCAACAGGTGTCGCAATCTGTACCCGTACAGGTGTGTAGATATCGATCTCACCATTCATTGCGCGAATCGAGACAATTAGCGCATATCGGACAGTTCGGTCGTACCGTAGATGAGAAGGGTTTTCTTTCCACCATCCACCTACAGGATAGACGCCAATCGCAGAACGTTGCGCAAGTTCGGCCGCTGTACCGTGCCAATAGTCAGAATGGATTGATCCAACGTTCCGAATGCGTCCGAGGTACCAATGGTCTGAACCGGCATCGATTGCTCCGAAGCCCTCCTCCTCGGTCGTGGCCGCCTTATTAATACGACCGCGAAATGCGTCAACAGATTCAAGCGCCCGCTTAACCGCGAACCGCAGGTTGTGCGACTGATACCGATGTCTACGAAGCCAACCGCGCTCGCCGGGGTTGGGCTCAATGTAGTACGAAAGTGTCACTCGAAGTTCGACTTCGAGTTCGCCAAGATTCTCAAGCTCGGTTCGTGGCCATGGTAACAGGTGAAGATTCATGTTGCGGCTTTTGATTCCGCCGTTCGGGTCCTTCCAAAAAGGTTGGAGTTCGTCCTCCGCGATGAGTGTAAGATCGTTGGCGGCGCTGAACACCGCAAGTGCGTAACTCGGCACACCGTAACCATACTTGCGGAGGAGTGCACGTTTGTGCTGCTCGCTTGTTGCACCCGAGAACTGTCCTTTCATCGCAGGAGTCCAATTGGCGGAATGGACAATCAACGCCCGAATCGTCTCCGGCCAGCGTTCGGGCATAGTGGCCCAGATCCGCCCGGCAAGATTGCCAGCGAGGGCCGTGGCTGCGCTCGTGTCGCGAAAGACATCGAAGTGTCGTGTTGCGGGATCACGATACGTCGTCAATAAACCTAAGTCATCTGGGCAAACGCATTCATCCCCCAAGGCGGCCCAGTTTCCGCCCTCGAGAACAACATCAGGCTTGAGGGGCCATTGCCGCTCCCAGGTAAGGGATGTGCGGCTTGTCGGACACAAATCGCCTGCAGGCGCGATCGGCTGCCATCCAGAGTACGTCGCATCGGTGATCGTTATCTTTTCGGTATACGCACCTACGGTGACTGCATTCCAGGCCTGCGCCGGATTCTCAATCGGCTCAGTTTCGTTGCGTGCCTGATAACCGGCTTTTGATAAGCCATCGCGGACGTTGCCTGCAGAAACGAAAAAGAGGCGCCTATAGTCATCATCACCGAAACAGAGCTGGTCCACCTTAGACGACCATGAAGACGGGCGGCCACGATTGGTTCCTAAGTCGCTCGTAACGGCCATGCAAATCGCTCGACGACGTTTCGGTGCCTGGACCTCGGCTCGCGCAACTGATTCCGCCATGATTGCCCCATACAGTCTAGGCTCATTTTCGTCTTCGTCCGGCAGCATCTTGACTGATTCCAGACAATGCGTCAAGGTAACGGGGCCGCTAGATAACAATAAAGGCAATAGATCACCGTAGAGTGATGTTCCAGCCATATTGGTTCCGTGGCCACGCTGATCTCCGCTGGACCAACTCGGGTCATATGTTTGTACATCCGCTAGGTCGAGAGCCGGCGCTAATAAGGGATGTGACTGCGTCACACCAGTATCAAGGAAACAGACACTTACGTTGCGATTTTCTGGGCCCTGCAAACGGGCCACCAGAGATGTTGCCGACGCTGCCTGCTCGACGTTCGACCACTCCATGAAGGTGGATGGCGTGTCTTTGGCTCGACGTAGCTCAGCGATCGCATCACTGTTTACAAATAGACGAGCGAGCATAACTTCGTCCCCATAAATCAAACGGACTTCGCGATCGGGGAAAATGAGTCGCTGCGCTTGCAGCGGGATTGCAAGGCGAGTCGCCACGCGGTCCAAAGATTTCGGCATGTCCTTGGCGAAGCCAAACTTCCCACCAGATGCCTTCACCCGGGCGCGGTAACAAAGCTGTGTCGTCGGTATAGAGTGAAAGTAACGCTGCGAGCGCGACCGTGTCGAGACGAGCCACAAGAGCCTCATTCTTGGGCTTACCCTTAAGCGTGTTCTCGGTGCGATAAGACTCGATTTTCCGGAGGAAATGCTCGGCTGCCGTATCCGGTACAAAGACGGTGGCCCGGGCCGGACCATCGTCGGCTTCCTTACGTAACGCAACAAGCTCTATGTGTTTCCGGCGATCTTCTAGCAGTTCTGCAGCATTTTCTGAACCAGCTGGGATCTGGAATTCGAGGTAAAACCCAGGAGTCCCTTCGGCAATTCCTACAACGCGCTCGCGACGGCGCAGCTCGACGTCTGCCAGCGCCCCGCTTAGCGCAGTCCGAAGTGTCTCGGCCTGTTTGACACGATCCCTTTGAGGCAGTTTATGCCTAGGTGGCGGTATCTTGCTGGTATATGATTCAGCCTTTCCACGCTTGAACAAATGCAAATGGGGCAAGTCGCGGGGAAAGTCTGGCATCTAGCGCGAGGTCGCCCTTCGTTCGTGGAGGGCGGCAAGAAGGGCCTCGGTAGTGATACGCGTTGTTCCGTTCAACACCGCGTGTTTGGCTGACTCCTCGCTGGCACGAGCAAGCTCAGCTTGGCTCAGCCCCTCGACTTCGGGCAAGATTCGCGACCAGTCGAGATCTGCTATTTGGAAGGCGACCAGCTTTCTGGTGAGGATCTGCTCAGCTACTTTGACCTCTGGAAGCGAATACTCGATGACGTCATCAAATCGACGGAATAACGCGCGGTCTAGTAAATCAGGATGGTTTGTTGCCCCGACAATCAGGCTGTGCGAAGTGTCCTTTTCAAGAAGCTGAAGGAAAGAGTTGAGCACCCGTCGGATCTCACCGACGTCATTGAGCTGATTGCGGCGGGCACCAATCGCGTCAAATTCATCGAAGAGATAAACCCCTTGTGTCTGCCGCATGGCATCAAACACCAGGCGAAGCTTCGCTGCGGTCTCGCCCATGAACTTCGTTATTAGCCCCTCCAACATGATGGTGAAGAGAGGAAGGTGAAGTTCGCCCGCGATAGCGGAAGCGGTCATCGTCTTGCCAGAACCTGGCGGCCCAGTAAACAAAAGTTTGCGTCGCGGCCCGAGCCCGTGAGCACGCAACTGTTTCTGTTGGCGCTGTTCGATGAGAATGCGCTTGAGCCGTTCCGCTAGGCAGTCAGGAAGCGCCATATCTGATAGCCTTGTTCCGGGTATCTGCACGGAAAGAAGATTGGCTAGCTCGCCCCGAGGTTCGAGTACAAGCAGCTGCCCAGGTCGTTTCTGGACAGCGGATCCTCGTCGTTTCGCTTCGTCGATCAGGTCGCGTAACTGCTGTGCCACCGCTATATGGCCAAGGCGGGCCTCGTGGGCCGCGGCCTGCATCGCTACTGAAAGAAATTCCTTATCGTCACCTTCAAGATGACTCTTGAGGAGCGCGATCACGTGCCGAGCCATGCTCATGCTTTCCCCTTGCCAACTCGCACTGATTGTTCGCTCGGTATTGGCATCACTGAGTTCTATAGTCGCACGAGTGTTTTCCAAACCCAAGGCGGTCCAAGCGAACTTCGTGTGGAATAGCAAACTCAACAACGATCGTTCCTGAGCTGCTTGTCGCAGTTGCGGCATCGCTGGGGCAGTCCGTGTTAATCCATGTGTCGTGTGAGGCCGCCATAAGATCGAGACCCTGCCAGCAGATTGGGCAGTGGATCGGGCGATCAGCTCTGCTCATTTTTTTCGTAGTGAGCTAAGATTCAGTTGCCTTCTCCCTTGGTTACTCGGCGCGTAGGCGACGTAGAGGTATCTTGTTTCAGTGGGAGAGTGGTGTGGTTCATACGTGGAAATGGATACTTCACCTTCGTTAAGTGCACGTAAGTGAAGTAAACACGCAAAACAAGCATTCTTGATTTTCAAGACGTGGCTAGCATTCCGTCGACCGTTCCTATCACAATTGAGTCCATGGTTTCTCGAGATCAAATCAGGCGCGGAGATATAACGAGTGTGAAGGGACCTGACCAGGGCTGGCGTTTGTGAGCAGTGACGGAACTCGCCTCTCGCAAAACGGCGTTCAGGAAAAACTGACCAAGCAGTGGATCGACCGCTGCCTCCGCCACATCGGCGCCCGCGAAGAACTGGTTACACAGTAGACCCGGAGAACATCCACGCTCCCCGGCTTTCCGACGCTCTGGCCGGTCACTGCGCAATAACGCTCACCTGCCGCCAAGTTCGAACCCTGGCTCGTCACCTCTTCGCGTTGAGTCTCTCCCGCTGCTCAAACTTCCCCACACCGGACCGATATGGTTCACCGGGGAGATATGAACATGCACATCTTGACTCGGTTCCGCGGATTCTCGCTGCTCGCGCTGATCGCGTTGACGACAACGCAGTTACCGGCGCAATGGTGGGATCTGCCGGCAACCGTTGGTGAATCGCTCAACAAGCAAAGTGAAGGGAAATGGAAAATTGGTTTCGAATCGCGCGTGCGCTATGAGACCCGCACCGGCAATAACTTCGGAAAAGATCCCGATATCAGCACCGGCTTGGTGCGAACACGCGTTTCGTTGAGCTACCAGCCGGTGTCCTGGTTCAAGGTCTCCGGAATGATGCAAGATGCCCGCTCGCCCTGGTACGGAGACAATGCGCCCAACACGGTGCGCGATCCGGCCGACCTGCAGGAATCCTACTTTGAAATCCGGCCCGGAAGCAAGACCGGCTTCGGCATGACGGCCGGCCGCATGATGCTCAACTACGGCGAGGCCCGCCTGATCGGCTCTCCGCAATGGAGCAACCTGTCCCGCACCTATGATCACGCCCGCGCCTACTACATGTTCCCGTGGGCGCGGTTCGAATTCCTGGTGGTGTCGCCGGTCAAGATCCAAATCGGCGAATTCAATCGACCCGTGCTGGGCGACCGCGTGTGGGGCGCCTACAACGCGTTCCCGGAAATCTTTGGGAAGAATACCCTGGAAGCCTATGTTCTGCGGCACGACCAGAACCGCCCCGGCGGATTCACGGGCGGCAGCACCGCCTCAGGAACCGACCGGCTCGGCGTGAATACCTTCGGCGGGCGGCTCTTCGGACCGCTCTCCACGCAGGTCAGCTACAATGTCGAACTGGCGCTGCAAGACGGCAAAGTGGGCCCGGCCGATCATCGCGCGGCGGCGTTGGACTCCTGGATCCAGCGGCGCTGGAAGCTCGCCTCGAAGTCTTTCAGTGCCCTGGCCGAATACAAATACGCTTCCGGTACGAAGAACCCCCAGGACACCAGTCACACCTCTACCTTCGATCAACTCTACCCTGCCAACCACGACAAGTTCGGTCACGAGGATCTGTTCGGCTGGCGCAACCTGCACAACTACCGCGGCTTGGCAACCTACGGTCTCACCAAGGCGTTTTCGCTGAACTTCATGTACGACAGCTTATGGCTGGCCAGTGCCCGCGACTCGTTGTACAACAGTAGCGGTAAGTCCATCGCCAAGTCGGCCGCGGGCACGGCCGGCCGCCACGTGGGCGAGGAAACCGACTTGTTCGCCACCTACAAGCACAAGCACTGGCTGGTGGGCGCGGGCTATGGCCATCTGTTCGCCGGCCAGTTCGTGCGCTTGACTACCCCCGGCGTGAGCCCCACCTACATGTATCTGTTCCACACTTACTCATTCTGAAATTTATCGAGGAGACTAGCATGAAGCACTTTTGGAAATTCGTTCTCGCGGCTGCAGCCGCGGCGCAATTGTTTGCCGGCGAGGGTTCGCTCCCCCCCGACGTGAAGGGTAAGGTGGACGGGAAGCTGAAAGAGCTGCAGGCCTGGAGCACCGACGCGAAGATCGTCGCCGCGGTGAAAGCTTACAACGCTGCTCCGCCCGCCGAAGCGCTGGCCATGACCAACGAAAAATGGAAGGCGCTCTCGCTGCTCGATCCTTTCGTTCGCTCCTACACCAAGAATCCCTTGGCCGAATATCTTAAGAGCAAGCGCGACGACGAAATGTCCGAGATGTTTGTCTCGGGTGCCGACGGCAACAAAGTCGCGTTCTTCGCCAAGACCACCTCGTTTTGCCACAAGGACGCCGCCAAGCATCGCGTGCCGATGACCGGCAAAACCTGGATCGGACCCGCCGAGCAGGATGAGTCCACCGGGCAGATGCAGGTGCAGATCGCGCTCCCGGTGTTGGACGGCAGCAAGCCGATCGGTTCGATCGTGATCGGACTGAGCCTCACCAAACTCAAGTAACCGCTGTAAAGGACTATGCATGTTTCGTACCCTCAGCATCGCCCGCCAGCTTGCTTTTCTGGTTGCGGCCTTTGTCGTCATGATCGTGATCTCGGTCGCGCTGCTTTCCTATGCGATTTCGAACGCGACCAGCGGCGCCACCCACCTGGCGGCCAAGGCCAATACCAAGATGGATGTCATGTTCGGCGCCGTGGACGCGCTCAACGACGTTCAGGCGGGCATGCTGAAGCTGGTCCGCTCACGCGATCCCGACGCGATTGAACAACTGCTCGCTCAGGGAACCAAGCTTTCGCAAAGCGCCAAGGAGCGCGTGACTGCGGCCTCCGGCGCCGGCGGTCCGCTGGCCCAGGCTCTCGGCAAGCTGCTTCAGGCCAACGAGCATGTGACCGCGCAACTGCTGCATGGAGACAACGCCATCGCCCAGCAGCTCTTCATGGAAGAATCCACCACTGCGTTCGATGGCTACATGGCGGAAACGCAGAAGGTGCAAGCCTCGCTGAAAAGGGAGTTGGAGCAGGAGGCCGCCAGCGGAGCCGCGTCCAGCCGCCGCACCCAGCTCTTCACTTACACGCTGGTAGCCATCAGCACCGCCGCGCTGCTTATGCTGGCCATCTTTCTTGTACGGAATATTCGCAGACGTCTCCGCCAGGCCGTGGACAGCTTGGGCGCGAGTGCGGATCAAATGGCCGCGTCGGCGGGCCAGGTCGCGAGCGCTTCGCAGTCGCTGGCCCAAGGCGCCAGCGAACAGGCCGCATCCCTTGAGAACACTTCCGAGTCGGCCGGGCAAGTCCGATCGGTCACCCAAACCAACGCCCAACATGCGCGCTCCGCGGCGGAACTGATGGGCGAAACCAGCCGCGTGGTCGAAGATGCCAACCGCCGCCTGGAAGCCATGCTGGAATCGATGCAGCAGATCAACACCACCAGCGAGAAGATCTCCAACATCATCCGAGTCATCGACAACATCGCTTTTCAGACCAACATTCTGGCGCTGAATGCCGCGGTGGAGGCGGCGCGCGCCGGCGAGTCCGGGTTGGGCTTCGCCGTGGTCGCAGACGAAGTCCGCGGACTGGCCCACCGCTCCGCGCAAGCAGCCAAGGATACGGCCGCGCTGATCGAGCAAGCCATCGCCTCTTCACAGGAAGGCAACCAGCGCCTGACCCATGTCGCCGATGCCATCCGCTCCATCCAAGCCACGGCGTCGCAGGCCAAACAACTGGTGGACGAAGTCAGCGTGGGCGATCAGGAACAGGCCACGGATGTCGACGAAATCGCCAGGCTGGTGGCGGAGATGGACAAGGTGACGCAAGGCGCAGCGGCCAACGCCGAAGAGACCTCCGCGGCCGCCGAGCAGCTTAGCGCCGAATCGGAAGCGATGCGCAAGGTCGTCTCGGAACTCGGCGAGTTGCTCGGAGCGTGATTGCCGGCGGGCCCGGCGCATGTTATTGTTGCTCGCAGTGCTGAATGCGCGCGGGTGGCTGTTCGTGGCCCTCGGAATCTTCTCCGTGGGGTTCGTGTGGGTCTGGCTGCAAGGCAAGGGGCGCAAGCCGGGCGTGCCGACGCTGTTCGAGTTGCTGCTCGGGTGCGTCACCAATTTCTTCGACACGCTGGGCATCGGTTCGTTCGCGCCGACCACCGCGATCTTCAAATTCCGGCGCATGGTGCCGGACGAGAAGATCCCCGGAACGCTGAACGTCGGCCACACCGCGCCCACGCTGCTCGAAGCGTTCCTGTTCATCCTGATCGTGCAAGTCGACATGCTGACGCTGGTGGGGCTGATCGGCGCGTCGGTCCTGGGCGCCTGGTTCGGCGCCGGAATCGTGGGCCGGTGGCCGCGGAGAAAAGTGCAGATCGGGATGGGGTTCGCGTTGCTGGCCGCGGCCGCGTTCTTCCTGATGACCAACCTCAACCTGTTTCCGGCCGGCGGCGCGGCGCTGATCCTGGAGAACTGGAAGCTCGCCGCGGGCATCGCCGGCAGCGTGCTGCTGGGCGCGCTGATGACGCTCGGCATCGGCCTGTACGCGCCCTGCATGATCCTGGTCAGCCTGCTGGGCATGAATCCCAAAGCGGCGTTTCCGATCATGATGGGATCGTGCGCGTTCCTGATGCCGGTAGCGAGCGCGCGCTTCATCCGCATGGACAGCTACAGTCCCCGGCAGGCGCTGGGTCTGGCGCTGGGCGGACTTCCGGGCGTGCTGATCGCGGCGCTGATCGTCAAGTCGCTTCCGTTGAACGCGGTTCGATGGCTGGTGGTGGTCGCGGTGGTGTACGCGGCGATTACGATGCTGCGCTCGGCGGCGCGCGAGAAGCGCGCCTGATTCACTGCAGAACCCGCACTTCGACGGACTTGTAGATTTCCTTGGTCTGGTCGAGGTTGGCGAACTGGACGCCGGGGAGCTTGGCGGAGGCGGTGCCGGCGGCGGTGGCCCAGCGGACCGAATCGGCGAAATCTTTTTTCTTGGTGGCGGCCCAGACGAAGGCAGCGGCCAGTGCGTCGCCGGCTCCGATGGGCGAGACGGCGTCGATACGCGGGGGCAGCACCTCCAGCAGTCGGCGATCGTCGATCGCCACGACGCCGCGGCTTCCGAGCGACAGCAGCACGGACTCGGCGCCCATGGCCTTGATGCGCGTGGCCGCTTCGAGAAAATGCGCGCGGGTAATCAGTGCGCGGTTGAGCAACCGCTCGGCTTCCGGCTGATTCGGCGTCACCACCGTGGGACCGGCTTCGACGCCATGCAGGAGCGCGTCGCCGTCGGTGTCGAGCAGCGTCTTGACCTTGCGGTCGCGCGCCATTCGGATGAGCTTGGTGTAGAAGCCTGCAGGCACGCTGGGCGGGATGCTGCCGCACAGCATCAGCCAGGAAGCCGATTCGAGCCCCTTCTCGACGGCCTTTTCGACGCGCGCCAGTTCGTCGGCGCTGATGGGCGGCCCCAATTCGTTCAGCTTCACCGCCAGTCCCTGTCGGTCGACGATGGTGAAGTTGACGCGAATCTCGCTCTTGATGGGGACCACCTTGGTGGGGAAGCCGCAGTTGGCGAGCAGTTTTTGAAATTTGTCTCCGCCGGCGCCGCCGGACGGCACGATGGCCAAGGTCTTGGCGCCGAAGGAGGCCAGGACGCGCGAGGCGTTGATGCCGCGGCCGCCGGCCGAATCGCTGCGCGAAAGAATATAGGCGCGGTCCTCGAACACCAGGCGATCGACCATGACGGTGCGATCGATGGAAGGATTGATGGTGAGGGTCAGTATCAACACTCAATGTTAACCTGAAGCGTGCCGCGCCACGCGCATTTCACGGCGTATCTTGCGCTGGCCGCGGTGTGTTTTTTCTGGGGCACGACGTATCTGGGAATCCGGATGGCGCTGGAGTGGGTGCATCCGTTCACGCTGATGAGCCTGCGGTACTTGATTTCCGGGACCGCGATGCTGGCGGCGGCGTTTGTCTCCAAGGCGCACGTGCCGGGCGGGCGCGAGCTGACGTATACGGCGCTGTACGGCGTGATCACGATCGGAGTGGGCACTGGTTCGCTGGCGTTCGCCGAACTGTGGGTGCCGAGCGGGCTGGCGGCGCTGTTCGTCACTCTGTCGCCGTTCTGGATGATCGGAGTGGAGGCGCTCATTCCGGGCGGCGACCGGCTGCATGGCCCGACGATTTTGGGAATGCTGGTGGGGTTGATGGGAACGCTGCTGCTGGTGGGACCGAGCGCGGCGCAGCAGGGCTGGAACGGGCCGCTGCTCAGGGGCTTTCTGCTGCTGCAGTTCGGCAGCAGCGGCTGGGCGCTGGGTTCGATTCTGCAGCGCCGGCTTCGGACCAAGGCTCATCCGGTGATCAGCGCGGCGATCCAGCAACTGGCGACGGGCATCGCCTTCGCGCTGCTTGCGATTCCGTTCAAGAAGCTGCCGGCGGCGTGGAGCTGGCGCGGGGCTGGGGCGATCCTGTACCTGGCGGTGTTCGGCGGCATGGTTGGATACAGCGCTTATGTGTACGTGCTGAACAAGCTTCCGGTGTCGGTGGTGAGCATCTACAACTACATCAATCCGATTGTGGCGCTGGGGCTGGGGTGGGTGTTTTATCGGGAGCATGTGGGTGTGAGGGAGGTGGGGGCGATGTTGATCATTTTTGTTGGCGTGGCGGTGGTGAAGAGGTTTGGCGGTGGGGTGCCGAGGCCGGCTGAAGGCCGGCTGCAGCCAGGATTGGCTGCCCCACCTAGCCGACTGCAACAGGAATGAAGCTGGGGCAAGTGAATGAAGCTGGGGCAAGTGAGTCGCTTTCTGCAACAGGAATGAAGCTGGGGCAAGTGGTTCACTTTCTCTAGAGCAGGTGGCTCACTTTTTCCAGGGCCGGCTCGAGGTTCTGGGGAGTTTTTAGGACTGGCTCGAAGAGGTCGCCTACTCGCTCGAAGCGGTCGAGGGCGTTGTGGATGTTGAAATGCTGCGGCTCGAGACCCTTCTTCACTTCGGACCAATCCAGCGGCGTCGAGACGGGGGCGCCGGGGTGCGCGCGCAGAACGTAAGGAGCTGCAATGGTCTTCGCGCTCGAGATCTGGAGATAGTCGAAGTAGACCTTTCCCTTTTTGCGTTGCGAGACGGTGCGCGGGGTGGTGAACAGGTCGGGCTTCTGGCGGATCACCAGGATCGAAAGCAGCTCGGCGAAAGTGCGGACCTGCTCGAAGGTGTAGACCGGTTCGAGCGGAATGTAGATGTGCATGCCGTCGCCGCCGGTGGTTTTCGGATAGCCTGTGAGCGAGAGCGAATCGAGCGTCTTCTTGACTAGCTGCGCGGCTTCGACGATCTGGTGGTAGGGGCAGCCCTCGGTGGGATCGAGATCGATGAGCGCGAAGTCGGGATGCTCGAGCGAACCGAGCCGGCTCATCCAGGGGTTCTGGTCGATGCAGGCGAGGTTGGCGAGATACAGGAGCGTCGCGCGGTCGTTGCAGATGATGTAGTGGATCTTGTCCTGGTTGTGTTCGGAGAAGATCGGCTCCAGGCGCACCCAGGCGGGGACTTTGTCTTCGGCGTCCTTCTGGAAGAAGAAATCGTGATCGATGCCGTTGGGGTAGCGCTTGAGCGAGAGCGGGCGGTCGCGCAGGTGGGGCAGGATCAGGTTGGCGACGGAGTTGTAGTAGTTGATGATGTCGCGCTTGGCGATGCCTTCGCCGGGGTAGAAGATCTTGTTCAAGTTGGTGAACTTGAGGCGGTGGCCGTCGACGGTGACGGTGAGCTCGGCGGGCGACTTGGGCGGCGCGATGGGCTCGCGCTGGATGAGCGCCGCGGGCGTCTCGGCGATTTCGCGGACGCATTCCTTGGGACTCTTGTCCGATCGCAAGTTCACGAAGACGGGGGCGCGCAGCAGGCCGTCGGGCGTCACTTCGAGATACTTGATCTCGGCCACCAGCTCGGGCTTGATCCAGGTGACGTCGCGCAGCGCCTTCACGGGTCCCGCGAAGGGACTCTTCTTGGTGATGAGCGGCTGGACGCGCGCGTAGATTTCCTGGAGCGATTTTTCGTTGAAGCCGGTGCCGACCTGGCCGACGTGGACTAGCTTGCCGCCTTCGTAGAGGCCGAGGACGAGCGAGCTGAAGTAGTCGCGCTCGCCGTGGGTGAAGCCGCCGATGACGAAGTCGCCGGTGTTGGTGACCTTGATCTTGAACCAGTCGCGGGTGCGGCGCGGCTCATACTTGCTGTCGCGGCGCTTGGCGAGGATGCCTTCGAGTCCGTGAGCGCGGGCGGCTTCGAGCATGGCGTCGCCGTTGGCGGCAAAGTGGTCGGAGAGCCGGATGTTGCCGGCGGGCGAGAGGATTTCGGCGAGCAGGCGCTTGCGGTCTTCCAGGCGGACGTTGCGCAGATCGTAGCCGTCCAGGTACAGCAGGTCGAACAGGAACAGCGTGACGGGAGTGGAGCGGGCCAGGTGCGCGATGCTGTTGGGATCGGAGACCGAGATGCGCGGCTGGATGAGGTTGAAGCGCGCGCGGCCGTTTTCGTCGAGCACGGCGATCTCGCCGTCGAGAATCGCGCTGGACGCTTTGAGGTAGTGCGGCAGGACGCTGAGCTCCGGGTATTGCTGATCGCAGCGCTTCTGGTTGCGCGAGAAAATGCGGAGCTGGTTCGCGTCGACGAAGCAGATGGCGCGGACGCCGTCCCATTTCACTTCATAAAGCCATTCGGGGCCGGACGGCGGGCGAGTGGCGAGAGTGGCGAGCATGGGCTGGATGGAGCGCGGCAGCGGGGACTGGACGGCGCCTTTGAGCGACTCGAGCGAGCGAGTGGCGGAGGCGGGCTGGACGGCGGGGAGGTTGTCGGCGATTTCCTGCTGGGTGCGGCCGGTGAGCACGCTGCGCGCGTAGTCCTCGACGTTCCAGCCGGGTTTGGCGGAGGCGTCCTTTTTCTTGATGAGCAGCCATTCGTTGCCCTTGCCGCGATTGCGCATGTGGACGAGAGCGAACTCGCCGGTGAGTTTTTCGCCGTGCAGGCGGAACTTGAGATCGCCGCGCTCGATCTGGGCCTGGCCGGGCGAGTCGCCGACCAGCTCGAAGGTGCCGCGGTCCCACAGCATGACGCTGCCGCCGCCGTACTCGCCCTTGGGGATGTTGCCTTCAAAATTTCCATAGTCGAGCGGATGATCTTCGACGTGGACGGCGAGGACTTTCGAGAGCGGCTCGAGCGAGGGGCCTTTGGGCACGGCCCAGGATTTTAGCGTGCCGTCGATTTGGAGGCGGAAGTCGTAATGCAGGCGCGTGGCGTCGTGGCGTTGGACGCAGAAGAAATTTCCGGCGGGCGCGGCGGCGGGCGGCGCGGGCTTGGGTTCGGGCGTCTTGTCGAACGATCTTTTGCGTTCGTATTCTTTGAGCGACATGCGGGCAGGCCAGCGGAGCCGTACGCCGGTGGTGCGGGCGATCGGCAGGCACCTATTCATTAAGAATCACAGAAACGGGGCGGGGATGGGGACGCGCCGGAGTGTTCAAAATCGGGATTCGGTTTGTTTTGTAATTTTTGTTTTTCGCGGCGGGGTTGACGGTTGATTTTCGATCGCATGTGACGCGTTCCGGCTTGAGACTAGCATGGGAGGGTTCGAGGTGGGACGCGGGGGGCTTGGAAGTTGTTGTCAGGGGAGATGAAATCGGGTGGAGGATTTTTGTGAATCGGGATCAGCTCGCTACGCGCTGTTCGGATATTCGACAGTCTGTTGCTCGCGCTGCCGCCCTTTTGAGCAGGATCGGCTCGGCCAGCGCCACTTCGGACGTCCTCAAGTTCCGGGTTGGCGACAAACCGTCAAAGTGAATGGTTCGACCACGCTCGACGGTGGCAGCCTCGCTCCCTGATGCGTGGAGCATCGCAGAATACTCCCTGACCCGATCTATGAATTGATCGAAATTGTACCCGTACATGACGCTCACCTCGAATACACTGCTCTCATTGCTTGTAGTCTATTGAGACGAGATTCATCCGGTCGAGACACGGATAGGGATGTCCAAGCGCCTGTTTTCGTCCAGCATTCTCCGGATGCGCTGGCGCTCAACAAAAAGGCTATTACTGGGATCGGAAACCTGCACCGCGCGAAATGGCAGCACGCATGGTGGAAACGCCGAAAAGACAGGTCCCCGCTCGTAGACCCTGAGATCCACATACCGAGAGTTTCCGGTCTTGATGTACGGCCTGAAATTAGCGTCCTCGAGATCGGGCGCTGAACCGGCCGGCATGATCCTGGGGCGGCAGACGATCCGCCATTCATCCTCCCAGCTATACCCCGCAGACTTAAACCCAGAGATCATGTCGATCAGGCACTGAGCGGCGATTCGCGCATGGCTTTTGGCCGATGAGTCTGCCCAAGCGCCTTCTAGCGTTCCGCCACAGTACTTCTGCGCGGAATCCACAACCGCTGTGATAGCGCGGGCGATGGCGTCACGCTGTAGCGCAGGGTCATAGACCACGCGATGATACTGCAGTTCCGCATGCATACCCAAACGCAATCGAGGTTCACAGTCGGAGAGCGTTTCGAATTCGAGGGAGTATGGATGGCCGCCGACCCATTCGGCGCATTTCTTCGCGGCGGCCGGTTCAGCGAGATTCGGAGGCTCAAGAGTCCCTCGGAAGCAGGCGACGAATGTCCAACTCCTACGCTCCGTGAGGAATTGGGGCACGAAGCGTAGGATCTGTTCCGGAATTGCGTTCGCCTCCGTAAACCCCGTCTTCTGGATCTCAGCTTCGATCATGTCGGTGCCGTGTTGGATCTCGGCCTTATCCTCCAGATCCTCAACGCACGTAGCCCATAGAGCGTGCGTGTCAATAATGCCCGTGATGCCGCGAAACGAGGTACTGTGGTACAGAACCGGCGTGCATTCGGAGGGTTGCAGCGTCAGCCGAACGGCGTTGACTGCACTTGTAATGTCAACAGCAAAGGCAAGTGGCCAAGAAGTGAAAGACATCGGGTGATTCCTTGGACCGTCCGGAACGGAATCCGCGTCGACGTTCTGAGCAGACACTAATAACGCTGCCCCTACAAAGGCCCTGATATGAGAATACCGAACCGGCATGGCATGGGGATCTCCCGCCAGTTTGACCTGTAACGCCCGATGCTTTCTTGTGCTGGACGTCGCAAGCGGCTTGCGCTTTCTGACTCCGCAGATTTAGCAGAGGCGTGATCTCCAGGATGCACCGGGTGTAGACTTTCCTAATGGTGTTCGCCAAGGGGCTTCGCGAAGGAGTTCGTCGCGGAGAAATCACGTGCAGCATCCGATTCTGGATGCACCCTCGTGTCAGAGCTGGCGTCCGCTACCGAATGGAAGAAGGTGAAATCGAGGTGGACTCGATCCAGCCGATCGGTTTTCCCGATATCACTCCGGAGCTGGCGCGCGCGTCGGGTTTCCTTGGTCTCATCGATCTGCTGAAAGTGGCCAAGCACGGCAAAGGCGAGAACATTTATCTGATCCGGTTCCATTACGTGCCCCCGCGCGGAAAGTCCTCCGGGCGGCGCAAATCGCGCTGAGGACGACTCGTCGAACTGCATTTCCAGGGCGCCGCGTGCCACGCGTTATCAGCGCTCGCGCGCCGGGGCTTTCAGCTCACGCCGTATAATCGAGGCACATGGCACAAATAATGTACGGCCGGCCGGTTGCCGACCAGATTGAGCAATGCGTCCGGGCCGAGCTAGAGGAACTGCTAAAAAACCACAACGTCATCCCGCGCCTGGATGTGGTGCTGGTGGGCAAGAGCGCGGCCTCGCTGCGTTATGTCGGAAAGAAAATGGAATCTTGCCGGCACATGGGCATGCATGCCGAGTTGCACAACCTGGATGACGATATCAGCGCTTTGGCGCTGCGCGACTACGTGCGCCGTCTCGGCGGCGACCCCGCCGTCCACGGAATTCTTGTGCAACTGCCGTTGCCACGCCATATTGAAGAGCCGCCCGCCGGCCTCAACAAGTTTGACGTATTTGACGCCATTCCCGGCGAAAAAGATGTGGATGGGATCTCTCGCGCCACCGTTCCGGAACTGTATCGCGCGCAGAGTGAAAATATGCTTCATCTGCCGGCCACGGCGCTGGCGGTCCGCCGCATGATGGCCTTCTACGGAATCGAAACCGAAGGCAAAGTAGCGGTCATTGTGGGCCGCAATGACATTACGGCCAAACCCATTCATCACATGCTGGGCGGGCGCATGTGCAACGCTACCGCCGTATGGTGCCATCGTTACACGCGCCGCGCGGACCACGACGTCTTCCTGCGGTCCGCGGACATCATCATCAGCTCAGTGGGTAGTGAGCGCTACCGGATTACAGCGGACCTGGTCAAGCCGGGCGCGGCGGTCATCGACGTCGCCACACGTGTGGGCACAGACGGTAAGCTGCATGGCGATGTGGACTTTGAAGGCGTGAAGGACATTGCATCGTTCATCACTCCGGTGCCCAAGGGAGTGGGCCCAGTGACCGTGGCCGCATTGATGGAGAACGTCGTGCGGGCAGCCCAGTTCGCGGCCGGCTTACGCTCGCGTGGATATGACTTCCGGCCGCCGCAAGCGGTAGCGAAGGCGGGATAGTTCCCGAGTTGGTTCGACCGAAAGCTTCCGTGCCAGTCTCGGCCGGTTGGTGAAGACGCCGTGTTTGGACGGCCCGAAGTTCGCATTCAGGGCGCGCATGCCGCCGACCAGACTTCGCCGCTAGCGGGCCGCGTTTGTCATCCCGGGAAAGTGCTAGACTGCCCGGCAGAGACCTCGCTGTCCTTGATTTTGGTCCGGCGGGAAAAGGAAGAGTGTGATGCGCCTTCTAACGTTTAGGCTGGGGATATTGATCGCGGGCTATGTGACGTGTGCCAGCGCCCAGTGGCTGAATTATCCGGACCCGAGCACGCCGTTGACGCCGGACGGCAGACCGGATCTCTCGGCAAAAGCCCCGCGCACAGCCGACGGCAAGCCGGACCTGTCCGGAGTGTGGGGAGTGGAGCCGGCCAAGGAAGGTGAAATCGAGCGGCTGTACGGCTCCGCGGTTGCGAACGGCCCCCAGGCTGTGGCGGGAGACGACATACGACAGATGAACAAATATTTTCTGAACCTGTTCATCGACTTCAAGCCCGGTGAAGAGCCGATCCGGCCTGAGACTCGCGCCAAGGAGGCGAAGCTCCGGCAGGCGGGCGACAACCCTTACTCCACTCTGCATTGCTTGCCCTACGGGATGCCCGGGCGCTATTTCAACGTACGTCCGTTCAAAATTTTCCAGACTCCGAAGGAACTCGCGATCTTTTATGAGGTGGACGGCGCTTTTCGCCAAGTCCATACTGACGGCCGCAAACTTCCAGTGGACCCGTTTCCCTCATGGATGGGTTACTCGACGGGGCATTGGGAGGGCGATACGTTGGTGGTCGACTCAGCGGGATACAACGACAAGACGCGGCTCCCTGGCGGCCACATTCACAGCGAGGCCATGCACATTCAGGAACGTTTTCACCGCCGTGACTTTGGCCATATGGACATGGAAGTGACGGTCGACGATGCCGTCACGCTGACCAAGCCGGTAACGGTGAAGTTCACCGAAATTCTGATCCCCAACAGCGACATTCTGGAGTATTTCTGCGCTGAAGGGGAACGAGACGCGGCGTTCATTGATGCCGTGCGTCACGCGAATCACTAGTTGCGCCGAAATCAGCGAAGGTCGTAGCGATCCGGATTCATCACCTTGTGTCACGCCGCCGCGATAGTGGCGGCGCGGCGCAAGCCGACGTGCAAAGCATTTTTGCGGCCGTTGGTCAGAAGCGGGATAATAGACTCGTGCCGATCGTTCCTCACACGCCGGTCGATGAGAAGAAAATTCGAGCCGCTGTTCAAAGCGCCGAGAAGGCTTTAGCGCCCGACGTCATTCGCATAATGTACAGCTTTGCTGAGGATG
This sequence comes from Terriglobia bacterium, assembly GCA_020073265.1. Classification (GTDB taxonomy): domain Bacteria; phylum Acidobacteriota; class Terriglobia; order Bryobacterales; family Bryobacteraceae; genus Palsa-89. The sequence continues at coordinate 20,397 of JAIQFN010000006.1, read as the reverse complement.
TTCAGGGAGAGATCTCGCTCTTCTTTCGCGTGGTCATCTCCGATCATGCCGCTGACGCTGGGAGACTTCGGAACACGACTCACCGCATCGTGGAGACGGTACGGGATAAGATCAGAGCCGAGGAATTGGGTCTCCAGACTTACTTCAACTTCCGAAGCAGCAGCGAACAGAAATCCCTGCAAGACCCATTCTGGGAACGCCAGTAAAATGTCGTTCCCGCAGGATCTGCTTGAGCAGGCGCGTCATCTCGCGAATCGGGAACCTAAGCACCCCAAAGAAGCGAGCCTGCGCCGGGCGGTATCCACCGCTTACTACGCGCTTTTCCATCTCTTGAGCACCGAGACGGCTAAGAATTGGAAGCGAGCCGCCGAACGCGGAAAGTTCGCTCGCATGCTGGACCATGGCGCAATGTCCACAGCCTGTAGGACCAAGCGGGATGAATTGGAGAAATCTTTCAAAGCTAGCCCTCAGGCCGGGGGGCAATTGGCCGTAGGTCGGCATCTCCACCGCATCACAGACACGTTTGTCCAGATGCGCGAACATCGAAACAAGGCAGACTACGATGGCGATACCAAATGGACACGGACTGACGTGCTCAGCAAGATTCAGTCAGTCGAGGACGCCTTCGATAGTTGGCGACAGATTCGACACGAGGACGAAGCGCAAAAGTTCTTGATCACGCTATTGCTCAAGCGAAGGTGACGCGCGTATGCCGTGGCCGAAAATCTCAAGGCAAGTACGCGCGTCGGTGAGTTGAGCGAAGTTCCCCGAGATCAGCGCAGGTCGTAGCGATCCAGGTTCATGACCTTGTTCCAGGCAGCCACGAAGTCTTTCACGAATTTCTCCTTCGAGTCGTCGCATGCATAAACTTCCGCGAGTGCGCGGAGCTGGGAGTTCGAGCCGAAGACCAGGTCGACGCGGGTACCGGTCCACTTGATTTTGCCGGTCGCGCGGTCGCGCCCCTCAAACACGCCTTCGGATGCAGAGGAGGGCTGCCACTTCGTATGCATGTCGAGCAGGTTGACGAAGAAATCATTCGTCAGGGTCTCGGGCCGGTTGGTGAAGACGCCGTGATTGGACGGCCCGAAGTTCGCATTCAGGGCGCGCATGCCGCCGACCAGAACCGTCATCTCGGGAGCAGTCAGCGTCAGCAACTGCGCCCGATCCAGCAGCAGCTCCTCAGCCGAGAGGGGCGGTCCGTTTCGCAGATAGTTGCGGAAACCGTCAGCGATCGGTTCGAGCGGCTCAAAGGAATGCGCATCGGTCTGCGCCTGGGAAGCATCCGTGCGCCCCGGCGTGAAAGGGACCTTGACGTCGTGTCCGGCTTTCTTCGCCGCCGCCTGGACGGCCGCGCAGCCGCCCAGAACGATCAGGTCGGCGAGCGAAACCCGCTTCCCTTTGGACTGCGGGCCACCGGACTGCGAAGCGTTGAACTCCTTCTGGATGGCTTCGAGCTTTTGTAGCACCTTCGCCAGTTGAGCCGGCTGGTTGGCCTCCCAATTTTTCTGCGGCTCGAGGCGAATGCGCGCGCCGTTCGCGCCGCCGCGCTTATCGGAGCCGCGGAACGTTGCCGCCGAAGCCCAGGCCGTCGAGGCCAGTTCCGAGATGGACAGTCCGAACGCAAGGATCTTGGCCTTCAGAGCAGCAATGTCCTGCTCGCCGATCAACGCATGATCCAGCGCGGGAATCGGATCCTGCCAGAGCAGCGTTTCCTTCGGCACGAGCGGGCCGAGGTACCGCGAGATCGGCCCCATGTCGCGGTGGGTGAGCTTGTACCACGCCTTGGCAAATGCGTCTGCGAGTTCCTGCGGATTCTTGAGGAAGCGTCTCGCGATCGGCTCATAGGTCGGGTCCATGCGCAGGGAGAGGTCCGTCGTGAGCATTCCCGGGGCGTGCCGCTTGGACTTATCGTGGGCATCCGGAACGGTGCCCGCTGCAGCTCCATTCTTCGGGGTCCACTGGTTCGCGCCGGCCGGGCTCTTGGTGAGCTCCCATTCATATTTGAATAGGTTTTCCAGGTAGTTGTTGCTCCACTTCGTTGGGGTGGTGGTCCATGTGACCTCGATGCCGCTGGTGATGGTCGCGGCGCCATGGCCGCTGCCAAAGGTGTTTTTCCAGCCGAGGCCTTGCTCCTCGATGGGGGCGCCCTCGGGTTCGGGGCCGACATACTTGCTCGGATCGGCAGCGCCATGGGTCTTGCCGAACGTGTGCCCGCCGGCAATCAGCGCAACGGTCTCCTCGTCATTCATCGCCATGCGGGCGAAGGTCTCCCGGATATCGCGGGCCGCGGCGATTGGATCGGGCTTTCCATTCGGCCCTTCGGGATTCACGTAAATCAGGCCCATCTGAACAGCGGCGAGAGGATTATCGAGCTGACGTTCGCCGCGGTAGCGCTCGTCGGCCAGCCACTTGCCCTCAGGCCCCCAGAAAATGTCCTCTTCGGGCTCCCAGACGTCCTCGCGCCCGCCGCCAAAACCGAAGGTCTTGAAGCCCATCGACTCCAGGGCGACGTTACCGGCGAGAATCATGAGGTCGGCCCAGGAGATTTTCCGGCCATACTTCTGCTTGATGGGCCAGAGCAAACGGCGCGCCTTATCGAGGCTGGCATTGTCGGGCCAGCTATTGAGTGGCGCAAAACGTTGTGAGCCGGAGCCTGCGCCGCCGCGGCCGTCGCCGATGCGGTAGGTACCTGCGCTGTGCCACGCCATACGAATGAAGAACGGCCCATAGTGGCCATAGTCTGCCGGCCACCATTCCTGTGAATCCGTCATCAGGGCATGCAGGTCCTTGATCACGGCGTTGAGGTCGACGCTTTTGAACTCCTGGGCGTAGTTGAACGCCTGGCCCATCGGATCGGACAGGGGCGAGTTCTGGTGCAGGATCTTCAGGTTGAGCTGGTTCGGCCACCAGTCTGCATTGGTGTGGGCGCCAACGGACGTGTGTCTCGGAGCGCCGCCCGTTACCGGGCATTTGGTTTCAGTTGACAAGTTTTGCCCCTGAGTTTTGGGGGCGGTGGTGAGTTCTTTCTCCATGTGTTGATCTTCCTTCGAATTAGTCGAAAAACCTTGACGAACTACGAACTCATCCTGGCTTCACCGGAAGCGTGCCGCGGAGCGCACTTGGTGCAGAGCCCGCGGAAAATAAGCTCGCATTCGCGAAGAATCCGCTTGCCGAGAGTGCCCGAGGCAGGCCTGGGCACGTCGTACCACTCAATGTCCTCAACATTGCCGCAGCGGTCGCAGATGAAGTGGTGATGCCGCATGCCTTTCGCATCGAATCGCGCGGCGCGGCCCTCGACGGCCACTTCACGCACCAAACCCGCCTGCACCAAGTCCCGCAGATTGTTATAAGTCGTGGCCCTTGAAGAGCGTGGATCCACGCGATTCACGGCTTCGAAGATTTCCGCAGCCGTGGGATGCCGGTTGTGTTTCATCAAGAATGCCATCACGGCGTAGCGCTGCGGAGTGCACCGCAACCCGCTGACTTGCACGGACCGTTTAATGGCCCCGGCGTCCATGAAATATTTAGATTATATCCAATGTGACATTTTGTCAAGACGTATGCTTTGGATTGCCGCTGCCACCAGAAACTGGCGAAAGAAGAGGACTCGTCGAACGGCACTTCCAGGGCGCCAGGGATATCGTTCAGCAGAACGGGCGGGGGGATGGCTTGGAAGAAAAACATACTGCGCTGGAGTCCTAGCCTTCCAGTGAGATCCAAACGGTTTTTTAATTGGCCGGAATACCCCAGTTAATGAATGAATTGAGTGAGCCAGGACGCGCAATTCTTTGCCACACTGAAGTCGGGAGCGTGCGAGCGGATGCAAGTCATTACGTGGCCTGCTGATAGAACTCCATGAGGAAGACTGGCTAGCCGCGTGCTGGTACGATTGCGGCACTGTTCACTCAAAGGCAGAAGTCTCCAGGCCTTCGACCGAAGGAGGGGGTGATTATGCCGTCTGTAAGTTCAATCGCGATCCTGGGAGTTTTGTTCTGTTTTTCGGGCGCCGCGTCCGACCAGACCCTTGTGGTTAACCCCTACCTGCGTCAACCACTGAAGCTACCGGCGTTTCTGAAGGGGAAGACCTTTTACGTCGCCGAGCTAGCCGGTAGCGCCGAGAGATCATCCGTAATAACAGCAAATACCTGGACCAGCCCAAATCCGGCGTGGCTTCCGCCAGGAGTCAACTTCAACCGCGAGCTCACGATGACAGACATCACCTGGCAGCGGGAAGCCGCGGAGATCGTGCGGGAAGCGCTGGTTGAATCCTTGCGGTCGGGAGGCGGGCTCGCTCAGGACGAAGCCTCAGCGGACTACTCCATTTCCGCACAGCTGTATCGTTTCGGACTGGCCGAGGCGACCTGGCGCGAATACTACGCCAAGCTCGAGATGTGGGTCAGCGTCACGGACCATGGGACAGGCGCCGTCACTGACATTTTCGCTCTTGGGACTGCAGTAAGGAAAAAAGAGGACAGAAAGAACAAGGCGCAAGAAGCGATCCAGGCAAGCCTGGAGACGGCCCTGGCGCGAGGCATTACAAATTTCTTCTACAACGCGAAGTTGAAGTCCACGGTGGCGCCAGCGCCTATTTTGAACGAAGGCGGGGGGCCGGGACGGGTGGCGCTCGAGGTTCGGCGCTTCCGGATTGCACAGAGCGTGGTTCTCCCCAATGAGTTCCAGGATTTCCTGTATGCGCAGCTCCTCGAAAAACTCAAAGAAGCGGGGCTGACCGATACTGTCGTGGGTGAAAACGAGGTGGCGGATTCGCCGGACGGTGAGGCGCTGGTCCTGGAGGGCACGATGATGAAGGCGGAAGGGGCCTGGTACCGGGGAGCCGGAGAGAAGAAACTAACCGCGGAGATTACGTTGCGGCGCAGTCCGGATGAGACGGTGATGGAAAAGGAGATTACCGCCGGACCCAACCTTTGGACGCGGGCCTCGTACCCCGATGAAAACGAACTTTGGTCGGCTCCAGCGCTGGCTGACCGCATCGTCAAGGAGATCCGCGGCGCGAGGCGCAAATAGCGGCGCACCGTTGGCGGAAGCGGATTGTCATCCCCGGACGAGCGATATGGCGGTCCTGGAACGAAGGGGGGGCGAAATGACCGGGATTGGGTGCGTTCGATGGTTCTTCTTTCACGCCTCTTCGTGTAACACGTGCGCGTGCCTCCGGGACGCTCGCCGTTAGAATGTAGCTGGCGTCACATTGTAACGGGGCTGTCACGGAAGTAGATGCAACTCCTTGGTATGCGCCCGCATCCACAAGCGCATGGCTACGCCTACTAACAAACCCGCGACGAATCTGGTCCAAGACACAATCCAGGCTTTGGACAAACTGAATGGGCTGCATCCCGGCTTCCGGCCGGCGCATGCGAAGGGTGTGATGCTTTCGGGAACCTTCACACCATCGCCAGACGCAAGCTTGCTGACGCGCGCGCCTCACGCGCAGCGAGCCTCGACGCCGGTGACCGCTCGCTTTTCGGACTTCGCCGGCTTCCCGGCGGTAGCCGACAACGATGGCAACCTGGCGAGCCCGCGCGGCTTTGCGGTTCGCTTTCATCTCGCCGAACACGTTCACACGGATATCATCGGTCACTCGGCCGACGGATTCCCGACGCGAACGGCCGAGGAATTCGTAGAATTCCTGCGCGCTGCCGCGGCCAGCGGTCCAGGCGCGGTGAAGCCGTCGCCCATCGAGGTTTTTCTGGGAGCGCATCCGAAGGCTTTGGCGTTCGTTCAGTTGCCGAAGCCGATTCCCAGCAGCTTTGCGCGGGAGTCGTTCTTTTCCGTGACAGCCTACAAGTTCATCAACCGGGACGGCGCCGAGCAATGGGGACGCTATCGGATAGTGCCCGCGGCCGGAAACGAGTACTTGGATCGAGCGGCGGCTGGGGCGAAAGGTCCCGACTTCCTGTTTGAGGAACTGGCCGAAAGAATCGCGAAGGGTCCCGTCAAGATGAATGTCGTGGTTCAATTGGCGGGGAAGGGCGACACGGTGGACGATGCCACCGCGCAGTGGCCAGAGGATCGCCCCCGAATCAATTTCGGCAGCATCGCTCTGACGGCGCGCATTTCGGACGATAATGTCGAAGCGCGCCGGATGATCTTCGACCCCATCCCGCGCGTGGACGGAATCGATCCATCGGCTGACCCGTTGCTGGAGCCTCGCGCCGCGGTTTATCTGGCGAGCGGCCGCCGGCGCCGGGCCGCCAGCGAGTAGTCCAGCGCGCATGCGTTCGCGACAAACAGAGCTGTGCTTCGGTCTCGCAGGCCGGAAATCGCGCAGTCGCCCAACCTCGTTCAATTCTCCTGGCAGATTTCGCATGTCTTAAGTGAGAGGCTGCGGTAGCCGTTTCCAAACGGCGCCGGGCTTCAACCTGTCTACAGGGGAATTCAGCGATGGTATCGAGACTGCTTGTTCTCGCCGATTTTGAGCGCGACGCTTCCGGTCGCGACTCCTCCGGCGCAAGCCCATCGCCGTCCAGTGGTGTTCGAACCGAATCGCTGCCCAGCTCGCCGTCCAGTGAAGTGGAATGCGCGAGGCTGCGGCAAGCGTGTCGTGAAGATGGAGCTTGACTGATATGAAAAGGATTGTTGCGTTTGCTTACGGTATCGCGTGCTACGGCGTGTTCTTTGCCACGCTGTTGTACGCGATTGGTTTCCTGGTCAATTTTGGCGTTCCGAAGGCGATTGACTCGGGTCGTGAGGGCTCGGCCGCGGCTGCTTTGGCGATCGACGGCGCTCTACTCGCTCTATTCGCGCTGCAGCACAGCGTAATGGCGCGACCCTGGTTCAAACGGGCCTGGACGCTGATCGTGCCGGAGCCGGTGGAGCGGAGCACATACGTTCTGTTCTCGAGCGCGGCTTTGCTGCTGATGTTCTGGCAGTGGCGGCCGATCGGCGGCACCATCTGGAGAGTGGACGGAGGGATCGCCCAGGTCATCATTGTGGGCTTGTATGTGGTGGGTCTGGTGATCGTTCTTCTGAGCACGTTCCTGATCAATCACTTTGACTTGTTCGGACTGCGCCAGGTGTATCTCTACCTGCTGGGCCGCAAGTACACGCACCTGGAGTTTCGGACGCCGTTCTTCTATCGCTACGTGCGGCATCCTCTGTATGTCGGATGGCTGCTGACGTTCTGGGCGGCGCCGGTCATGACGGTGGCTCACCTGTTTTTCGCTGTCATGACGACTGCTTACATTTTGGTGGCGATCCGGTTTGAAGAGGCGGACCTGGTAACCGTTCACGGAGAGAAGTACCGGCGATATCGCAAGCAAGTGCCGATGATCGTGCCGGCGCTGGGAGTGAGCGCGGCTCTGGGAAAACCGGAGGCGCCCGAGAAAACCGCGGCGTGACTAGTAGGCGGGAGTCATCGAACTAGTGCGTCACGGTCAGCGTGACTGGCGCGCTTGGCACGTCGCCGACGGTCACGACCACGGGTTGCGCACCCAGCGGAGCGTCCGGGGGAATCTGAAAATTGATTTGTGTGACTCCGACCAGGCCAGGCGGGATGCCCACGAAGGAGTTGAGATTTAGCGCACTACCAAATCACGGTTGACGCGCCGGGCAGTTGATAGACTCAGATGTGGTGTTGGAACACAAAGACGGTAACGGAAGGCCACCATGCGTCCGATAGGCGTTCTCCTTCCCACGTCGATTTCCCGCCTGGGGTGCCTTTCGCTGCTGGCGCTGCCGTTTGCCGCCATCGGGACCTTGATGGCGTATCTCACCCTGCACACGCTGCTCAGGGTTGTGATCGTGCAGGGATGGCCAATCGTTCCTGTCACACTGCAGAGCGTCGAACTTACATCGGCAGGTTCATCGACCGATAGGATCGTCGCGTCTTACAGGTACAACATCCAGGGAAAACAATACACCGGCCACCAGGTCTCCCTGTATAGTTCCGACAACCTGGGAACCTTTCGCCAGGATGCTTACCGGGAATTGCACGCTTACCTGGCGCGGCAAGCGCCCTATCCGGCTCACGTGAATCCGAAGGCTCCGGGCGAATCGGTCCTCATGCCCGTCCTGCGCTGGGAGGCGATCGGGTTCTATCTGGTCTTTGCAGTCGTTTTTGGAGGACCAGGCTGGGCGATCATTATTTCTTCGTGTCTGCGATTCATACAGGCGCGGAAGGGAGCGATCCTCATGGAGCGATATCCGGATGAACCCTGGAAGCAACGAGTGGAGTGGTCGAAGCCCGCGATCAAGTCATCGCAAGCAAAAGACGCCATCCTGGAAGTGTGCATTGCGGTTTTCTGGAACGTGGCAACCTTTCCGGTGCTGCTGGTTATTCCACGGGAGGTTGGCAACGGCCGCTATGTGGCTCTCACATTTCTGTTGATTCCGTTGATTGGAGCCGGGCTGGCCTGGTGGGCGCTAGTGGCGGTGGCGCGAGCGACGCGTTTTGCCGGGACCTATCTGCACCTGGACACGATGCCGGGGCGGCCGGGAGAATCGTTGCGCGGCCATATTTCCGCTCCCAAGGCGTTAGCGGGCGCTGCCAAGGTTGCGCTCACCTTGCGATGCGAGAAGACCTTTGGAGAGTCGTCGCCAATCCCCGGAAGCGCGACGGGCAAGGCTAGCGCCCCCGGAAATGCGGACATTTGGCGATGCGACTCGGCGACGCCGGTTATTCGCGGTCAGGAGCCAGCCGGCGAAGTCACGCTGGCAGTAGCCATCGAGCTTCCAGCCGGTTGTCCGAACAGTTGGCGTGGTCCCGGCGACAAATTTGCCTGGTTGCTTTCGGCAAACGCGCCGCTGAAGGGCGCTGACTTTTCAGTTGAGTTTGAGGTCCCGGTTTTCGATTCCTGAAAAGCTCTCATCCCGGGCGGTGGACGCGCCGCGCGGTTGATAAAGTCAGGTATGGCGTTGGAGCACAACGAGCGGATTCTCGATCAATTCACGCGCCAAGCGGTGCCGTTTTCGACTGCCGCGGCGATTCGGAATGAAGATGCGCTCAATCGCATCGTGCGGTTGGCCGAGGCGGGTTCCGACGACACGGTGCTGGACGTTGCATGCGGCCCGGGGCTTCTGGCTTGCGCGTTTGCCCGCGTGGCGCGGCATGTCACCGGCATCGATCTGACTCCGGCCATGCTGGAACAGGCCTGGGAACTGCAGCGGCGGCAGAAGCTTGAGAATCTCACGTGGCAGGAAGGCGACGTGCTGCCGCTGCCGTACGAAGACGGCCGATTCTCGATCGTCAGCTCGCGGTTCGCGTTTCATCATTTTCTGGATCCGCTCGCGGTGCTGAAAGAGATGCGGCGGGTGTGCCGGCCTGGGGGACGCATTGTGGTGGCCGACAGCGCGCCGGCGGCGAACAAGGCGGAGGCGTTTAATCAGATGGAAAAGCTGCGCGATCCTTCGCACGTCCGCGCGTTGCCGCCTGAAGAGCTGTGCGCGTTGTTCGCGGACGCCGGTCTCGCCGCGCCGCGCGTTCAGACGGACCGGCTCGAGGGCGAGCTGGAAGGTCTGCTGGAGCGCTCGTTTCCTAGGGAAGGGGATGCCGATCGAATCCGCAGGATGTTCGCGGAGTTGCTGGAGCAAGACGGTCTGGGGATGGAGACGGTTCGGAGGGATGGCAAGATTTACTTCTCGTTCCCGATACTGATTCTGGCTGCGCGGGTGAACTAGCGCCGCATCCCGCCGCACCCCTTTTCCTCAGGCTGTTCATGATTTGTAGATCAAGCCTGAGGTGATCGCTCCAAAATGCGGTTGACCTCACCGGTCACGAACTCGAGGAAGCGGATCGCATCCTGTTCCAACTGGCGGGTCGTCGAGCCGGTATTCTTCAGCCGATTTTCTTTAGCAGCTTGAATGATCGTCCGCCACATGGCTGGGACCGTTTCCAGCGCCCAGCCGTAGGCTTGGTCTTTGGAAGCCAGTGCCCTGTGATAGGCCGAGTAAAGGATGCGGCAAGCGGTGAGGACCGCGTAGGCATTGTGGATGAACGCCTTTTCGGATCGATCCCCGGCGTTGGAGGTCAGGTCATGCTCCAGGTAGTGTAATTCCAATAGGAGCGCGTCGTTGAGGCATTGGTCGGACACATGCGGCGAAATGAGCTTGGAGTCCGTGCCCCACAGCGTGATGCCGGACCGGGCAATATTCATCCAGATGATCGGGTTTCCGTCCGATCCATGTCGTACCAGCTTTCCAATGTAGTGGTAGAAGCCGCAGCATCGCGACGCCTTGTCCAGAAATTCATGTTCGATCACGAAGCGCATGTCGATTCGACGGACCCAGTTGTTTTGCTCCCCTTTGTTCTTGAACCACTCATCAAGTCCGGAAAACTCGCGGTCGTCGAGGTCTCGTCGCGTGACGCCAATGCAATCGACGTCGCTGCAGGTTTGGTCGAAGGCGTCATAGGTGAGCGAGCCCCACAGGTAGATGCCAACGAGGTTCCCACGAAGCATCGCGGGGAAGTCGGTGGCCATCGCCTGAAGAAGGTCGGAGAGATCCTTGGGGATATTCACGCTCGCCAGACTCCTTAAGTGTCTCGTTCATTTATACTCCGATGAAGTGCGGATGGGTCGCACTCCGGAACACGGAGCTGAGGAAGCACTAGATCGGGTCCTTCGATCTTCACCGCGCTTCAGGAGCAGCTCGGCCTCAAGCTGGAATCGCAGAACGGGCCGGTGGAGATTCTGGTGATCGAGCGGGCGGAGAAGCCGTCGGAGAATTGACGCGGGCCGCGCCGGCGCTGGCCTTTACTTGGGCAGGCGGTGTCTGGCAGCATGGAGCGGTGAACCTACGGCGAATTATTCCCGGTATTTTTCTGGCATCCATGTTGCCGGCGGCCACGCTGGATGAAGCTACGCGCACGCTGTCGCGCGACATTTTCCAGCAGTTGATCGAGATCAACACCACGGATTCGGTGGGCAGCACCACCACCGCGGCGGAAGCCATGGCCGGGCGGTTGCTGGATGCCGGGTTCGCGCCGGCCGACCTGAAAGTTCTGGGCCCCAATCCGCGCAAGGGCAACCTGGTGGTGCGCTATCACGGGACGGGTGCGGGCGGGCGGCCGATCCTGATCATCGGACATCTGGACGTGGTGGAGGCGCGGCGTGAGGACTGGACCACCGATCCGTTCAAATTTGTCGAGAAGTACGACTATTTCTACGGGCGCGGGACGCAGGACATGAAGGTGGACGACGCCATCCTGGTGACCACGTTCATCCGGTTCCAGCGCGAGGGCTACCGGCCGAGCCGCGATCTCATCCTGGCCTTGACGGCGGACGAAGAAGGCGGGAAATCGAACGGGGTGAACTGGCTGCTGAAGAATCATCGCGAGCTGGTGGACGCCGAGTTCGTGCTGAACGCCGACTCGGGCGGCGTGACCACGGTGAAGGGCAAGCCGGTGAACGTCGACATCGAGGCGAGCGAGAAGCTGTACGCGGATTACGAGGTGTCGGCCACGAATCCGGGCGGGCACAGTTCGCTGCCGGTGCCGGACAACGCGATTTACCACGTTGCCGATGCGCTTTCGCGGCTGGAGCGCGCGCCGTTTCCGTTCGAGCTGAACGCGGTGACGCGGGTATATTTTGAAAAGCGCGCGGCGCTGGAGACCGGGCAGACGGCGGCGGACATGAAGGGGATGCTACGGACACCGGCGGATGCCGGGGCGATCGCACGGCTGTCGCGGGACGCGCGCTACAACTCGATGTTGCATACCACGTGCGTCGCGACGCGGTTGAATGCCGGGCATGCGAACAACGCGCTGCCGCAGCTCGCGCAGGCCAACGTGAATTGCCGGATCCTGCCGGGCCATTCGGCGGAGGAGATCCGGGGGGAGCTGAACAAGATTTTCGCGGACCCGAAGATCGTGGTGCGGTACGTGGACGATGCCTACAATGTTTCCGACCGCGCGCCGGAGAAGAAGGCGGGTGCGCCGGTGATGCCGAGGCCGGACGTGTTGAAGGCGCTCGAGCACGTGGCCGATGAGATGTGGCCGCGTGCGCCCGTGATTCCGATCATGGATACGGGGGCGTCCGACAGCATTTATACCAACGCGGCCGGCTTGCCGAGTTACGGGGTAAACGGGGTGGCGATCGACCAGGACGACGTTCGGGCGCATGGAAGGGATGAGCGGGTACGTGTCGCGGCGTTCTATGACGGGGTGGAGTTTTATTACCGGTATTTGAAGGCGCTCACGGCGAGGTAAGCTCCACCCTTGCGTTCGCATGAGTACGTGCGCCACATACTTAGACTGACGGGAGGGTGTGCGTGCTGGCTAAAGACCTGAGTTACGCTGCGCGGACATTGCGGAAGAATCCCAGCTTCACGCTTACTGCGGTGGCGACGATCGCGCTGGGCATCGGGGCGAGCACGGCGATTTTCAGCGTGCTGAGCGCGGCATTGCTGCGGCCGCTGCCGTATCTGGATCCGGGGCGCCTGATGGTGGTGTGGGGCGACATGCGGAACCGGAACATCAGCGATTTTCCATTCTCGCCGCCGGACTTCGCGGATCTGCGCCGGGAGGCGACGGCTTTCGAGGGGCTGGCGGCGGTGGCGACGGGGCGGCAGCCGCTGGCGAGCGAGGGCGGAGAGCCGGAGATGGTCCGCATGGGTGCGGTGACGCCGAATTTTTTCTCGCTGCTGGGCGCGCGCGTGGCGCTGGGCCGGGATTTCGTGGAGAAAGACGCAGTGCCGCAGCCGGCTCCTCTGCAGGCGGGCGGCGCGAATGCCGTGGCGAACAATGCGCCCGCGCCTCCGCGGCTTCCGTTGATCTCGATTCTGAGCTACGGCATCTGGAAGCGGCGCTACGGCGGCGATCCGCATATCATCGGCCAGAGCATCGAGCTGGGCGGCGGGCGCGGGCAAGTGGTGGGCGTGCTGGAGCCCGGCTTCGAGCTGTTGTTTGCGCCGGGCACAAACGTGGAAAGGCTGCCGGATGTTTGGACGGCGATGCGCGCGGACTTCGTGAACGCACCGCGCAACGATGTTTTCCTGCGCGTGGTGGGGCGGTTGAAGAAGAACGCCACGGTGGAGCAGGCCCAAGTGCAGGTGGACGGTATCGCGGCGGATCTGCGCCGGCAGTTTCCGATCAAGCAGACTTCGGGTTTTTACGTCCGCGTGGAACCGATGCACAAGGACCTGGTGAAGGACGCGCGGCCGGCGATTGTGGCGCTGATGGGCGCGGTGATGTTCCTGCTGCTGATCGCGTGCGCCAACGTTGCGAACCTGGTGCTGGTGCGGGCGTCGTGGCGGGCGCGGGAGCTGGCGGTGCGGTCGGCGTTGGGCGCGAGCCGCTGGGGACTGATCCGGCAGATGCTGGCCGAGAGTCTGCTGATCGCGGCGGGCGGCGCGGCGCTGGGATTGTTGCTGGCGCGCTGGGGAATTCAGTTGCTGGTGCTGCTGGGGCCGGAGGATTTGCCGCGGCTGGATGCGGTGGCCATCGATCCGATGGTGCTGGGGTTCGCGGTGCTGGCGTCGGTGGCGGCGGCTGCGATGTTCGGGATCGTTCCAGCGTTGTGCGCCTCGCGGCCGGACCTGGTGGAGGCGCTGCGCGCGAGCGGTCGCACGGCGGGACTGGCGGGAGGCCGGCTGGCTCGCAACGGCGTGGTGATCGCGGAAGTGGCGCTCTCGTTCGTGCTGCTGATCGGGTCGGGCTTGATGCTGCGGACGCTAGTGGCGCTGGAGCGCGTGGATCCGGGATTCGAGGCGCGCGGCGTATTGACCTTCTTGCTCGCGGGGCTGCGTGGAAATGGGCCGGAGCGAGCGGTATTGATCCAGCAGCTTCGGGAACGGCTGCGCGGATTGCCGGGCGTCGAGGCGGTGACGGCGGCGGCGCCGCTGCCGTTGGATGGCGGAATCGCGTACGGGCGCTGGGGGACCGAAGAGGCGGTGGGAAATCCTGGAAAATTTCACGAGGGCGATTTTCATTTCATACTGCCGGGTTATTTCGAAACGCTGCGGACGCGTTTGATCGCGGGGCGGACATTCAGCGAGCCGGATAACAGGCCGGAGATTCGGCGCGTGGTGATCGATGAGGATCTGGCGGCCAAGGCGTTTCCGAATCAGGCGGCGGTGGGGAAGCGGCTGCTGATTCGCGCGCGGACGCCGGAAGCGGAGTGGTTCGAGGTGATCGGCGTGGTGGCGCATCAGCGGCACAGCTCGCTGGCGCGGCCGGGACGCGAGGCGATGTTCTTGACGGACGCTTACATGGGACAAGGCGTGGTGGGTCGCTGGGCCGTGCGGGCCTCGGGCGATCCGGCGCTGCTGGGCGCCGCGATCCGGCAGGAGGTGGCGAAGTTGGATGCGCGGCTGGTGGTGTCGGAGATGCAGCCGATGCAGAAGTTCGTGGACCAGGCCCAGGGCGAGACGCGTTTCGCGCTGGTGCTGATCGGCGTGTTCGCGGTGATCGCGGCGGTGCTGGCGGCGGTGGGGCTGTATGGCGTGTTGTCGGCGGCGGTGCGGCAGCGGACGGCGGAGATCGGAGTGCGCATGGCGCTGGGAGCGGCGCCGGCGAGCATTTTCCGCGCCATGATCGGGCAGGGGCTGGTGTTGAGCGCGGCGGGGATTGGGGTGGGATTGGTGGTGGCGCTCGGGATGACGCGCGCGATGACCACGATGCTGGTGGGGGTGCGGCCGACTGATCCGGTGACGTTCGCGGGGATGACGGTGATGTTCTTGCTGATTGCGGCGGTGTCTTCGTGGCTGCCGGCGCGGCGGGCGGCGCTGCTTGATCCGACGGTGGCTTTGCGGGAAGAATAGAGTGGATGATGGACAAAATCAGAACCCGGCTGAAAGCCGGCTGCAGCCAGGAATGGCTGCCCCACATTTGCCTTGTGCTCACTATTGCCGCTGTTGCGTTTGCGCAGACGGGGGAAATTTCGGGCGAGCGGTTGCGGGCGCATGTCAAGTTTCTTTCCAGCGATTCGCTGGAGGGGCGCGGCGTCGGGACGCGCGGTGAGAAGCTCGCGACCGAATATATCGCCACGCAATTCGAGCTGATCGGAGCTAAGCCGGCCGGCGATCGCGGCACTTACTTCCAGCGTGTGCCGATGGTGGGCGTGACGACGCAGCCGAGCGCCACGCTGGCGGCCGTGGGAGCGGGCCAGACCGTGGCGTTCAAGTGGCTGGACGATTTCGTCGGCGTGAGCGAACTGCAGCAGGCCGCGGATCAGTTTGACGCCGAGGCGGTGTTCGTCGGACACGGGATCGCCGCGCCCGAGTTCCACTGGGACGATTTCAAGGGCGTGGACGTCAAAGGCAAGGTGCTGGTGCTGTTCACCAACGAGCCGCCTTCGGAGGATCCGAAGTTTTTCGGCGGGCGCGCGCTTACTTACTACGGTCGCTGGACCTACAAGTACGAAGAGGCCGCGCGGCGGGGCGCGAAAGGGGTGCTCATCATTCACACCACGCCGACCGCCGGTTATGGATACGACGTGGTGCGCAGTTCGTGGGGCAAGGAAGATCCGCAGTTGAAGCTGGCCGCTGGGCAGCCCGCGCTGGCGTTTGCCGGCTGGTTGAGCGAGGCAGCGGGCGCGCGGTTGTTCGGGATGTCATCGAAGAAGGTGGAAGAGATGCTCAGCGCCGCGAATTCGCGCGATTTCCGGCCGATTCCGCTGGGGCTGCACATTCGCGCCAACATTCCCACGCGCATCCGGCAGATCGAATCGCGCAACGTGGTGGCGATGATTCCGGGGAGCGATCCGGCGTTGGAATCGCAGGCGGTGATTTTCACCGCGCACTGGGATCATCTGGGGATCGGGCCGGCGGTGAAGGGCGATTCGATTTACAACGGCGCGGTGGACAACGCCACCGGCTGCGCCATTCTGCTGGAGCTGGCGCGGGCCTGGCAGGCGCTGGAGCACAAGCCGAAGCGCACGGCGCTGTTCGCGGCGGTTACGGCGGAAGAGGCGGGGCTGCGCGGATCGGAGTATTACGCCGAGCATCCGGTGATTCCGCTGGCGAAGACGGCGCTGGATCTGAACTTCGACGGATTTTATCCGTTCGGGCGGACCAAGGATATTTCGGTGACGGGTGCCGAGCGCACGACGGCGTGGCCGGTGGTGCAGGAAGCGGCGCGCCGGATGGAGCTGAAGATCCAAGCGGAGTCGCATCCCGAGCAGGGGCATTATTACCGTTCCGATCACTTTTCGCTGGCGCATGCGGGCGTGCCGGCGTTTTCGATCAACCAGGGCACCGAGTATTACGGCAAGCCCGCCGACTTTGGCGAAAAGATTTTCCAGGATTACAACGATAAGCACTATCATCAGCCGTCGGACGAGTATCACGACGATTGGGATTTCTCGGGGATGGAGCAGGTGGCGCACTTCGGATTTCTGATCGGGACGACGGTGGCGAATCAGGATGGGCTACCGACCTGGCACGCGGGGGACGAGTTTTTGCCGGCGCGGGAGAAGTCGGGGAAGCCCTAGGCGGAGCCAATCAGAGCACGGACGGACGATATATAATCGTTCGCAATGCGAACTCTGATTTTGTTGGTGGCGGTCGGCGCGGTTTACGCGCAGGATGGGGCCTCGCGCGGAGATTGGACGTACCACGGCGGCACGCAGCTTGCCTGGCGCTATAGCGCGCTCGATCAAATCAATCGGAACAACGTGAAGAAGCTGGCGCCGGTGTGGGCCTTTCAAACCGGCGACTACGAGATGGGCCTGCAAGTGACGCCCATCGTCATCGGCGGCGTGTTGTATCTTTCGACGTCGCGCAGCCAGGTGTTCGCGCTGGATGCGGTCACGGGCCGCCTGATCTGGCAATTCAAGTATCCGCTGCCGCGCGGGACGGTGCCCTACGGACCGCAGAACCGGGGCGTCGCGGTGGGCGGCGGTTACGTTTTTCTGGCGACGTATGACAACTACCTGGTGGCGATCGATCAGAAGACCGGTGAAGAGGGCTGGAAGGTGAACCTGGACGACACGCGGCAGTGCGGATGCACGATCACCGCGGCGCCGCTGGTGGTGAAGGACAAGGTGATCGTCGGCGGGGCGGGCGGCGATTCGGCGCATCGCGGTTACCTGACGGCCGTCAATATGAAGACCGGACGCGTGGCGTGGCGCTTCTACACCATTCCAGCGCCGGGCGAAAAAGGGAATGAGACGTGGAAAGGCGATAGCTGGCGGTACGGCGGCGGCGCGACGTGGATGACCGGGTCGTTCGATCCGGCGCTGAACCTGGTGTATTGGGGCGTTGGGAACGCCGCGGCCGACAACGATGCCGGTCCGCGCTTTTCCGGCCAGGGAGACGGAGCGAATCTCTACACCGCGAGCGTGGTGGCGCTGGATGCGGACTCGGGCAAGTTGAAGTGGTATCACCAGGAGGTTCCCAAAGACGTCTGGGATTTCGATTCCTCGTACGAGTGCCTGTTGATCGATCGCGAGGTGCGCGGGCGCATGCGCAAGCTTCTGGTGCACATCAACAAGGGCGGCTACGCATTCGTGCTGGATCGCGAGACCGGCGAGTATTTGAATGGATATCCCATCGTTGACAACCACACCTGGACCAGCGGCCTGACCGAAGACGGCAAGTTCATCGGGCGCGTGGAGCCGGTGGCGGGAAAGCCGACGCCTGGCCGACCAGGCCCTCGCCGAACCGCCACACGTTGGACACCGACTTGCGCTCCTGGTAGGCGTACGACGCGAACAGCCGGAGCTGCTGCTTGCCGTCGTTGGAGCCCTCGGTGGCCGCCTCGGTCATGTAGAACGCGCCGTGGTGCGCGTTGACCAGCGGGGCGAGCTCGTTGAGCACCTGGCGGGCGACGCCGAGCAGGTCGCGCTGGCCCTGCAGCATCCGGGTGAACCGCGCCACGTTGGTCTTGAGCCAGTCCTGCTCCTGGTTGACCTTGGTGGTCTCCGCCAGGGTCCGGATCATCTGGTTGACGGTGTCCTTGAGCTGCGCCATCTCGCCGCGCGCCTCGACCGTGATCGACCGCGTCAGGTCGCCCTGGGTCACCGCGGTCGCGACGTCGCGGATCGCGCGGACCTGGCTGGTCAGGTTGCCGGCGAGCTCGTTGACGTTGTTGGTCAGATCGCGCCACACGCCGGCGGCGCCCGGCACGTCGGCCTGACCGCCGAGCCGGCCCTCGACGCCGACGTCGCGCGCGACGCCGGTGACCTGCTCGGCGAACGTCGACAGCGTGTCGATCATGCTGTTGATCGTGTCGACCAGGGTCGCGAGCTCGCCGCGCGCGGTCAGCGTCAGCTTGCGGTCGAGGTCGCCGTTGGCGACCGCGGTGACCACGGTCGCGATGCCGCGGACCTGCTCGGTCAGGTTGCGCGCCATGACGTTGACGTTGTCGGTCAGCTCGCGCCAGGTCCCGGACACCCCGCGGACCTGGGCCTGGCCGCCGAGCACGCCGTCCAGGCCGACCTCGCGGGCGACCCGCGTCACCTCGGACGCGAACGAGCCGAGCTGGTCGACCATGGTGTTGATCGTGTTCTTGAGCTGGAGCAGCTCGCCGCGGACCTCGACCGTGATCTTGCGGGTCAGATCGCCGTTGGCGACCGCGGTGGTGACCTCGGCGATGTCGCGGACCTGGTTGGTCAGGTTCGACGCCATCTGGTTGACGTTGTCGGTCAGCTCCTTCCAGGTGCCGGCGACGCCGCGCACCGCGGCCTGGCCGCCGAGCTTGCCCTCGACGCCGACCTCGCGCGCGACCCGGGTGACCTCGTCGGCGAACGAGCTCAGGGTGTCGACCATCGTGTTGATCACGTTCTTGAGGTCGAGCAGCTCGCCGCGGACCTCGACCGAGATCTTGCGGGTCATGTCGCCGCGCGCGATCGCGGTCGCGACCGCCGAGATGTCGCGGACCTGGTTGGTCAGGTTCGACGCCATCTGGTTGACGTTGTCGGTCAGCTCCTTCCAGGTCCCGCGGACGCCCTCGACCGAGGCCTGGCCGCCGAGCTTGCCCTCGGTGCCGACCTCGCGGGCGACCCGGGTCACCTGATCGGCGAACGCGCTCAGCTGATCGACCATGGTGTTGATCGTGTTCTTGAGCTCGAGGATCTCGCCCTTGGCGTCGACCACGATCTTCTGCTGGAGGTCGCCGGCGGCGATCGCGGTCGCGACCTTGGCGATGTTGCGGACCTGGTCGGTCAGGTTGGCGGCCATCGAGTTGACCGCGTCGGTCAGGTTGCGCCAGGTGCCGAGCACGCCGCGCACGTCGGCCTGGGCGCCGAGCCGGCCGTCGATCCCGACGTCGCGCGCCAGCCGGGTCACCTGATCGGCGAACGAGCTCAGCTGGTCGACCATGGTGTTGACCGTGTTCTTGAGCTCGAGGATCTCGCCCTTGGCGTCGACCGTGATCTTGCGGGTCAGGTCGCCGCGCGCGACCGACGTCGTGACCTCGGCGATGTCGCGGACCTGGTTGGTCAGGTTCGACGCCATGCCGTTGACGTTGTCGGTCAGCTCCTTCCAGGTCCCGCGGACGCCCTCGACCGAGGCCTGGCCACCGAGCCGGCCCTCGGTGCCGACCTCGCGGGCGACCCGCGTCACCTCGCTCGCGAAGCTGTTGAGCTGATCGACCATCGTGTTGAGCGTGGCCTTGAGGTCGAGCACCTCGCCGCGCGCGTCGACCGTGATCTTGCGCGACAGGTCGCCGGCCGCGACCGCGCGCGCGACGTCGGCGATGTTGCGGACCTGGTTGGTCAGGTTCGACGCCATCGAGTTGACGTTGTCGGTCAGCTCCTTCCAGATCCCCGACACGTCGCGGACCTGGGCCTGGCCGCCGAGCACGCCCTCGGTGCCGACCTCGCGCGCGACGCGCGTGACCTCGGACGCGAACGCGTTGAGCTGGTCGACCATGGTGTTGATCGTGTTCTTCAGCGTGACCAGCTCGCCGCGCGCCTCGACCGTGATCTTGCGGCCGAGCTGGCCGTTGGCGACCGCGGTGGTGACCTCGGCGATGTCGCGGACCTGGTTGGTCAGGTTCTTGGCCATCTGGTTGACGTTGTCGGTCAGCTCCTTCCAGATCCCCGACACGTCCTTGACGTCGGCGGTGACGCCGAGCGTGCCCTCGGTGCCGACCAGGCGGGCGACCCGGGTGACCTCGGCGGCGAACCGGTTGAGCTTGTCGACCGTGGTGTTGATCGTGTTCTTGAGCAACAGGATCTCACCCTTGGCCTCCACCCCGATCTTCTTGCTGAGGTCGCCGTCGGCGATCGCGGTGGTGACGTCGGCGATCGCGCGGACCTGCGAGGTCAGGTTCGACGCCATCGAGTTGACGTTCTGGGTCAGCTCGCGCCACACGCCCGAGACGTCGGCGACCTCGGCCTGACCGCCGAGCACGCCCTCGGTGCCGACCTCGCGCGCGACGCGGGTGACCTCGGCGGCGAACGAGCTCAGCTGGTCGACCATGATGTTGATCGTGTTCTTGAGCGACAGGATCTCGCCCTTGGCCTCGACCGTGATCTTCTTGCCGAGATCGCCGGACGCGAC
>JAIQFN010000005.1 GCA_020073265.1 Terriglobia bacterium | reverse complement strand
CACCCAGGCATACAGCTCTTGCCGATGGCTGGCTTGAAAACGCAGCTCCGAACTGCCTTCCAGAAATGCCCGGATCTGCTCCAGGCTCAATCGTTGTCCTTCTAGCACGCTGATCTTCAATCCCCAGCATGCGCAATCGCCCCTTCAGGCTCATCTTGTGTGAGAAACCGATTCCCGCTTCAGGCTCATCTTGCATGAGATAAGACTTCGATCAGCGTTGCAGCATCGTTCATGCTAGACTAAGGTGCTCGATCGTCCCGCTCTGGCTCGTTCTGCGCCGGAGCCCTCGAGCATGTCTCGCGCGGCGCGGACGCCTGCTCCACCGGCGCTCAGATTCATTCTTTTGTAACCACTCGAAGGTACTTTGGTAGCTTATGCTAAGAGTCTCCGCGCTGACAGTTCTGTTCCTGCTCGTGATGGCCGTTGCTGCGAAGTCTCAGAGCGAACAGGCCGGCATCACGGGAACCGTGGTGGATGCGCAGGGCCGGCCGATCCCCGGCGCCGCCGTCGAGGTACAGCAGGCGGAGACCAAACTCGTCCGCGGCACCCGTACCGGCGCCTCCGGCGTCTACTTTCTCGCCGGCTTGCCGATCGGCACCTACTCGGCCGTCATCTCCAGTGCAGGGTTTGGCGAGGCGCGCGTGTCGGGAATCCGCTTGTCGGTTGGGCAAACCCGGACTCTCGACGTCACGCTGTCGCTGGCTCAGCAGACCGCACAGGTGTCGGTCGCCGCGCGGCTGAGCGAAGTCGACCAGGAATCCGCGGCCATCGGCGATCGCATCGAACAGCGGCAGATCAGCTCGCTTCCCCTCAATGGACGGAACTGGGCCTCGATGTTGCCGCTCATCGCCGGTGCAGTGGATCCGGGAACGTCGGATCAGCGTAGCGTCCGCTTCGCCGGGCACGGACGCGACGACAACAACTTCACTCTGGATGGCGTCGACGCAGGCGGCATCTCCAACCAGCCGCAAAAGACGGCGGTGCGTCTCGCCATCCCGACGTCGGCGATCTCCGAGTTCAAAGTCGACTCCACTTTGTTCTCGGCAGAGACCGGTATTGGCTCCGGCGCGCAGATCGTGCTCGCATCGCCCGCGGGCACCAATCAGGCTCACGCCAGTGTTTTCGAGTTCCTGCGCAACGATCTGCTCGACGCGCGCAACCCGTTCGCGAGCGGCAAGCAGCCTTTTCGGCTGAATCAATTCGGCGCGGATTTCGGCGGGCCGATCGTGAAGAACCAGACCTTCTTCTTTACCGCGTTCGAAGGATTGAGCCAGCGCCTGGACCAGGCCTTGCAGGGTTTTGTGCCCAGCGCATCGTACCGCGCTTCGCTGCTGGCCCAAAGTCCCGCGCTGGCCCCTTTGATCGCCGCGTTCCCGACAGCCGGCGTGCGCCAGCAGCCCAACGATCCGGCCACCGACCTGTTCGCCGGCCTCAGCCCGCAGCGCGCCGACGAGACCTCCGGCATGCTCCGGCTGGACCACCGCTTCAACGACCAGACCACCGTCTTCCTGCGGGTGAACGCGGACGAATCGGTGACCGACCTTCCGTTGTCAAACCTGCGCGACCGCACCGTCACCGACACGCGACCCCTTAACGGGGTGTTCACGCTGACGCGCGTGCTCTCGCCGTCCACCCTGAATGAAACGCGGCTCGGATTCAACCAGGTGTTCTCGCGCACGTCCAACATAACGCCGCTTCCTTATACCCTCCGTGTCACCGGTTTCACCGCGGTCAGCAGCGCCCGGACCAGGGAGGAGGACGACACTTCGGCCGCCATCATCGACAACCTGTCGTTCACCCGCGGACGTCACACCCTCAAGACCGGTGTCGAAGTGCGCCGGATCCTGACCGATCCGGCCAGCTCGGCCGATGGCACGCTCAGCTACACCAGCCGCGACAACTTCGCCGCGAACGCGCTCGACTCGGCGAGCGTGACCGCCACCCTGCCGCTCAAACGCCTCCGCAAGACCCAGGTGTTTGCATTCGTCGAGGACGACTATAAAGCCGCCTCCAATCTGACTTTCCACTGGGGTGTCCGCTACTCCTTCTTCAACGTATTTCACGAGGCGGACGGGCGCGCCGTGCCCTTCGACTTCGCCACTTGCGGCGGCCTTTGCCAGCCCGGCGCGCAGTTCTCGAACCCGCGCACCAAGGACATCGATCCGCGAGTAGGCGTGGCGTGGGCACCGAAGCGATTTGGCGGCAAGACCGTGGTTCGCGCGGGCTTCGGCACTTACCACGGCGACGGCCAGCTTGAAGATCAGAATCTTCCGGCGTCCAACGACGTTCCACGCTATGCGCTCAATTCGCAGCAGATCCCCGGGCTCGCCTTTCCCATCGATCCGTTTCTCGCCACCGCTCCGGGCATTCTGTCGCCGCGCGCGCAGAACCGCAATCGCAAGGACGAATACGCCTCCGAGTGGGGTTTTTCGCTGCAGCAGGCGCTGCCTCTGCGCTTCATCGGAACCATTTCCTACTTCGGTAACAAAGGGACCGACCTGCAGACCATCACCTACGCGAATGTCCCCAACCCGGTCACGGGGCTCGCGCCGCATCCGCAGTTCGGCCAAGTCGAATATCGCACCAACGACAGCAACAGCACGTTCCACGCATTGCAACTTTCGGCGCAGCGATCGCTGCATTCGGGCTGGCTGCTGGGGGCCAACTACATGTGGTCGCACGCCATCAACGACGGCTCGCTGGGGGGCGGCGAGACCGATGCCACCACGCCCGAGAACGTGTTTTGCCGGGCTTGCGAACGAGCCTCGAGTTCGTTCGACATCCGGCATTTCTTCACCGCCAACTCGGTGTACGAACTGCCCTTCGGCGCCGGCAAGGCGTTCTTCTCGAAACCGGGCGCTCTGCGGAGCGTCCTGGGCGGCTGGTCTTTGAGTGGCATCGGAACGGCCCGCAGCGGGCGTCCGGTGAACGTCACCATCAGCCGCGCTGCCTCGGCGGTGCCCGGCGGATACAACCTGACCCAGCGCCCCGATCTGACTCCGGGTGTCTCTCTGACCCCGCCGGGCGGATCCACTCCGGCACAGTGGATCAATCCGGCCGCCTTCCGTGTCCCGGCGCCGGGTACGTGGGGCAACGCGGGGCGCAACCTGGCGCGCGGGCCTTCGCTCTATCAGCTCGATCTCGGGCTTTCGAAGCGCGTCACCTGGCGCGAGCGAGCCGCCCTCGAATTTCGCGTGGAGGCGTTTAACATCTTCAATCGCGCGCAGTACGGCGACCCGATCGGCGACTTCACGGTTCCGTCCCAGTTTGGCGTGATTCAGTCGACCATCAACACCACGCCGATCGGCACCGGCACGCCACGCCAGGTCCAGTTCATGCTGAGGTTGGGGTTCTAACCGGATGGCCGCCTCCTTGCCGGTCCGTATCGATATTACGTAAGTCTTACAACCGCCCGGCCAAATCCGGGCTACGCTGAGGTAGCACCCAAGATTAACTAAATGACGACCTTAGAAGCAGTTCGGGAACTACGCAACGAATTCGGCCGGCGCGGCTGGGACAGGAAAGCCACGGCTCGAATCGTATTCGAACTGCTGGCCCACGTGACCATTGCCCTGGCCGGCATGGTCATTTTCATGCTCAGCCACAACCTGGCCCTGGAGGCGCTGGGGCTGTTGATCTCGGCTTTCGGGTGCATGGGCGTCGGGACCAACACGCACACCTCCACACACTACGGCACCAGCGACAAGCGCTGGCTCAACGAGGCTCTGAGTTATTTTGGCTATCCGATGTTCGTGGGCCTGTCGGCTACGTTCTGGTGGCACAAGCACGTCGTACTGCACCATCCGGCGCCGAACGTGGTCGGAGTGGACAGCGATGCCGATTTGTTACCTTGGTTCGCGATCACCGCCAACGAGGTTCATGCCAGCTCCGGCTTCCGTCGTTTCTATCACCGGCGCCTGCAATTCTGGTTGTTTCCGTTGGCGCTCGCGGTGAACTGCATCAGCATTCAAATGTCCGGCTGGGTGTACCTGCTGGGAATGCTTCGTCATCCGAAAAGGCGAAAGTCAGCCCACTGGATCGATGCCGGCGCTCTGGTGCTGCACTACGTGCTCTGGATTGGCGTACCGCTTCTGTTCTGGCCGCTCCCGGCCGTTGCGGCGTTCTATGGTCTGCGGGCCATTCTGTTGGGCTATGCGATGTACGCCGTCCTCGCCCCCGGACATTTTCCGGCCGAGGCGCAGCGCACCACCGATGAAGTCCGGCGCGCCGCCGATTTCTTCGAGGTACAGACCGCAGGAACGGTGAGTTTCCGGACCGGCCTGCTGGGCAGGTTCCTGTGCTCCGGCCTGGAGTACCAGGTTGAGCATCACCTGTTTCCGAATATCAGCCACGTCCACTATCCCCAGGTTAGCGTGGCGGTGCAAGCGTTCTGCGCCGAGCATGGGCTGTCCTATCGCTCCTACACTTGGGCTGAGGCTCTCTGGAAGAGCTGGCAGGTGTTGCGACACCCGCAGCAGGTTCTGGGCCAGGCCCAGGCAACGGTCCCAGTCCCTGGGTCCTCCCGCGCCGCCTGAAGGGCTTTCATCGCGCGCGGCCGGAGATCCGCCTTCAGAGGCGAACCCCCGTCCGCGTGCCACTGCTTCGTCGCTGTCACTTCACGCCGGTCATGGCCGCTCGCGCTCACGCTCGCGGTTCTCCTTGCGGTTCTTCTTCAGGTTCTTTGCGGACAGCGCGGCGGGATACGGCTTGTTGCCCATCATCCCTTTCCACAGAACACGGTTGAAGGCGGCGGGATCGACGCGATCCGCGTCCGTGAAGTCCATTCCCTTCGTGACCCGGGCCCAATACTTAGCATTGTGCGTCGGCTTTGGCACGATCGCGCCGGTCTGCAACGGAGGCAGCACCAGTTGCGTATTGTAGAGCAGCCCCGAGGGAGCGGCCGCAAAGCTCCACAGGCTGGGCGTGGTGTCGAAGATGTCGGCCATGGGACGCGCCACCGCGTCGTTGAGGTTCATCGGTGGGAGGCCCAGGACCTCTTCGATCGTGCGCAAGAAGTTCACGGTGTTGTATGAGGTGGAGACCACCGCGCCCTGCTTGACGTAGGCGCCCACGACGAACGCAGTGCTGCGGTGCGAATCGACGTGATCGCCGCCATCCTGCGCGTCGTCCTCCACCACGAAGATCAGCGTGTTGTTCGCGTACCGGCTGCCTGCGATTTTCTGAATCAGCAAGCCGACCGCGTAGTCGTTGTCGGCTACCTCCAGCTCCGGAGTATTCACGCCGTCAATCGCGGCTTGCGGAAAGCCGGTAGCGCCCGCAGTCCAGTTGCCGGTGTGATCGTGCATGAAACGAACCAGGCTCAACGCAGGCAGGCCGTCGACCGCGTAAGTGGAATCGAACTCGCGCTCCCACTCCGCGTAACGGTAAAAATCCGGATACGCGTTGTCGAAACCGCGGAAGTACTGATCGGTGTACGGGGCTAGGGCAACATTGGTGGGATAGGCCTGGATGGTGCCGGTCGCGTACGGGTTGCGCGCCAGAGGAATGTAGTTGGTGGGTGTGTTGTAGAGGGTCCCGTCGATGAAGAAGCCATAGTTACGAACCGAGAGACCCGCCCGCAGCGCGGAGTCCCATAGGTAGCCGGTATTGATTTCATTGTTCGGCCCATCCGGCGCGGCGACGTCGGTTTGGCCCGGCAGCCGGTCCGGATCGTCCGGTGTGAAGGGATTGGCTTTCTGGCGGTCGGCGAGGCTTGCAATGGCAACGTTCACACTGCGATTCGCACCCTCGGAATCCACGCCCAGGCCTCGGTACGCGTAGGTGATCGGCCATTGGCGTTGCACCACGTCGGGGGCTTGAGCCGCCGTGCTCCACAGCCAGCCGTCGTAGCTGACTTCGGCGGTGTCCAGGAAGTTATCGAGCGTGACGAAGGTTCTCGCCAGGTTATGCAAATTCGGCGTGGTGGTCTCTCCAAACTCAGTCAGTGTAGGATCGCCATTGCCGAGCGGTTTGCCGTCCAGACCTTTCAGGTCCCCCAGGATCTGGTCGTAAGTCCGGTTTTCCTTGAGTATGAAAATAACGTGCTGGATGCCGCTGCGCACGGCCGCCATCACCGCGGAGTCGCTGTCGCTCTCGGTGCTGGTGAAATGATTGTTCGCGATTACCTGCGCGGTCAGTGTGGTGAGCTGGTCCGGGCTGGGGCGCGGGAAGCTCTGCAGACCGGCTTTGGTCAACTGAGGATTGTACTGATTCGATGGGGCGCAATTCGGCGAATCCGGCGGCCCGTAGCCGCCATAACACCAGCCGGTGTTTCCGCTGGTCGGCGACTTCGAGTTGACCGCGTACACCGCGCTGCCATCCAAGTTGAAGCTGGTCGAGTTCGGGTACCAGCCCGTCGGGATCAGACCAACAACGTGGTCGCCGCTGTTGGTTCCGCCCAGCGCTATCACCGAGACGCAGTTCAGGTTGCCGTCGGTCACATAGACTTGTTTCTCATCCGGAGAGAGCGTTACGCTGTTGGGGTTCGCGCCCTTGTATGCCGACAGCCAGCCAGGCAAAAGCGGCGTGATGACCGGGATGGTTTCGACCACGGCATTCGTCGCGGTGTCGATCACGTCCACCGTATCCGCCTGGTCGTCGGCCACATACAGCAGCGACTGGGCCGCGTTCAGCGTCATCTTGTTGGGCTGGCCCTTCACCGGGATGCGGGCCACCACGGCCGGCACGCGGCCCAGCGCCACAACGTCGATCTCGCGGTCGCGAACGCTGGATACGTAGGCTGTCGCGCTCAACCCGTTGCCCTTCACCACCGCCCAGAACGGATACTCGCCGCCCGGCACGCCCGCCATGGAGGGGTCGCTCTTTCCGGGGCGCAGGTCGAGTTCGGTCCCTGGCGACCAGTTGATGTAGCTTCCGTTCTGTTTATTGAACACGGTGATCGAGTCGTTGTAGTAATTCACCACCACCAGGGTGTTGCCATCATTCGAAATAGCTACCCCGGCGGCGCACGGCAACACGCCCACCTCGCTGTTTATCGCGACTGCTCCGTTGTTCGGGCTGGTGAAGACGTTGAGGCCCAGGCCCTGGTGATTGTGGCCCAAGGCGAGCGGCGGATTCCCGAGCTCGCTCCACGTCCCGGTGCTGGCGTTCAGAGTAACTATGTGGACAATGTCATCGGGGCCGCCGGCCACGTAAAAAGCCAGGCCGGTTGGATCGAAGACGATCCCGTTGTAGGTGCTGTATTGGATCGGCAGCACTTGCTTGAGGGCCGGCGTGGCCGTTGAAATGTCGTAGATGAACACGTACTCGCTGGAGTCCGGCAGATACCATGCCGCCAGCCCCGGCGTTACCGGGCTCCCGGGTTTGTAGATGCGGTTGAATCCGCTGGTCAAAACCAACAGGGTGTCGTGCAGGGGACTCACCACGGTGGTGACCGCCTGGCTGGCCAGCCAATCCGGCGTGTCGGTGAGACCTGGATTCATCGCCTTGAACGTGGCGCCGTGCGGCGCTAGCGGCGAAATCTGTTGGCCCATGTTGGCCAGGTTCTGGGTGCTAAGCTGCTGCGCACAGGCCAGCGCGACTGAGATGATGGCCAACGCAAGCGTCTGGCCGGCCGCTCGAAGCGGGAAATGTCCGTGAACTACTCTTGTCATTAGTTGGGGCTCCTTTGAAGCGCGATGGTCCCAGCAGTTGAACGTTGGAGGGGCTTGTGAGCACAGAAGGACTCGGTGCTCGATTATCGTGCGACTCCGGGCGGAGCTAAACTAAGCTTAACTCACTTTGATCGAGGCGTGGGGATTTTGTTAACTTCGGGCGCGGAACCGGGACTCGCCGGGCAATCGGACTACCGGATCGCGTTCTCGGCGAAAGTCGCTGAGCGGGACCGCTTGCGGCGTCGAGCCTCTGCGACGCCTGCGATGAGGAACAACCCGAGCCCGAGGCCCCAAAGCATTGAGGGCTCCGGCGCCGTCGAGGTAAATTCGCTCGTGATCGTCGGGAGGCCCATGTACAGTTGGACTGGGTCGCCCACCGTAAGACCCGAAGTCCAGCCAGTCAACTCGATAAAGAAAGAACCTCCCGGCGGGATGCCTTCTTTTTCGCCGACCTCGCAGTCCAGTTGCGGGCACAACTCGTCACCTTCCGGGGGCTTTACACCGAAGAACGAGTACTCCAGGATGCCGGTGTCGCGGTCGTAGGTCACATCGCAGTGCTTGAAGTATTCTTGGCCGCTCGGCTGCGTGCATGAGAAATTGCGCAGGACCTTGCGGACCGAGAGATCTTTGTTGATCTGCACATCGAAGGTGATGCTTGTAATAATGCCCGTATCATCTTCGAGCTGATAGAGAACATCCGCGTCGCCAGTCAGTTGAACCCCGCCCAAGCCATTGGTGATGCCACCAAGAAAGATGGGATCAGGCGGGTCACTGGACTCGATCGTGATGCCCGGGTCGGTGCTCGCCAATGTTATGGCAGGAAGCGCGATCAGACCGCCTGCCACCAGGCAAGCTGTTAGCATCCAGCGCTCTCCGAAAAACTTACCGCTCAACATAATTGTTCCTATTCTAGTCCGGGAAGGTCCTTCTAGCCCAGTCGAAAAGTCGTATCGGGGTAAATTGAAACTACTAGTACTTAATTCATCGGCCGGATTTCGCGGGCAGCTCACTCACGAGCTTGGCGAACTCCGGGCTGGCCCTTAGGCCCCGGAGCTCCGGATCGGCCTTCACTTCCTCCAGAGAATACCCGCTCTGGAGCGCCTGTTTCAGGCTGGCCAACGCGTCCGCCGTTTTTCCCGCCAGAGAATAAACAGTAGCCTCTTCGTACATCAGCCAGTTGTTTTTCTGATCGATCTCGCGCGCTCTGGCGATGCGGTCCAGGGCTTGCTTGGAATCGCCCTTCTTGGCATACGAGATCGCCAAATCGCCGAGCGCCTCGGCGTTCCGCGGATCCACCTGAATGCTCTTGTACGCGAGATTGATCGCCTCATCATAGGTAGCGCTCGCCTTGGCGGTCTGACCGGCCCAGCGATAGGCGTCCGCGAGATATACGTGGAAGCTGGCGTTGTTGGGCTCCATGGACACGGCCTTATCGAACATCTTCACCGCTTCGTCGTAGCGGTTCAGGAAAAAGTAAGTGGTGCCGAGGTTGGCATAGTAGGATGCCTTGGGTTGCAGATCGATGGCCTTCTGAAACTTGGGAATGCAGTCGTTCCACTTTCCCTGCCGGTAGTAAACCGCGCCCAGGTTGGCCCAACCTTCGCCGCGGTCCGGCTCCAGCTCGGTGACCTTCTGGAACGCCGCCAGCGCCTTGTCATTCTGGCCGAGTTCGAAATACGCGTTGCCCAGTTGGTTGTAGTTGGTATACAGGTACGGATTCACCTGGGTCGCCTTGGTGTAAGCCGCGATGGCTTCCTGCTGCCGGCCCGCTTTCAGGTACGCGGTCCCCAGGCGGCGCAGCGCTTCATCGGAATTGGGAGCGAGCTGCAGCGCGTGTTGCAGCTCGGCGATGGCCTCGGCCGTTCTTCCCGTATCGGTGTAGATGCTGCCGAGCGTGAAATGCACCTCGGGCAGGTTGTCGTTGATCGCTTCGGCCTGCTGCGCGGCGCCCAGGGCCTTCTGCGTCCAGACGCCATCCTTGGTCTGGTTGAACATCCTGCGGTCGGCGTCCGCCAAGCCGGCATAGGCGAGTGCGAATCGCGGATCGCGCTGGATGGCCTGTTCGAATAGCCCCATCGCGCTCTGCAGTTCCTTGGCGCTTTGCGCTCCGCGCCACTGGTTGCGGCCCTTCAAGTACAAGTCGTACGCGCCGGTGCTCTCGGTCGGATGCGCCGTGCTGCGCGCCAGTTCCTCGTTGGTCTGCTTGATCTCGAGCGTGTTGGCGATTTTGCTGAAGATCTGATCTTCCAGTGTCAGCAGATCCTGGCGCACGCCGGAAAAGTTCTCGTGCAGCAGGTTCCGGCCTTGATTGACGGTGTCGTCCAGTGTGACCGTGATCGAGATGGCGTTGTTCGCTCCGGTCGTCACGGTGCCGCTCAGCAACAGTTTCACGCCCAAGGTGTGCGCCACTTTTTGGGGATCCCGCTGCTTCGCGGCGGCATTCACGGCGTTGGCGGGTGCGACGTACACATTTCTCAGGCCCGCGAGCTTGGCCGAAAGCGAATCGACGATACCGTCGGCTACGTACCTGGTGTTCTCTTCGTCGCTGGTGACGCGGAAGGGCAACACCGCGACGTAGTGCGTGATCGCCGCCTGTCCCACCTTGGCCGCGGCTCCGCGCGAGGGCAGAATCCGGTGCCGCGTGGCGGGAATCAGAAACACCAGCCCCGCCAGCAGCACCACGACGCCCGCCGCGATCCACCAGGCCGGACGCTCCGGCCGGGGAAGCTGGATGCTGATGCTTCTGGACGCGTCCAGCTTAGTCACGGCCGGCGCGTTTTGCGCCTCCAGGTCGGTGAGAATATCGCGAGCGCTCTGGTAGCGTTTGGCGGGGTCCTTCTCCAGGCACTTCAGGATGATGTTGGAAATGTAAGCCGGCAGGTCCGGGCGCGCCACCCGCGGATCCGCGGGCGCTTCATTGACGTGCTTGTACATCAACTGCAGCGTGGACTCGGCCCGGAAGGGAAGCGTCGCGGTGAACATTTCATAGAAGATGAGCCCCAGCGAATACAGATCGCTGCGATTGTCCACCTCTTTGGCTTCTACTTGCTCGGGCGACATGTAACGGGGTGTGCCGAGAACCTGGCCCACGCGCGTCATCGCGGTGACCTCGGGCTCGAGCGACTTGGCCAGGCCGAAGTCGGAGACATACAGATTGTCCGCCCGGTCGATCAAAATATTCTGCGGCTTCAAATCGCGGTGTACCACGCCCTCGGCGTGCGCCGCTTCCAAAGCGGAGCACAATTGCTTGGCGAATTTCAGAGCGCGGTCCAGCGGAAGCCCGCCGGACTCTTCGATCAGATTGAACAGGTCCGAGCCTTCCAC
The DNA here is from genome assembly GCA_020073265.1 of Terriglobia bacterium. Lineage (GTDB taxonomy): Bacteria > Acidobacteriota > Terriglobia > Bryobacterales > Bryobacteraceae > Palsa-89. Next base: position 129,177 of record JAIQFN010000005.1, on the reverse strand, counting down.
GAAGGCCATGCTGATGAACTTGACGCCTTCGACGTCGCCCAGATCGTGGATGCGCAGAATGTTCTTGTGCGATATTTTGCTGGCTAGCAACAGCTCCTGCTTGAAGCGCTGCATGATCCCCGGGCTGGTGGCCAGCTCGGGCCGCACCAGCTTGAGCGCTACCGTGCGCCCCAGTTCCTCGTCGTAAGCCTTGTAAACGGAGCCCATGCCGCCCTCGCCCAGCAGCGACTCGATGCGATAGCGCGCGCCGAACGAACTGCCTGGCTGCAGCATGCCCTCGCTCGAGACCGGCGCCTGCGAACGAGATGCTATGATCCCGGTCTTGTCGTCGGCGTCCGTAGCTGTTCCACAACTTGGGCACTGACGCGCGCTCGTTGGCACGGGGGTCTTACACGCCGGGCAAAGCATGGGGGATTCCCGATGGTGTATCTATTATGTGACAGAACCGCCGCCGGTGGGGCAGCCCTCGAAAATTCCGCCGGGGAGCGGAGTGCCACATGGTTTTTCCGCCGCTTACCGAGCCATGACCGTCAGGGAGCGGTGTGCCAAATGGTTTTTCAGCAAGCTTCTAATGCCGGCCGAGGTACCGCAAAGCCAGCGCGGTGATGTCGTCGGCCTGGGGGGCGCCGGCCGCAAACTCCTCCAGGTACCGGTGCAGTCCGCTCACCAGCGTCTCCACCGGTTCGGCCGCGTGCGCCTTCAAATACGCCTCCAGACGTTCGTCCTCGAAAAACTCGTCGGCCGGATTGCGAGCTTCCGTCACGCCATCTGTAAACACCAGGATGCCCTCTCCCGGCGCGAGCGTGGTGGTCGCCATTTCAAAGGTAAGCTTCGGAAACAACCCCAGCATCGGCCCACCCTTGTCCTCGAGAGTTCGCAGCGTGCCGTCCGCGGTAAACACCAAGGGCGGATTGTGCCCCGCGTTGGCGAACTGCATTTCGCCGGTGCGGGTGTCCAGCACGCCGTAGAAAAAGGTCACGAACATGCCGGACGCGTTTTGTGACGCGAGCGACGCATTCATGTACTGCATGCACTCGGCCGGCGACGTCTGGTGCGGCGCCGTCGCGCGGAGCAAGGTGCGCGCCACCGCCATGAAGAGCGCCGCCGGCACACCCTTGCCGCTCACGTCGCCGACCGCGAAAGCCAGGTGATCCTCATCCAGCAGGAAGAAATCGAACAGGTCGCCTCCGACGCCCCGCGCCGGCGTCATGGCGGCGTGCAGTTCAAACTCCTTGCGATCCGGAAAGGGCGGGAAGTTGCTCGGCAGAATGGACCGCTGGATCATGGCGGCCTGCTGCATTTCCTGGGCCCGCAGCTTCTCGGCCTGGTCCATCTCCGCCAGCCGGGCATGCTCGATGCGGATGGCCGCGATGTTTCCCATCACGGTGAGCAGGCTCAGGTCCTCTTTGGTGAATTCGCGGATCAGAAAAGGCGAATCCAGGTAGATGAGCCCGATGACGCGCTTCTCGGTCTGCAGCGGCACCGCCAGCATGCTGCGGATCTGATCCTGCACGATGCTCATGCGCGCTCCCAGCGCCTGGTCGCGCAGGGCGTCGTGAACCAGCAAGGAGCGCTTGGTGTTGATCACCAGGTCGCGCACATGCGAGCTGATGCGGATGCCCGCGCCTTTGGATGCGCGCACCTGGAGCTCGCCGTCTTCGAGCGTCATCAGCACGCCCCGCGAGGCGCCCACCGCCTCCACCGAGAGGTCCATGATCAGATCGAAAAGCTTATCCAGCGGCATGTGCCCGGCCAGCTCGCGGCCGGCGCGGATCAGCGCCTTGTTGTGCCCGCCTCCGCTGCTCTCAGCCTCCTCGGCGAGCAAGCCGTCCAGGCTGGTGGTCATGGTCGTCTCGGCCGAAGTAGTGGGTGGCTTCTCGACGAAGATGACCGTCTGGGCAGCCGGCGCCGCGCCCTCCGAGAACGTCAAGGTCAGCTCTCCGGCTGTCACCCGGTCTCTGGGGCGCAGCACTTGCGGCGCCGTGATCTGAGTTCCGTTTACGAAGGTGCCGTTAGTGCTGCCCAGGTCGCGGACTGTCCAGTTGGCGCCATCGCGATCCAACGCGAGATGTTTTCGCGACAATCCCAGGACGTCGCGAAAGGAAAGGTCGTTCGACTCGGCTCGCCCGATGTCATAGTGGTCCTGCTGGAGCGTCACCACCTGGGTCTCTCCATTCGGCGTTCGAATAGAGAGTTGTGGCGCTTTCGTCCCCACTGCAGGTGATCCCATGTCACTAGCGTAGCGAATCCAGAGGCCCGCAGCATCCCGCCGCGCTTTGTGGTTCGCGAACGGTCCGTAGTAAACTCCTCTACATGGATCTGAAGATCGAAGCCACCGCCGGACCGCGCGAGGGAGTCAAGATTGTTCGCCTCAGCGGGCCCTTCACACTCCCCAGCGTCTTCGAGTTTCAGTCGGTGGTACGAAGCTTAAACGAGCCGGTGGCCATCGTCGATCTGAGCGAGGTACCGTTCATGGACTCCGCCGCCTTGGGAGCGGTCATGTTCCTGCACGCCTCGGCGCAGAAGAACCAGCGCCAGTACGCCCTGGTGGGCGCATCCAAACGCCTGCACGATCTTTTCAAAGTGGTCGGAGTCGACGAGATTCTGGTCACCTACCCCACCATGGCGGAAGCTCAAGCCAAGCTAATCAGCTAGGTGTTGCGCGATTCGGCTGGTAACTGAACCCGAGCAAGTTTCGCCGCGCTGATGGCCTGTCCCACGTGCCGCTGGGTGTGCTCGGCGATGTGAGTCAGCAACCCGATCACCGTGGTCGGCAAACGCTTCCGTCCGATCTCGCGCGGCTCGGCGAGCGCCGCTTCATCGAGAGCGCGAACCACCGCTTCGGCGCGCCGAAACGCGGCGTCCATGTCCGCCAGCAGTTGCTCGCGCGTCGCTCCCGTCTCATGCTCCGACCGCAGCGCCGCCATTTGCGTCTCCGAAAGCTGGCGGCCTTGCAGGTAAGTCATCAGCCGGTCGGTGCTGCCGCCAATGTGACGGATGTGGAAGCCCAGCGAGCCGAAACCATACGGCGCCGCCCACACTTGCTCCGTGGTCAGTCCCGCGGTGTGCGCCGCCAGGTCCTCGCGGGCCTGCTCGAAGGTGTAGAGAATGGGCGCGGCCAGCGGATGCACGCCCGCCATTGGTCCTCGCAGCCAGGGTTCGGGAAGCGTCGGCATAGTACCAGCGTACCGTGCGTGCGATTAGACAAAGACCCTAGGTGATTTTCCGCGCGATTGGGTGTCACACACCCGCGTCAGCATGCTCGAGATCTTTCATCTCTTTGACGCGGCGCTCTTTTTTTAAATGGTCCACTGAATGCAGTAACCGAGCACGTGATGAGACGCACTCGGCCCCTGAAAATCCTCCTGGTGGAAGACCATCCGGTAAATCAGAAAGTAGCTGCTCAGTTGTTGCGTAGCCGTGGCCACGCGGTCGAGATTGCATCCTCAGGTCGCGAAGCGCTGGAGGTGCTGGCGGACGACGGGTTCGACGTGATCCTGATGGATGTGCAGATGCCGCAACTGGACGGCTACGCTACTACCAGAATGATTCGCGAGCGAGAGCGCGCCACGGGAGGGCACATCCCGATCATCGCGCTGACCGCATGCACTATGTCGGGCGATCGTGAAAGATGCCTGGCTGCGGGCATGGACGACTACATCTCGAAGCCCATCGTCTTTCGCGAGGTGCTCGAAAAAATCGCGGCAGCCTGCCGGCGCTCCACTCCCTGCGATTGGACTCCCGCCGTCTGCGGTTGGGGAGCCCTGCGAGAATATCCGCCCGTCGAGCTGACCTGAATGTGGCGCACGCACGCCTGCGTGCCGCGTTCACACTCGTGTGAACGCACTTTAAGCTCCGATTTGCGGTATAGATAACTGATATGCCGCAACCCACCTACACCCAAGCTCCGAAACTACGCTGCGACCGCCGGTCCTTCCTGGCCGCCGCTCTAGGCGCCGCAGCCGCGCTGCCGGTCGCCGCGCAACCGCCCGCGCAGCGCGCTCCTATTTCGCCCAACCCGACTCCGCGCGACTGGTCCGGCCAGCAGCCCGTGCAGTACCCGGACCCCGACATCGTCGCGCTCGATCCGCGCTTCCGCCGCTACATGGTGTCGAACACCGTCATCAAGCGGCTTCACACCGGCACGCTGTGGTCCGAAGGTCCGGCCTGGAACGGCGTGGGTCGCTATCTGGTCTGGAGCGACATTCCCAACAACGTCCAGATGCGCTGGCTCGAAGAGGACGGGCACATCACCGTGTTCCACAACCCGTCCGGTTACAGCAACGGCAACACCTTCGATTTCGAAGGCCGCCAGCTTTCCTGCGAGCACGGCGGCCGCCGCGTGGTCCGCTACGAACCTAACGGGACCCTCACGGTGATCGCTGAGAAGTTCGAAGGCAAGCGCCTGAATTCGCCCAACGACATCGTGGTGCATCCGGACGGCAGCATCTGGTTCACCGACCCGACCTACGGCATCAACGGAAACTACGAGGGCTTCAAGGCCGACAAGGAACTCAAGGAAGCGGTCTACCGCGTGGATTCAAAGACCGGACAGATGGACAAGCTCACCGACGAGATGAACGGTCCCAACGGCATCTGCTTTTCGCCCGACTATAAGAAGGTGTACATCTGCGACACCGGCACGGGCCGCGAGATCCGGGTTTACGACCTGGACGGCAAAACCATCCGCAACGGAAAACGTTTCATCCAGTTGGATGTCCCCGGCACCGGCGCCCCCACCTTCGCCGACGGCATCCGCTGCGACGTGGATGGAAACGTTTGGGGAGGAGCGCGCCCGGGCGTGCAGGTGATCAATCCGGGCGGCGAGCGCATCGGCATGATCCGCCTGCCTGAGACCTGCGCCAACGTCTGCTTCGGCGGCACCAAGCGAAACCGCTTGTTCATGGCCGCCTCGCAATCCCTGTACGTCGTCTATGTGCTGACGTCCGGCGCGCATATTACTTAGGCGGCGAATCTATTGGCTGCAGCACTTCACCGCGCGAGAAGTCATGAGAACGACACGGACCCTGTCCATCACGCTGCCTCCGGAAATACTGACGCGCGCCGAAAAACTGGCCAAGAAGGAAAATCGAACCATGAGCGAACTGATCCGCGAAGCCCTTCGGCAGTATGAGCGCCACCGCTGGTGGGACGAAATGAACGCCTATGGCCGCAAATCCGCCGCGACTGCCGGAGTCCGAACCGAGCAGGAAGTCGTTAGCGCCATCCATGCCGCGCGCATCCGCAAGCACCAGCCCAGATGATTGAATCCGCGCACCGTTATCGAAACCGCGGAGGCCGGGGCGTTCGAGGTTTCGATTTCCGATCCGATCAAGGCCGAAGTGGAGGGCATTCTTGTCGAGAAGTTTCTTGGCCGCAACAGCGCGTCAGAGATGCGACCAACTATCTCTGGTCGTTGGCTCATTCGGTGACGCCACAGCAAACCGTGACCGATTGCGTCGATACCGATGACAACCGCATTTTGGAATGCGCCTTGGATGCCGACGGTCATCTGTTGAAGCTCCATCCGTATCGAGGAATCGCGATCCTAACGTCGAGGCGATTTCTTGAAGCCAAGCCGTGGGACACGTGACCTGTAGCGGGTCGGCTTGAAATAGGATCTTGACAGGATGCGTAGGCTGTCAGACTGGAATCGGCCATGCCTGACCGCTCAGACAGCGGCCCGCGCGATCCAAACGCGCTTGCCTATCAGATCATGCTAGAGTCTACCCGCTAAGCGCCAAGGACGGATCATGAATGCGGATGCAGATGCGCCGATTCACGCGGCTGACTAAAGCATTCTCGAAGGAAAGCGAAAATCCAGATCTGACGCCGGAAGAAGGCCAGAGGATCCTATTTGGAAGAAAAAGACTACCCGCCGCTGCGCGCTGCTTGCTCCCGGCGATATTATTACTGGTCATGGACTTCAGTCTCGAATGGGGCGATCCGCTTCCCCTCGCGCAATCGCAGGCGAACGGGATCTACGAAGTGAACCTCGACGCCATTCCCACAGGTCCGGGTATCTACATTTTCTTCAGAGCTTTTGGCGACGCTGCTGAAGCACTATATGTCGGCAAAGCCGGCGGACTTAGAGGCAGGATCAAGACTCAGATGAATGCCGTGAAGTTGATGAAGGGTATTGAAAACGCCGCCATCGGGCCGCGTTATGTGGTTGCCGGTGAATTCAAGGCCAGACCGGGGCAGCGTCAACATTTGCTGCCAGTCATCGAACGTGCAATGATCCGTTATTACTTAACGAAAGGCCACGAGCTTCTGAATTTCCAGGGAACACACATCCGAAAGCATTCCTTGGCGTCGCAACGGCGGACGAAAATCCTTCGTGATCTCATCCCTAAAGACATCTACTTCGAATTGTAGTAAGCGAGAAGGAGCGGGTGCGCTGGCGACCGGCGTCGCTTTCAAACTGACCCACTACCCTTGCCTTGGGTCAACCAATATGGTATGGTTGTCATGAATTGGCATGCTTCCGATCGCGACGCTCAATCCCGAACTTGAAGCTCCGCTCTATCGCCAGTTGCACGCAAATATAAAGGAATTAATCGAGTCTGGCCGTCTGGCGGACGGAAGCCGGCTCCCCGCCACTCGCGAATTGGCTGGCCAGCTTGGACTGAACCGCACCACCGTCTCCGCCGCCTATGAGCTGCTCGAATCCGAGGGCCTCATCAGCGGCCACGTCGGCCGCGGCAGCTTCGTCACTCGCTCCGGGACTCTGAAAAATCGCGTGAACTGGCGCGAAGCGCTGGCAGGCTCCGCCGCATCCACGCCCGCCGCTCCCGCCTCCACGCCGCTCGCCAGCTTCTCCAGTTCGCGTCCTTCCGAACTGCTGTTTCCGCTCGAAGAATTCCGCGTCACCTGCGAGGAAGTGATTCACGGCCCGGAAGCGCAGACCATCCTGCAACTGGGATCGCCGTCAGGCTATCCTCCGCTGCGCCGCTACCTGCACGAGCTGGCCCGCACCGAAGGAGTCGCGCGCGATTCCGACGACATCCTCATCACCAGCGGATGCCAGCAAGCCTTCAGCCTGCTCCAGAGCACGCTGGTGCGGCACGGAGAAACGGTGCTGCTCGAAGATCCGGTCTATCCCGGAATGCGGGCCGCGTTTGAGCGATCCGGCGCGCGGCTGATCGGCGTTCCCATCGGCCGCAACGGTCTCGATCTCGAAGCGCTCGAACGCATCCTCGAACACGAACGCCCGCGCCTGCTGGCCGTCACGTCCAATTTCCAAAACCCCACCGGCGCCACGCTTCCGCTGGCCGCGCGCAAATCGCTATTGCGCATCACGCAGGCCGCCGGCGTGATCCTGGTCGAAAACGACATCTACGGCGCGCTGGCCTACGAAGGCGAACCGATTCCCTCCATCAAGCAACTGGACGAAACCGGCGACACCATCCTGCTGCGCAGCTTCTCGAAAATCGCGTTTCCCGGACTGCGCGTCGGCTGGGTCATCGGCCCGCGGCCGCTCATCGAGAAACTCACCGAAGCCAAGCAGTGGAGCGATCTGCACACCGATCAGCTTTCCCAAGCCATTCTGCTGCGCTTCGCCCAGTCGGGCCGCCTGGAGCAACATCGCCGGCGCATGCTCGCATCCGGCCGCGAGCGTTTGCATGCCGTGCTCGCCGCCTGCGAGAAACACCTGCCGCCCGCAGTGGAATTCACGCGCCCCCGCGGCGGGATGAGCCTGTGGATTCGATTGCCCGAGGCCCTGGACGCAGGCGAGCTGCTCGCGCGGGCCGAACGCGAAGGCGTCACCTATCTGCCCGGCAGGTTTTTCGCCGTAACGCACCCCGAAGCCAACAGTCTTCGCATCAGTTTTGCCGGTATGGCGCCGGACCAGATCCGGTCCGGAATCGCGATACTCGGTCGTATTTTTCAAAATGAACTGGAGCGCGTGCGGGCGCATTCGCCGCTCACCGAAGCTCCGGCCATGGTTTAAGTCAGAAAAATGGTTTAGGAGAACCTTGCATGTACCTCGACGACAAATTCCGCCTGAAAGTCGGTCTGGCCGAAATGCTGAAGGGCGGCGTGATTATGGATGTGACCAACGCGGAGCAGGCGGTGATCGCCGAAAAGGCCGGCGCCTGCGCGGTGATGGCGCTGGAACGCGTGCCCGCCGATATCCGCAAGGAAGGCGGCGTCGCCCGCATGGCGCCCATCGCGAAGATGCGCGAGATCATGCAGCAGGTCAGCATTCCCGTGATGGCCAAAGCGCGCATCGGCCACTTCATGGAAGCCCGCATCCTGGAGGCGCTGGAAGTCGACTACATCGACGAGAGCGAAGTGCTCACGCCCGCCGACGAAGAACACCACATCGACAAGCGCGATTTCAGAGTGCCGTTCGTCTGCGGCGCGCGCAATCTGGGCGAGGCGCTGCGCCGCATCGCCGAGGGCGCGGCCATGATCCGGACCAAGGGCGAGGCGGGCTCCGGCAACATCGTCGAGGCGGTTCGCCACATCCGCACCATCGTGAAAGAGATGAAGCAGCTCACCGTCCTGGGACACGAAGAGCTGGTGGCCGAATCGAAGAAACATCAGGCGCCGCTCGAGCTGATCCAGTATGTCGCCCAGCACGGCAAGCTCCCGGTGCCCAATTTCTCGGCGGGCGGCATCGCCACTCCGGCCGACGCGGCGCTGGTGATGCAGCTTGGCGCCGAAGCGGTGTTCGTCGGATCGGGCATCTTCAAGTCATCCGATCCGGAAGCGCGCGCCCGCGCCATCGTCAAGGCCGCCACCTACTATAACGATCCGGCCAAGCTGCTCGAGGCCAGCGAAGAACTGGGCGCCGCCATGTTCGGCCTCGACATCGCCAAGCTCCCCGAATCGGAGCTGCTGCAGACGCGAGGCTGGTAGTGCCCGGGGCGGTCGCGGGTCGAAAGAAAATCGGTGTGCTGGCGCTGCAGGGCGATTTCGAGGCGCACGAAAGAGCCTTGCGGCGCGCCGGCGCCGAAGCCGTCGAAGTGCGCTCGGCCGCCGACCTCGACGAACTCGACGGGCTGGTGATGCCCGGCGGCGAGAGCACCACCATGTGGAAGCTGATCAACGAGGAGCACCTGGTCGAGCCGCTGCGCGAGTTCGGCCGGCGCCGTCCCATCTTCGGAACCTGTGCGGGCGCCATCCTGCTGGCCTCGGAAGTCGCTAACCCGCCGCAGCCGTCGCTGGGCCTCATGGACATCAGCATCGAGCGCAACGCTTATGGCCGCCAGCTCGACAGCCGCATCGCGCGACTTCAGCCGCAGGCGCTGGAGGGAGATCTGGAAGCGGTCTTCATCCGCGCTCCCATCATTCGCCGCGTCGGAGGCGACGCCAAAGTGTTGGCCAGCTACCAGGGCGATCCGGTATTGGTCGAGCAAGGCCGCCATTTGGTGGCGACTTTTCATCCCGAGTTGACCGACGACTCGCGGGTTCATCGGATTTTTTTAAATAAAATACCTTAGTGAGCGCGAGATTTGAATCAGGTCCATTAAACTAGAGTTAGGTGAAACCGACTCGGGTCTTATTCTTATGCATCGGCAATAGCTGCCGCAGCCCCATGGCCGAGGGTTTCGCCCGCGCCTACGGTTCCGACGTGCTGGTGGCAGCCAGCGCCGGCATCTCTCCGGCACTCTCGGTTGCACCGCTGACCCACAAGGTCATGCTGGAGAAAAATATCGACGTCGGCCACGTATACCCAAAAAGGATGGACATGCTGAAAGGCAGCTTCGATCTGGTCGTCAACATGTCCGGCAAACCGGTTCCGCGCGAACTTGGGGCGCGCGTGGAAGAGTGGCAGGTGCGCGATCCGATCGGCGAATCCGAGGAAGTTTACCGCGAGGTGCGCGACCAGATCGAGCAGCGCGTGATGCGCCTGGTGCTGGCCGCGCGCGCGCGCAAGCCTCCACAGTCGGAAGAGCGCCGCTCCACCACCGCCCAACCGCGAGTTGACACTCGACGCCGCCCTCCTCGAAAATAGTATCGGTTCCCACCGCAGTGCGGATGTGGCGGAATTGGCAGACGCGCTAGATTCAGGTTCTAGTTCTCGCAAGGGAGTGGAGGTTCAAGTCCTCTCATCCGCACCAGATATTCTTTAGCTCAGCGTTCCTGGCGCTCGAAGTTCACCAGGCCGTCGCGGTAGTCGATGGTCAGCGTGAACAGCTCGAGCAGCGGCAGACCCAGGAACCCGGAAACTTCGAAGCCCAGTTGGCGGCTCTGTTCCCACATGTCAAACGCGGTCATCCCCAGGTTCTTCTGGCGGAATCCGGCGAATTCCAGAAACAGGTCGCCAGTCTGATAGATGTCCGAGACCTTGCCGCTTAGCCCCGAGATCCCCGTCCGCTTGTCGCGATCTACCTTAGTCACCGACGCCGCCAGGTCGGACGAGATCAGCGTTGTCGCGGATCCACTGTCGATGATGAACAGGACTTCGCGCGAAGTGCTCACGCGCGTCGGGATCGCGAGCAGATGGCCGAATCGGAATACGGGCGTATAGTTCCGCATGGCTGCGACCACCGTGCGATCGTGGGGATCCTGGCCGCTCGGATGGTAATCGGGCAGGGGATTCAGCCGCAGTTTCCTTCCGGCAAAATCGACCGCGACCAGGAAGTCGGAGAACACGTTGGTTCCAATCAATCCGTCCTGGCTACCGACTGAGTCCTGGTCTGCAACTCTGATGACCGCGTCGTGAAACTCGATCCCCCCGACGCGGACACGCTGCGCGACACCCTGGTATCCGCCCGAAAGCTTGGTGGAGTCGCCAAATCCCCGGATCGTAGCGCCGGAGAGTCTGCCGATTCCAGCCTTCTCCGCAGCCTTGCGCGAGATCAGGATTCCAGAAGCGCCGGTATCCAGCACCAGTCGCAGCCTGGTCGAGTTCAGGTCCACCTCCAGGCCGTAATTGCGCATGTGCGTCGCGTCGCTGACGAAGGCCGTGAGCGGGAGCTCCGCGCTTTGATAGGGACTGGCCAGCAGCATGACCTCGTGCCCCAGCATGGCCTGCTCGAGTTGAATGCGCTGCATCAGATCGCTGAGCTCGGCGGGGCCCCGCCCTGCGCCGGCCATGGCGGCATACTGCTGGAGTGCGTCCGAGCGATCCTGGCCTTGCAGCCGCGCGGCCCAGTCGGCGAAGACATGCGGATCGCGAGGGTCCAGTTGGTGTGCGCGCCGGATGAACTGATCGGCGGTCTTGTGCATCGAGCTGCAATCGGCAACTCGTGCGCGTCCCCACCAGGCCAGAGCGAAGTTGGGATCCAGTTGCAAGGCCGACTGGAAGGCCTGGTCGGCTGGCGCGAACTCGCCGCGTCGGAACAGGACCTCTCCACTGAACTCGTGAGCGGCGGCCGACTGCGGGGCTTCCGTCAGGGCTTGTTGAGCGAGTCTCCAGGCCGTGGCGACGCCGTCATTGAGCAACGCCCTGCGCCCCAGTGCCAGCGTGTTGTCGACGGGCGCGGCCGCCAGAACGGATGCGAAGCAAACCAGGGCCAGGTACCGGATGGTCATGACACGACAACTCAAGTGTATCGCCCGGCGGAGGTGCCGGCGTTCGATCCTGCTGGCTACTTGGCGCCCGCTGCGCCCTTGACGGTGACCTTCACCTGCGCGGTGGTCCAGCAGCATTGGAAGCCGCGGCCGCCGTCTCCGGAGATGTCGTTGCCCACCACTTCCAGCAGGTAGTCGCCCGGCGCGCTGAAGGTCGCAGTGGTCGAAGCGGTGCCGGTGAAGACCGCGGGCGGCGGAGCCTTGAACTCGGCCTTTTCCACCGGCGGTTTGTTCTTATCGAACTTCACGTCGCCGGGGCCGCGGAACTTGACCCATGTAACCGTCGCCGGGGTGGCCCTTCCAAAGCGTCCACCTCCGCCGCCACCTGCCGCCGCGGACGGAGGCACCTTGGCGTCATCGGCGATCCATACGTCCAGCTTGAGGGGTTCGCCTACGACCGCGTTGAGCGTTTCGTCGATCTTGCGCGGAGGGCCTTGGGTAAAGGGACCGGCGGCGGAAAATGCGAGGAACGGCGGCGTATTGTCGGTGGCGTCGATGAACGGAGAGACCACGTAGACCGGGTCCAGGTTGGCTGGCACGACAGCGGGCTTGCCGTTGGCGACGATGGTCCAGACCAGTTTCTTCGGAGCGAAATCCTTGGGGACCGTCATGGTGAACACGCCCCACTGCCGGCCGGGCAGGAAGTGCGTGGGCTGGCCGAGGTCCGGCCCGCCGGGATCGATGTGGTTGTTCGGGCCAACCGGAATATCCATGTCTTCTTTCAGGTTCCGGTTGTAGTAGCCCATCATAATATTTATGCTGCCGTCTTTATTCGCGTACCAGCCTTCGTAAGCGGGCGTGATGTTCTGCCCGGAGGTGTGGGCCGGCTCCAGGGGCAACTGCGCCGCCCAGATCAAAGCCGCACTGGCAAGCAGAACTATGACACTCGGGCCGGCAACGGACCAACGCTGTCGTTGCATTTTCAAAATACTCCTGAATAGTAAGGTTGAAGTCGCATCCGGAAAAAATCTACGACTCGCGGATACAATTCGTCAACTCGCGCATCGGCGTCAGATGCCAACGCTCTTGTGGCGGAAATACGAACAGGGAGCAGCGCGCTCAATTGCCCGCTGCTCCTTGAAAGGCTGCTTAGTTGTTCTGAGCGGGCGGAGTTGCGGCTGCCCGATTCGGGCCGCGCCCGGCTCCGCGAGCCGGCTTATGCTTCGCCGCCCACTCGTTATAATCTTCGTCGCTGATATAGGTCACGTTGACCCAGGCGTGCGCCATCTCGTCCACCGTGCGATCGCCCCAGCCCACCCACTGGTTCGGATCCGGGTTGGACGCCTTAGCGGTCGTATTGTCGTGCCACGCCGTCACATGGATGATGGTGCCCTTCGGGAGCACCGGCGCCGACTCGTCGGTGTAGATGTAATTGTTCATCCAGTTGAAATTGAAATTGTTGACGTAGCTCAAAGTTTGCGTCGTGCCATCCGGAAGAATGGCTTCCAGCAACATGGCCTTGCCGCGCAGATGCATGTGCGGTTGGAAATTCTCCAGCCGGGCCGCTTGCCTGAGGACGTGGAAACCCTGCGTCTCGGCGATCGTGTTGGGTTGAATATCCAGAGCTTCGCCGGCTCCGGAGCGAGCGGCGTTGAACATCGTCAGATAGGTTCTGTACTTGGGAACTTCGTTCTTGGGATACAGCCAGACCGCCAGCTCGACGTGATCGGTGATCGGTTCGCCGACGGCGTGCGTGTGGATGTCCCACGAAATCCTGGCGCCCGGCAGGATGAGCTTGCCGGTGTTGGGACGGTACACATCATAAGTCTTGCCGATGGCCCATTCCATCAGGATTCCTCCGCCGGCAGCGGCTGCGGTGGCGTTGTCATCGCCCGCCAGAGGATTGTTGCGCTCGTTCTGCTGCAAATGAGCGATGGCGTGGTGCGTGATCTTGCGGCCCGGTGTGGTGCTGGGACGCATCTCAACCGCGCGCACCCAGCGAGCCTCGGTGATCTCCGGAAGCTCGGTCAGCGGCTTCCACCACTGATCCTGGCCCACGGCCGGCATCCAGTAGTCCTTCGACTTGATCACCAGGTCCGGAGCGCGGCCGAATTGCTTTTCCAACTGCCAGCCGTCGTTGCTGGGCCACTGCTTGGCGGCGGGCATGTCCTTCGGATCGCCCTGCGGCGCGCCGGAGTCCACCCATTTCACGATGGTGGCGATCTGTTCGTCGCTCAAGGAGCGATCGTTGGCGAATTCTTGAATGCCGACGGTCTTGTCGAGATGCCATGGCGGCATCTGATGTTGCACCACGCGCTCTTTGATGGATCGCGCCCAGGGCCGCGATTCCTGGTAGGTCACCAGCGACATGGGAGCCATCGAATCCTTGCGGTGGCACTCTTCGCACTTGGCCTGGAAAATCGGTGCGACGTCCTTGGTGAAGGTCACCACTTTGGTGGCCGCGCCAGTGGTCGTTCCGCCCGGCTCCGCCGCCATCAAGAAACCCGACAACATCAGGAAACTGCCGATTGCCAGCACGCTCGTTCCAACGCCGCGCCACATCCCGCCCAGGAACCTGGCATTCATCATTAGAATCGCCTCCCGTAAGTCTAGATCTTGTACAGCCTTAAATAGTTTACTCCTTAGTGGCGTAGGGAGCAAGATAAGGGTTACAGTGTTATATCGCTTACCTTTGATTCGGCTGCTAAAACTGCTGGGTTCGGCCCCCGGCCTCAGAGATACAACTGTTTGGGCCACTCCGCCACGGGAAGTTTCCGCCGCAGCGAGATTTGCGTCCATTCCACCCAGGCGATCGGCCAGGCTAAGACAAAGAACATCCAGGACTGAGCCAGGAAGTTCGGTCCGCACGCCAAGGCCAGGACGGCGACCAGCCAGGCCCACCTCACGCAACGGAACAGGCGGCCCCGGGCCGGCGTGTAGATCGGCAGGAACGGAGCTGCCAGGAGCAGACTCAGTCCCGCCATCCCCAACAGGAGCAACCAGCCTGTTTGAGTCTCACCGTGCTCGGTGAACGCGATGCCGGCACACAACCCGGCAACGGGAATCAAAAAGAGCCAACGAAGCCACGGCCGGGAGCAGACGGCCCGGATTTCCCAACTCGCTTCGCGCAGCAGCCTGGCTTCACCGGAAGTTAGCAGAACCTTCCGATATTGCCGACTCGCCGCCTTGGCATCGCCTAAGGCAGCTACCGCCGCGCAGTCTGCTTCTTCGGCGGTTGCTCCACCGCCCTGAGCGTATTCGAGCGCCGATTCGTAGTGCTCTTGAATCTCGGTCCGAACCTTTGAAACGGATGCGGCGGACAGGTGATGGGTAGCCTGTTTCAGCCAAGCCTCCAGAGCCGCGCTGTTTTCCATCTTCAAATTGGTCATCGCTCACGCCTCCCCTAGGATTAAGTTGACTGCCCCGGAAACCTTCCGCCATTCGGCCCGGTCATTCGCCAATACCGCGAGACCCGCTTCCGTGATCCGATAGTAGCGTCGTGGCCGGCCTTTCTCGGCACCCTCATAAGAGGTCACCAGCCCCTCATTCTCCAACTTGTGGAGCGCCGGATATAACGTGCCCTCTTTGAAGTCCAATACGCCCCGCGAGCGCTTCTTGATGCGCTGGGCAATGCTGTAGCCGTGGTTCGGTTCTCGCTCGATCGCTTCCAGGATCAACGTCGGCAAGGTTCCTCGGAGGTTCATCGAATACCTCGCATTCCTATGCATAGGATAAATCGCAACGGGGAGCTTGTCAACCAAAATCGGCACGTTGGCAGACTTTTCGCGTGATGCGGGAGATGGGGAATCGGAAGAAGCCCGGTCTAGCGCTTGGGTTGCTGTTGCTTCATCCGCTGATCGCGTTCCTGCCGGAATTGTTCGTACTTGGGCACTTGATCCGGCGTGAGAAGGGAGCGGACCATTTCGCGATACTGCTCGCCGATTTGCTTGACGGCGTCATTGTGCTTGGTGCGGGCGTCGCGGAAGTTCGCGCGAGTCTGGTCGAGCATGCCTTCCACTTTCTGGATCTGGTCGTCGGTCATGTTGACGCGCGTCCGCAGTTCCTGCAAATACTGCCGCCGCCATTCCTCGGGGTTCGGGTTTCGAACTGTGTTGGACGAAGAAGGAGGGGGATTGTAGGTGCGGTAACCGAGAGCGCCGACCACCGCGCCGCTGACAAACACGACGAACAGATACAGAGCGATCGGCAGGCTCCAGCGCTTCACTTCAGGTTCACCTCTGTGCTGTCGCGCGGAACGATCCCCATGGCGGCCAGGTTCTCGGCGGGCTGGGCTTCCGCGAGGATGTCCACGTAGTTGCCGCGCAGCTCCGTGCGGCTGGGGACCTGGAGCAGGATGGCGAACAGCAGGCAAATGGCTGCCGCGGTGGCCACGAATATCTGGGTCAGCCGCTTGACGCGAACCAGAACGCTCTGGCGGCCTTCGATCTTCCGCCACAGTTCGGGCATGAAGTTCGCGCTCGCCTCCGGATCCGGCAAGGCAGCTTTGTATTGTGCAAACAGACCGTCGAGATCGTCGTTTCGAAGTCCGTTATTTGAATGTTCCATGCTGGTGTCGGCGCCTCCTCGACTTTAGCATCATTCTACTTTCGCTCGGCCGGCTTGCTCCCGGCGCCCTTCTTGGCCGCCTCGTAAGCGTTGAGGACCCGCTGCCGGGCCCGAAAAAGCCGGACCTTTAGAGCATTTTCGTTCACTGCGTAAATCTTTTCAAGCTCTTTCAACGAAAGCCCTTCCACTTCTTTCAAGGTCAGAAGGATTCTATCCTGCTCGGAAACCGCTCCCAGGAGCGAATCCACTAAATCCTTCACCTGTTTTTGCCGGTGCTCTTCGGTCGAAACCTTGCCACCGGCGGCTGCATCGGCCATCATGACCTGCTGCTCGCTCAGGTCCGACATGCGCGCCTCGTTCCTGCGCCTTTGCTTGCGCAGATAATCGTACGAAGCGTTCACCGTCAGCCGGTACAACCACGGCTCGAAAACCTCGGGGGTCCGAAGCTGATCGAGCGAATAATACAACCGCAGGAAAACTTCCTGCGCTACATCTTCTACATCTTCCGGCCGCCCGATCAATCGAGCAATCGTTCCTAAAATCCTCTTCCGATACGCAACCACTACCTGATTGAACGCGGCGTCATCGCCGGCTTGCGCCCTTTGAATCTGCTCGAATTCAACCAGCATGCGGCTCTCGAAAGGCCAGCCGCCTGCCTTCGCTTTACAGGCGTACCGCCAAACTGTTAGGTTACAAGGGCTTGTATCGGAAAGCAAAGAGGCACAGGGGTTTCCGGGGGTGCCGGTAACCGGGTTGACCCTGCCGACCGGTCGGAAAGCCGGCAGTCGAGGAGGCTTAGGTCTTTTAGCATCAGCAGGTTAGGACTTGGCAGTTTTGGAGGTCTCCAATCGCCCTCCAGTGGTCAAGGTTCAGTCTTGTAGCCGATGCGACGCTTGGGCGGTTCGGGCAGGAGCCTCAGTTCGTCGATTTCTTCTGCCAGGATACCAATGATGGAGGCGTGCTCCTTCTGGCCGGCTTCCAATTTCTCCACGCGGGCGGCCAGATCTTTGTTGGTGGCCAGAAGTTCGCGAATCTGCACGAAGGCCCGGATGATGAGGATGTTCATCTGGACGGCGCGGTCGCTGTGGAGCACCGAGGAGAGCATGGCGACGCCGTGTTCGGTGAAGGCGTAAGGTTAAGTAGCGCCGTCCGCCGCGGCCCCTCGCCTTTGACCTTCCAAATTGGAATGTCAAAGATTCGGTCTCTTCCTTCGTGAGTTGAAACATGAAGTCCTCGGGAAAGCGATTGCGGTTGCGTTTCACCGCCTTGTTGAGATTGTACGTTTCGACCTGATATAGCTCCGCCAGGTCGGAATCGAGCATAACTCTCTCTCCCCGGATCCGATAAATGCGGCGAGCAACCAGCTCGACGCTCATCGGCGACTGCTCAGCGGCCGAGGGCTTCTGCTTGGGCATGCGCGAACGAAGTGTTCCAGTGTCCTATGGAAGCATAGCAGGTCGCCTATGTAGTAATCCCTCGGTGGCCGCCGTTCACGATTGCTCACACCGTTGACCGGCGCGCCGTCTGTGCCTTCCGATTGCCACCGCTCTCCGGGCTTTAGAAAGCGGAAGGCTCCGCTGAGGATTTCCAGGTGACGATAACAGCCCTGCGCAGGATATCATGAAGGGCAGGATGACACTGACGCAGGCTGTCGACGAAATCCTTGATTTTCTCGCCGCGGGAACCACCGCTGAATCCATTGCCAACTTCCGCCCGTCCGAGCAAGCTCAGGCCCGCGTCCGAGAATTGATCGACCGCCGCGGCGAAGGCGCCATCACGCCCAGCGAGAATGAGGAACTCGAGGAATACTTGCGGCTCGAACACCTCATGATCATGGCCAAGGCGCGAGCGCAAGTCCGTCTCCGGTCGTAACCGCCGCTCATGCGCGCTGAAATCCCCGCCGATGTGCGATTGCTCGTCTCCAGTCGAGCAGCTCGTCGTTGCGAATATTGCCTCCTCCATGAAGAAGACTCCTTCACCCCGCATCAAATCGATCACATCATCAGCCGCAAGCACGGCGGGAGTTCCTCGCCTGACAATCTCGCATTCGCGTGCATCCGCTGCAACGCCTGGAAGGGTTCCGACATCGCCAGCTTGGGTTTCGAACCGGATCGCGTCAGCCCGCTCTTCCATCCGAGGAAAGATCGGTGGCTGGACCATTTCCGGCTCGAGGCCGGAGAGATCATTCCTCTCACCTCCGTCGGCGCAGCCACCGTTCGCCTGCTTCGGCTAAACCTGCTCGGCCGCGTGACGGAACGTCGTGTCCTGATCCAGTGCCGGCGTTATCCTCGCAAAGAACCTTGACTCCTCAAAGCCAATCGCGGGCTGTCCGTCAGCCCGGCGCAGTGCGCGCCGCCGCCACGCGTGACTGCCGGCTACTCGGACTCATAAGGCCCATGCACTGAAGTTACGCGATAGCTCTCGGCCGCATCATCCAGCACCAGCACCCAGTACCGGGCGCCACCTGGCTCCACCCGAACGACGATATGCCCGTGATCGGAGGCAACCTGCGCGGCGCGCTCGCCAATCGCCGCCTTGGTTGCATCGCGCAACAGCGTCACGAAGATATCGCGCCGGTCCGGATAGATGCGCGGCGACAGCATTCGCTTGAGAACATCCGGCGACGGATGAGTGGCCGCCCACGCCGGCAGGATCATCACGCGCGAACGCAAGGTCGCCAGCCAAAACGGGTTCTCTACTTCCAGCGAGCCATGGTGATTCACCACCTGGACATCGGTCGGGCCGATAGCTCGTGCGACATCGGTCTCCTCGTCGTGCCATGCCGCCGCCCCGGGCACTGGATAGCCGGCCATGTCACCGCCCGTGAAGTAGTCGAATCGGCCATACCTGATCCGGATCGCGACACTGCACATGTTCTCGTTGGGCCAATCTTCGCGCAGCGGAATCGAGTCGAGCGCCGGAAATCGCACCTTGGTCTCGTTGCCCTTTCCAGTCCACACCCGATCGTTGACGGCGACGATTCGCACTTCGAACGGGAGCTGGGGATCGGGCCTGCGAACCGGCGTGATCTGACTCGTGCTTCCCGCCTGCGCTCCGATCATCGTGAACCGTCCTGCCGCTGTGTTCTCGCCAACGAACCGCCGATAGTTCGCGAATGTCCGATCGTTGGCGGGCGGCGGCAGATACTGGTAATCCGGCCAACCGCGATCAACCAGACGCGCGATGGGTAACGTTTCGCCGAGCTCGGTAATACCGCGCAGACGATAATCGCCGTGCGTCGAGAGCGGCTCGGAACCCGTGATCGCCCCCATGTGATCGGGATGAAAGTGCGTGATCACCGCATAGTCGAGCCGCGCGTCGGACCCCGCCATATGCCGGATGTATCGCGCGATCAATTGTGCGGCCGTCCGCGAACCGTCTGGCCGCAGTTCCGCATCGCCTGCGTCGAGAAGCAGCGTGGTCCCATCTGGAAACATCATGAACGCGGCGTTACCGCCCCCGTTCGCGATCTGATGGATGTCCAGCGTGCCGGGCGACCAGGGCGGCAGCAAATCCCCCGGGCGGACTGAGCCGGTTTGCGCCGCGGCAACTCTGACCAGGGCTATAACGAGCAGCGCTATGCCGAGCCGTCTCATTTCGCGATTGTAACAATCGCCGAACCGTCGCTCTCTAAGAGCTGGGCCTCACGCCACTCACCTGCTCTGACGGGCCGCCGCGCGCCGGAAGTTTCCAGAACCGCGTTCAAGGAAGCTGGGTAGTGATCAGGACCGCGGTCGGCTTCGATCCGCTGACGTACGCCGCGGCCGCCGCTTGGTTGGGAAGCGCTCAAACTACACAGTCACCGTGCACCATCCAATCAACAAACTCGCTTCGCTTTCTGCGCGCTCCGACGAGTGCCGGCATCTCATTCGGTTGAGATCAGCTAAAGTATCTTTCTAGCCCGGACTGCACTCGCCAGCGAAGTGATCACTTGGGCGTCACATGGATGAGCGCGCCGGGATTGGCGTCTTCGAGCATCCACAGCGAGCCATCGGGACCTTGTTCCACATCGCGGATGCGATGACCCACATCCCAGCGCTCGGCGGACTTGGCGCCACCGTGGCCGTCAAAGATGATGCGGTTGAGCGTTTTGGTCGCGAGGCCGCTGACGAAGCCGCTGCCGTTCCACTGCGGGAAGGTCTTGGTGCCCCTGTAGAACATCAGATTGCCCGGCGCGATCACCGGCGCCCAATAGAGCACCGGCTTCGCCAGGTCGGGCTGCGTGTCGGGCCTGGGAATGGGGACGCCGTTATAGTTGTTCCCATAGGAGACCAGCGGCCAGCCGTAATTCTTGCCCCGCTCGATCAGGTTCAGTTCGTCGCCGCCGCGCGGGCCATGCTCCACCTCCCACAATTCGCCGCTGGGCGAAAAAGCCAGGCCGTAGGGCGTGCGAACGCCGCTGGCCCAGGTTTCAGCCGGCGTCAAATTGGGGCCGGAAAAGTTATAGGTGCTTACCACCGTCGCGGTCTTCGCGGCTTCCGTGTCACGCGGTGGATCGATCAGGGGAATGCTGGCAGCGCCGGTCTTGCCGTGATTGGGATTGTCGGGGGCTGGTTTGCCGTCCAGCGTCAGGCGCAGGATCTTGCCTTCGGGCTGATCTGGATCCTGGGCCGGGGTCATGCGCTGGCGGTCGCCAACCGCGAGGAACAGATACTTGCCGTCGGGTGAGAAGGCGATCTGCGCGCCCTCCTGCCCGCCCTTGCCCTTGGGCATCTGGCGCCACAGCACCTCGAAGTTTTCGAGTTTAGCCGAGCTGGCGGTAGCTAGCCCGATCTGGCTCTGGATTAGGCTCAGCTTGGCTCGCGCGAGCGCCAGGCCTCCGCCATAATCACCCGGCTCTGCATAGGTGAGATAGATGCTGTGGTCGGTGGCGTAATGCGGCGAGAGGAACACGCCGTGCATGCCGTTCTGGCCCTGAAAAAAGACCGGGGGCGTATTTTCCACCTGGATCTTCTCTCCCTGCTGGGACACCAACCAAACCGGCCCGACCTTTTCGGTGATCAGCATGCGGCCATCCGGCAGGAAGGCCAGCCGCCAGGGCAGTTTAAATGTGGTCACCGTGGTCATCGTGAAGGGCAGGCTGGCTTCGGGCTTCTGTTCGCCCACATTGACCTGGGCCCAGGCCGCCACCGACGCCAGCGTGAAAAGCAACCCTGCTCTCGCCAATTTCATCGACATTTCTCCTCGCTGCTCAAGCGCCCGGCCTTCAGCGATCCGGGGCGCAATTGTAATCGTACACTACCGCGGGTGGTGCGAAATAGATGCACTATGAAAAGCCTCAGGTGCACGGACAATCTGTCAAAACCCCGCGGTATTCGCAGCGCTCGCCAGCCCACTGCCGATGCCGAAGCCCGAATTTGAAAAAGTAATGGAAGGTTTCACCGTAATCCAGGGCCAATGGCACGCCGAACCGAGCGGCTAGATACATTTATATAAAGGAGGCCAAAACGGCAATCCCGGGTTACTGCTGACGAGGATTTGGGTACATCAAGTGGCGGCGTCGGGGACATCATCCAGGAGGCGGGTTCGGTGACGGGTTCATGGGTCCCGTCCGCGGGCGGGTCATCGGCCGTGCCGGAGTTTGGCAACGTGGCGTTGATTGGGCTCGGCCTGGTAGCGATCGGGCTGGTTCGGCGGAAAACGTTCCATGCTAACATCTATCTCGCGGTGGTCGCACAACCTTCCGCGGTAGCCGAGCCATCTATGGCACTCTTTGTTCTTCCGGTGTCTGTGGGCTTCATCCGCCGTTCGGGGTGGCGATAGCCTATGCGCCTGGCAGTATTGGTTGCGTTTGCAGTTCCCGCCAGCATCTTTGCACAACGGCCGCTGGTTTACATAAGAGGCGTGGTGAATGGCGCGAGCTACATGGCGCCAGGCCTTCCAGGCGGCGCCATCGCGCAAGGGTCTGACTTTACGATTTTTGGAAGCAACCTGGGACCGGCATCCAGCCCAGGGCTCGCTTTCCCGCTTCAAAACACGCTCGGCGGCGTTTCTGTTACGGTCTCGAGTGGGTCAACCGTGATCAACGCAATCCCGATCTATGTTAGCCCCGGTCAGATCAATGCCATCATGCCATCGAATACGCCGCTGGGACTGGCATCGTTGAAAATCGTCCTAAATAACGCACCCAGCAATCCTGTGCCGATCCGCATCACCGATTCGAGCTTCGGAATCTTCACGGCGAACAGCAGCGGCTCGGGTCCCGGAATTCTAACCAACTTCATATCTCAAACCCAGCAGCCGATTAACTCTCTTCAGCAGAGCGCCACTCCCGGTCAAACCCTCACGCTGTGGGGAACCGGACTCGGCGCCGTAACTTTCCCCGACAACATCGCACCAACGCCCGGAAATCTGTCCGTCCAAACGGAGGTGTTTGTGGGCGGCAAGAGCGCCAAAATCGCGTATAACGGCCGCAGCTCGTGTTGCTCCGGCTTGGATCAGATTGTGCTCGAAGTTCCCGCCGACGCGCCGCTCGGCTGCTGGGTGCCGGTCTACGTCCGCACCAAAGGCACCCACGTCAGCAACTTCGTCAGCATCGCGCTCACCGCCGACGGTAAGCCCTGCTCCGAGCCATCGAACACGCTCCCGTCGGCTTTGATCAAGGGGGGCAGCATCGGGATGATCATGGCCGCCCGCATCGCCGTCCATCACGATGTCGGCGTCGCCAACGTCAACGACACCATCAGCGACCTGTTGGGCGCCTACTTCGCTCAGGAGAAGCCCGGGCCGTTCAACTTCAATCCCATGTTCTCGCTGCCGCCGGCCGGCACCTGCACCTCGTACACGTTCGCCGGCGACTTTCCGAATAGCCCCGGCTTTCTGCCGGGCATGACTCCGCCCACCGGACGCGTCCTGGACGGCGGATCGATCACTATTTCCTCCGGCGGCACGCCGCCCGCCAATCAAACCGCCGCCGCGCTCGCGCCCGGCATGTACCTCGCTCCTCTAGGTGGCGCCATCCCGACCATCCCTGGGCTCGCGAACACTTCGTTTCTGAACCCCGGCAGCTTCGCGTTGTCTGGCGCCGGCGGGCAAGACACCCAGCCTTTCCAAGCGACCCTTACGATGCCTTCTCCACCCAGCTGGACCAATCGCGACCAGCTCTCGGCCATCAAGCGCACTCAAGGTTTCTCCCTCACCTGGACCGGCGTCGCATCGGGTCAAACTGTCTTCGTTTCGGGTGGTGGCGTCGACCTCCCGGCGAACTCCACCGGGATGTTTCTGTGCATCGCCAAGCCGGGCGATACCAGCCTCACCGTTCCGCCGGATGTCTTGGCGAACGTCCCTCCCGCGCATGTGCGCTTGATTCAGTCCAAGGGCGCCGTCTATTTGGGACAGTGGCCGATCGCGAGTCCCGTCCAGTTTAGCGCCTCGGGCCTCGACTCCGGGTTGCTGCTCGGCGTCGAAGTCAGCGGCAAAACGGTGATGTTTCAATGAAACCGGCAATCGCGAGCAGGCTGGCTGTCCTGTTACTCGCTGCTCTTGCGTTGATCTTCGGGACAGGATGCCTCGACACCCCGGACCCCGCGGTCAGCCACTATATCTTGAAATGCGAGGGTGGCACCCTTCAGCTCTATCTCGTGTCGGTTTCGAAGGTCCCTGGGGCTACGGCCCAGCCGGTGAACAATCCCATTAACGGCCAGGATTGCTCGGTCAGCACCGAATTGCAAGGGAGGCCGCTCACACTAAGCGAAGCGGTTGAGCATAATCTTGTTCAGGGCGGTTTCAACCAGCCGTCTACGAGGCGCGCGGCTTCGAACAGTCCGTTCTCGCTGATCGATACTTTCGTGAATCTGGTTCCCCTGCCGCTCGGGCCGCCGGTGACCATCACTTCTCCCGGTTGCAACGCAACCACGAAAGCTTATCTGGTGAACCATACCAACGGAACGGTGACCGCCGTTGGTACGTGCCCTCTAAGCATCCTGAAAGTGATTCCCGTGGGCTCGAATCCGCTTCAGGTGGCGATCACGCCGGACGGGTCCACGGCGCTGGTGACGCGCTACGATAACGACGTGGTGTGGATCGACACCAACACAGACCAGGTGACGTTCACTTTACCCACTGGAGGGGTTTACCCTTCCGGAATCGCTATCAGCCCGGATGGAACGCGCGCTTACGTCACAAACTATTTCAACACCAATCCGTCGCTGCTGGTAATCGATGTGGTAAACCGCGCGATCTTGACCACCGTTCCGCTTGGGGGAGCGTACCCGAGGAGCGCGACGATAACGCCGGACGGCAGCCAGGTGTGGGTGAACTATTACAACGGGACCGGGGTGGACATTGTCGATACGCTTACACTCACCGTTGCCGCGGGGATTAGGTTTAACGCCATAGTCTCCACCGGGATGGCTTTCAATCCCACCGGAACCAAAGCATTCATCGCCACCAGCCCGAACCTTCTGGCTGTAGTGGACACGAAAACTCTCAACACGCTCGCGACGATTACGGTCGGGAGTGAGCCTATGGACGTGGCGGTTACTGCTGACGGAGCCCTGCTTTTCGTCACCAGCTATAACAGCAACATCATTTCATTAGTGGACGCGATCGGAAACAGGCTGGTACAAAACCTGCCCACCGATGCAGGCGCCATGGGATTGACCTTGATTCCCGCAGGTCTACATTGATTCCGTATTTCCCGCCTCCCGTGTTCCACATCGGCGCGTTGGAGGTGCACGCGTTCGGTGTCGCAGCTTGCCTCGCGATCCTGGCGGGTCATTCTCTGGCATTGCGGCGCGCGCGAACTCTCGGTCTCGATGAAAGAAGCATGTCGTGGATCTACGCTGGGGGAGCGGTGGCCGCGGCCGTTGCGGGACACCTCTGGGCCATCGCCGGAACCGCGGCGCACACCGGCCCGTTCGAGATCTGGAGCGGGCAATCCGCGGCTGGGTTCACCGCGGGCGCGCTGCTCACAATCCTCTTTATCCTTTGGCGCTTCGGCCCCCTCCGCTGGCGTTATCTGGACGCGCTCGCGTTCGCATTTCCGTTTGCTTGGACGTTGGTCCGGACCGGCTGCTTTCTTGCCCACGATCACATCGGCGCCCCCACCGCGAGCACGCTCGGCGTGCGGTTTCCAGATGGGACTAGATTCGATCTCGGATTACTCGAGGCGCTGATGGCCTTGATGGCGAGCCTAGGTGTGGTTCTATTTTTGCCACGCCTCAAACTGCCTGGACAGATGTCCGGCTTCCTGCTGTTGTTGGCGGGCACGGCGCGTCTATTCATCGCGGCGGTAAGTGAAAGCTCGTCGGCGTTTACGACGGGTTTCGGAGGTGTCGTGCTCACGCTCCTGGGTGTTGCGATCCTTGCTTCGCGCCAACGAACCACTGACGCAGGGAGTGGCCGCCGGAGACGCGGTGCCGGTGACGCTGTTGGCCGGCGGATTCGTTTCGAATACCGTTAGTATTTCCGTTCGCTAGCTCTGGGTCGGTGAGATGTACGACCAAGACATGACGGCAAGTATTTTGCGATGGTTTACCGGCTGTAGACTGGCCTCGCACCAATCTTGCCTTTGCGAAGGGAATGGTCCCGTTCTGGGGGATTGCACCTCGAAGACGCCCAACGGAGGAACTGCCTGCGGCCCGATAGACCAATCACGCGCCCGGCTGCGCCATCTTCGCCTCTCTTTCAATCACCTCCGCTAATCTCGCCGCGCTTCCGCCGCCCGCCCATGCTATCCCGGTTCCGAGGTCACGACCATGTCAGCTACAGCTTTCGCCCCCGTCAGCCGCCGCGCCATCAACCGCGCCAACACCCAACACTCCACCGGCCCCCGCACCGAAGCCGGCAAGCAGCGCTCGTCGCTGAACGCCCTCCGCCACGGCCTCACCGCCGCATCCGCCGTCCTGCCGTCGGAAGACTCCGCCGTCTACGAAGCCCACCGCCGCGCCTTCCTTGACGAATACCAACCGGCAACTCACACCGAAACCCAACTCGTCAACGAGCTGGCCGATACCTCCTGGCGCCTCAACCGCATCCCGCTGCTCGAAGCCGACGTCTTGCACCGCGCCGCCAATCCGCCCAACGAACCAGCCGCTGTCGTTGATCAAGAAATGACCTTCGACATCGTCGACGCCCATCGCCTCATCAATAACCTCTCCATCCAAAGCCAGCGCCTCTCCCGCCAGTTCCAAAAAGCTCTCCACCATCTCCGCGAGATCCAAAGCGACCGCCGCGAGCGCGAGCGCCGCGACCTCAAAGACGCGGCCGCCCTCCTCGAACTCCACAACCACAAAGGGATTCCCTTCGATCCCGCCGGCCATGGCTTCGTTTTTTCAAAAGACCAAATCGCGCGCTTCGCCGACCGCGCCCGCTGCCTCAACCAAGCCCGCCACATTGAATATGTCAACTTCCACATGCCGCCCGCGAACTCATTTGCTAAAATTGATGTGCCACCCCTTAGATGGACTTCCTCCAGGGTCTGAATCCGCAACAACAGGCCGCCGTCGCGCATGTCGAAGGTCCGCTCCTGCTCCTCGCCGGCGCCGGCAGCGGGAAGACGCGCGTCATCACGCATCGGATCGCGCACCTCATGGAGCAGCACCATGTTCCCGGACCGTCCATCGTGGCCGTGACCTTCACCAACAAAGCCGCGGACGAGATGCGGCAGCGGGTCGGTGACCTGTTGGGCGGCATCGGATCGCGCGAGGCGCCGCTGGTTTCCACCTTTCATTCTTTCTGCGTGCGCCTGCTGCGGCGCGACGGCGAACGTCTGGCGGACGTCCGGCCCGGCTTCACCCGCAAGTTCACCATCTACGACGAAGACGACCAGCTCGCGCTGATCAAGTCCATCTTCAAGGGCCTCGGCCTGGACGAAAAGTTCATGCAGTATCGCGCCGTCTGTTCCTGGATCAGCCACAAGAAGAGCGGCAAGGCCTCGCCGGAAGAGGTCTACGCCGCGTCCACCGATCAAAAGACCACGCAGCTTGCCTCCATCTACGACCGCTACGAAGCGCGCCTGCGTCAGGCCAATGCGCTGGACTTCGACGATCTGCTGCTCGAAGCCGTACGCCTCCTCGCGCACGACGAGGATCTGCGGCGCCAGTACAACCGGCGCTTCGAATTCGTCATGATCGACGAATATCAGGACACCAACCGCAGCCAGTACGAGCTCATGCGGCTGCTCAGCCAGGAGCGCAAGAACGTAGCGGTGGTGGGCGACGAGGACCAGTCGATTTATAGCTGGCGCGGCGCCGACATCCGCAACATCCTGGATTTCGAGCGCGACTTTCCCAACGCCACCGTGATCCGGCTGGAGCAGAATTACCGTTCCACCAAGAATATTCTCGAAGCCGCCAGCGCCGTGGTGGCCCACAACACCGAGCGCAAGGGTAAATGGCTGTGGACCGAAGCGGGCGTGGGCGAGCGCATCGGCCGGTTCGACGCGTTCGATAGCGAGCAGGAAGCGCTGTTTATCGCCGATACCATCGAGCGGCTGCTTGCGTCGAATCCCGGCGATCGCGCGGCGGTGCTGTATCGCACCAACTTCCAGTCCCGCCAGATCGAAGAAGCGCTGCGGCGCTACGGGCGCGACTACGTGGTTCTGGGCGGCTTCAGCTTCTACCAGCGCGCCGAGATCAAGGATGCCCTGGCGTATCTGAAAATTCTCGAGAGCCCGCACGACTCCGTCAACCTGCTGCGCATCATCAACACGCCGGCGCGCGGCATCGGCAAGGGGACCATCGAGCAGATCGAGCAGTACGCGCTCCAGCACCAGCTGAGCGTGTGGTCGGCCATTGGCCGCATGCTCGAAGAAAAGCTGTTCCCGACGCGCGCCGAAGTCTCGCTCGAGGCCTTTCGCCGCATGATCCAGGAGCTGGCCGCCATGCTCGCCACCGCGCCCGTCAGCGCCATCCTG
Organism: Terriglobia bacterium; assembly: GCA_020073265.1. Taxonomy (GTDB): domain Bacteria; phylum Acidobacteriota; class Terriglobia; order Bryobacterales; family Bryobacteraceae; genus Palsa-89. Next base: position 101,285 of record JAIQFN010000005.1, on the reverse strand, counting down.
GAAGAGATTCTCCAGCGCACCGGGTACATCGCGATGCTCGAAGGCGGCAAGGATCCGGATTCGGAATCCCGCCTGGACAACCTCAACGAGCTGGTGAATGCCGCGTCCGAGGGCGCCGAGCGCGGCGAGGGCGTGGCCGAATTTCTGGATCACGCCGCGCTGGTTTCCGACACCGACAATCTCGACGAGCGCGCGACGGTTTCGTTGCTGACTCTGCACAACGCCAAGGGCCTGGAGTTTCCGATCGTGTTCCTGGCGGGCATGGAAGAGGGGCTGTTTCCGCACTCGCGCTCGCTGGATTCGAAAGCCGCCATGGAAGAAGAGCGGCGGCTGTGCTACGTCGGCATGACGCGCGCGGAGAAGCGCCTCTACCTCACTTCCGCCCGCTACCGGCGCCGCTGGGGCGGTGGTGACGCGCAGGCTTCCATTCCGTCGCGATTTCTGAGCGAGGTGCCCGCGGCGCTCGCGGAAGATCTCAATCCCCGGCAGCAGCGGGCGCCGCGGGTGGACCTGTTCGCCGAGCGCCACGAAGTGCGCGAGACCGCCAGGCGCAATCTGTACACCGGGAAAGCCTACAACTCGGTGGAGAACATCCAGCAGTTTTTCGCCGAGCGCGGCAAGGTGCCTCAGGCGGCAGCCGTTGTGCCCAGCGCCGCGCCGCAGACCGCGCCGCCTCGAGTGACGGTGCCAGCTCCTCGAAAGAGAGGCCTACGCGCCGGCGCCACCATCCGCCATCCGAAATACGGCCTCGGCACCATACTACGCCGCGAAGGTGAGGGCGACGATGCTAAGCTCACGATAAGCTTCCAAGGATACGGCTTGAAGAAGCTGATTGAAAAATACGCAGGGATCCAAGAGGAATGAACACTAAAAACACAACTGACAAAGTAGAACGTAAGAAGCTGAAACGCGCGTCCCGCAAGAAGGCGGCGCCCAAGCCCAAGCGGGCCTCCGGAGTGGCGCGCGGTTCGATGAAGAAAAAGGTCAGGCACATGGTGAAGGGTCAAGCGAAGCGGTAATCGTTGCTGGTTTCTCGTTGCTACGTTTTTTGGCTTGCCGCCCAGCGCGGCAACGAGAAACTAGAAACGAGAAACCAGAAACGAGAAACGGATTCATGAGCCCGCTTCTCCGCACCAAGAGCATCGACGCGCTGATCGCTTCGTCCGAACACCCCGACCACCGGCTGCATAAGTCGCTGGGTGTGGGGAGCCTCATCGCACTGGGCGTTGGAGCGGTGATCGGTTCCGGAATTTTCACCGTCACCGGAACCGCGGCGGCCGGCGAGCATTTTCTCGCCAAGTCCATTTTCAAAGCGCCTCTGCTCGATCTGCTCTTGAACGGAGGTAACGCCGCCACCTTGAACGGACGGGCGGGCGCCGGGCCGGCCATCTCGATCTCCTTCGTGCTGGTCGCGATTGCTTGCGGATTCGCGGCCATCTGTTACGCCGAGCTGGCCTCCATGATCCCGATCGCGGGTAGCGCTTACACCTACTCGTACGCCACGCTGGGCGAAATCTTCGCCTGGATCATCGGGTGGGACCTGATCCTGGAGTACGCGTTCTCGAACATGAGCGTGGCGGTGGGATTCTCCGCCTATTTCAATGACATTCTCGACAACCTGTTCGGATTCCATCTGCCGAAAGAGCTGTCGCAGCCGATCTTCGTGGAAGGCCAGCGCACTGGAGCATGGTTCAACCTGCCGGCTCTGATCGTGCTGCTGGTGCTGAGCTACATCCTGGTACGGGGCGTGCGCGAAAGCGCCACCACCAACAACACCATGGTGGTGATCAAAGTGGTGGCCATCCTGCTGTTCGTCTTCGGAGCTATGCGCGCGGTGAACACCGCCAACTGGCATCCGTTCCTGCCCAACGGATACTCGGGTGTGCTGACCGGCGGCGCGATCGTTTTCTTCACCTACATCGGGTTCGATTCGGTATCCACCGCCGCGGAAGAGTGCCGGCGGCCGCAGCGCGACATGCCGCTCGGAATCATTGCGACGCTGGCCGTCTGTGCTCTGCTGTATGGCGGAGTATCGCTGGTGCTGACCGGAATCGCCAACTGGTCGACACTCGATAACGCCGCGCCTGTAGCCAACGCGCTCAAGGCCATCGGCATGAACCGGCTCCGGCTGATCGTCACCGCCGGCGCGCTGCTCGGCATGCTGTCGTCGCTGCTGGTGTTTCAGTACGGCCAGGCCCGCATCTGGTTCGCCATGTCCCGCGATCGCCTGCTGCCGGACCTGTTCTCGCGAGTGCATCCGAAGTTCAAGACGCCGCACGTGAGCACCTGGGTGGCCGGATTCGTGGTGGGAATCCCGGCCGGCGTTTTCGACATCAGTTGGTTCGCCGACCTGTCGAATATCGGCACGCTGTTCGCTTTCATTCTGGTGTCGGCCGGCGTCATCGTGTTGCGCAAGAAGCAACCCAATCGCCCGCGTGGCTTCCGGGTCCCGCTGGTCCCGCTGCTGCCGGGCATCTCGATTGTCTGTTGCCTGGTTCTGATGCTGAGCCTGCCGCTCGAGACCTGGATACGCTTCTTTGTCTGGCTCATCATCGGGATGTTCGTCTATTTCGGCTACGGCCGGAAGCGAACCGCTGAGATCGCCTAGTACAAGAACGCATCAGTACGTGGGACTAAAGTCCTCAGTTGCCCATTCCGGTTGACGGCGCCGGCATTCAATATGAGAATGCTTGAGCTCGTCCACTGGTGCGAAGCGCGCGGCGGAGATCACTCCACCCGATAAGGGCGCGGTCGAACATGCCAATCCGCAGGCATTTCTTGCTGCGGAGGGCCTGACGATCGACAACGACCAGGAGGCCGCCCCGTCGATCCAGGAACCGCAACCGGATGGTGTCGCTCTAGCGCAAACCTATCGTGAAATCCTGCTGGTCACGCGGAGGTGCGTTCTTTATGGGACCGGCGGCTTCGCGGTTCTGTGCATCCTGGTGGGCGCAGTGAAGGCTTTATTGGGCGACTAGGCTGCTTCGCATTGATCCAACTTCCGCCGCAGGAAGCGGCGTTCGGGCTCGGAGCAGGGAAGCGACAGGGCCGCGCGGAACTCGCGGGCCGCTTCCGCAGGTTGGCCGAGTTCCAGAAGCAGATGGCCGCGCACGGCCAGCAGAAGATAGTAGTCGCGCAGCTTGGGATCTTTCGCCAGCGCCTCGATCTCAGCCAGCGCTTGGGAGGCGCCATGCACCCGCGCCACCGCCACCGCGCGATTCAACGCCACCACCGGCGAAGGGTTGATGGACGTCAGTTGATCGTACAGCCGGAGGATCACGGGCCAATCGATCGACTCGGCGTCGCCGGCGCGCGCGTGCGTGGCCGCGATCGCGGCCTGCGCGTGATATTCGGATACCTCGTCGCCCGCCATGGACAAATCGAAGTGACGAAAGCCCAGCCCGATGAGCTGCCGGTCCCAGCGGTTGCGGTCCTGGGATTCGATCAGCACCAGGTCGCCGGCCTCATCGACGCGCGCCGGGAGTCGCGCCGCTTGCAGCGCCATCAGCGCCACCAGCGCATGTACTCGCGGCGTGGCGATGGACGAAGCTGCCACCAGTTGAGCTAAGCGCAGCGCCTCGGCGCAGAGATCCTGCCGGATCAAGTCCTGGCCTGCATGCGCGGCGTAGCCCTCGTTGAAGATGAAGTAGATGACCTCGAGCACGGAATCAACCCGCCGGTTCAGCTCCGCGCCTTCCGGCATCTCGAGCGTCAGGCGCTGCTCGCGGATCTGCCTTTTCGCGCGCACCAGCCGCTGCGCGATCGCAGCATCGTCCGCCAGGAAGGCCCGCGCGATCTCGCGCACGCTGAATCCGCCCACCGTCTTCAAACTCAGCGCGACGCTGGCTTCGCGCGAGATCTCGGGGTGACAGCACATGAAGATCATCCGCAGCTCGTCGTCGCGGAGCTGCTCCTCGACCGCGGGATCGTCCGGCGCCACGGCAGCGGAGCGGGCGAATTCGTCCACCGCGTTCTGATCGGCCAGAACGCGTTTGCGGCGGATGGCATCCAGCGCGGCATTGTGCGCCACGCGAAAAAGCCATGCAGCGGCGTTCTCCGGAATGCCCGCCTGGGGCCAGCTCTGGAGCGCGCGCAGCATGGCTTCCTGGACGGTTTCTTCGGCCAGCTCGAGGTGCGCCGGGCCGAACAGCCGCGTGAAGTGCGCCACCATCCGGCCGGCCTGGTGCCGGAACAGGTGCTCCAGCAGGACTCCCGTCTCGGGCGCTGTGCTCACGTCCCCCAAACGTGCCGAACCTCGACCGTGCCGCCGTACTCCAGTTGCGGATGTTCGAGCGCCAGCTTGACGGCTTCGTCGTAACTGGCCGCTTCGATGGTGTAGTATCCGCCCAGGATCTCCTTGGTTTCGCTGTACGGGCCGTCGGTAACCCGCGGTCGGCCGCCTTTTACGGGACGGATCACCCGCCCGGGATCGTCGGCCAGCCGGTGGCTGTCTTTGGTAAACGGTTTCTTGGTCCAGGCGAAGTACTTCTCGATCGCCTTCTGCATTTCCTCGGGGCTTTGATTCATCCAGTTCGCTGGATCGCCATGAAGTAAGAGCATGTAGAGTGGCATGGGTTTCTCCTATCGTACCCGAACGTACGTCGCGGTCTCGCTGAACTTGGGTTTTCCGTCCTCGTAGAACTGCCACTCGGACTGGAAGTGGTCATGGTCGACCAGCCGCAGGCGCACGTTGTGCATGTGCCCAGCGCCCGGTGACGAGAGGTTGGTGATGTCGAGGAACTGGAATTGCAGGTCCCCGCTAGCGGGGTTGAACGCGCGGGCCTGCATGCGCGGCTGGTTGCCGGCCATGCAATAATGAGTCAGGATCAGGCGGTCGCGATCCAGGTGATAGACGGTCAGCATGCCGGGCATCTGCTCGGCGGTTTCGCGCTCCACCACGGCCGTGCCGCCGCCGGTCAGTTCGTAGCTCAGGTGATCTTTACCCTTCTGGGTGTCAGCTTCCCATTCGCCGACCAGCGTCTTGAGACGCGCGAACGCGGCGGCTGCATCGGTGCGGTTGTCGGACTTGGGATCCGCGCCTTGAACGGCGGTGACGGCCAGCCAGCCGGCCATCAAAAGAAGTTGTGCTCGCATTGGATTCTCCTTGGGGTGTTGTTTCTTGCACTCCAGGAACGAACCAGCGAACCGGAAATCGACAAGCGCGTGAGAAAAATTTCCGCTCTATCTAGATTGGGCCGTCTTGCGGCGCCAGATGCCGAAAGCGATTCCGCTGAGCAACAGCATGGAGAGCCAGGCGCTCGAGGGCTCCGGAACCTCGGAAGTCGATGTGGTCGTCAACCGAAGTTCGGGGAGGAGGAAATTGCCGAAACCAGTACAGTCGGTGCCGAAGCACCCCCCGTCTATGACGCTGACGCTTCCTACCGTGAAGGGCGAGTTGGTGGCGGAATCGAACTCGAAGAATCGCATGTTATTGAGGCCAAAACCCCAACCATCGGCTCCATTTGCGGTGAAGGCCATGTAGTACCTGTTGCCCGATGTGAAATCGAAGGAGATCGGCACGTCATAGAAGGTGAAGCCGGCATCGGTCACTGGTGCGGACGCCGTTCCAAGCAGCGAGCCAACAGTTCCGGGGTCCGTTCCAACGCCAGGTGTGACCGCATAGATGTTCACTGTAATGTTGGTGGCGCCGTTGGTGAGCGGGTCGAAGAAGATTCCCGCCGAGCTGATCGAGAAGTTGGAGAAGACATCGAATGCATCGCCGCGATCAACGTTGCCAATGTTGGTCGCGTCGTTCGGGGCCGTGCCGGGATCCAGAACCAGGACATCCGCCCGCGCGGCTGCAGTCAGCCAAAGTACTATAACTGGTAGAAGAACAAGGCCAATGCGTTTCATGCGTTATTCTTTGCGAAGCCACTGAAAAAACAGTGCTTACTGGAGCATAAGGCTTGGGATTCCCGCAGTCAATACCTGCAGCTCGTTCGAAGTACTATATGGGTACTAGGTTCTCGCGGCCGGAATCCTACCGGGTGACGTCCATAACCGGACTGTTGCTGGTTTGCCCTCCCTGCTTGATCACCACCGGGTAGGTTCCGGCGGGCAGGTCCGGCACCTGCACATCCACTTGAGCCAGGCCGACGAAGCCAGGCGCCATGCCGGCGAAGGACACGGGAGCGTCCACGCCGCCTATGGTCGCGGTGGGTAGCACTCGCGCGCGCGACAATGGATCGTTGGGCGTGGCCGCTCCGGTCGGAATCGCGTTATCGAGCTGGCCCAATCCAGCGCCGTAGACGGTGACGTAGGTCCCCACTTTGGCGCCGGCGCCCGCTTGGTTGAGGCTGTAATCCTGGTTCTGGATCAGCGCGTGATTGGCGCCATAGACCAGAATCCCGGGTGCGGTGGAAGTCACCTGAACCGTGGCGGGGAAGGCGGAGACGCCGTTGACGGTCACTACTACGGCTGCGCTACCAGTTGGTATCTCGTAAGGCATTTGAAAATTGATCTGCCCGTAGCCGGCGAATTGCATCGGGGCGGGCGAGTTGTTGATGGACACCGAGACTCCGTTCAACGACTGCGGAAACGGCACTTGGGACGCCAGCGTATCCGCGGTGCTGAAGTTGTTTCCGAAGATGGTAGTCAGCGATCCTTGCGCTACCGGGCTTTGAAAGCCCGCGCCGTTGACGACGCCGCCGGTGGAGACGAAAGGCATGGGAAACAGATAGGCCTCGCCAAGTTGTGCGAATTTTCCGGATGCTCCCGCCAGCATTGTGCCCTTGTATAGCGAGACGGAGAAGCCGAATGCATCGCCGCTGGCGGCGTCGGGAGCATTGAGTTCGAGTTGCTGAGTCCAAGTGGCGCCCGAGCGCGCGAAGAGATAAGCCGCGCCTTGTCCGGCATGTTGATAGGCTCCGATGAGAGCCAGGTTGTCGTTCAGCGAAAGAGAATAACCGAAGATGTCCCGGGTGGCGCCGTCGGAAGCGGTCAGCTTGGCCTGCTGAGACCAGGTGGTTCCAGAACGGGCAAACGCGTAGACCGCGCCGGCCGCGCCATTCTTACCGTAGGCGCTGACAATAGCCGTGTCGCCTTCGAGCGAGCAAGACAGACCAAAGTTGTCGCCGGTCGCGGAGTCCGATGGCGCCAGCTTGCTCTGTTCGGTCCATGTTGTTCCCGACCGCAAATAAACGTATGCGCCGCCCTGGAAATTGGCCTTGCTCCTAGCCCCGACCACGATCGTGTCGCCGCTCACCGACACGCAACTGCCAAAGGAACCCTGAAACCCGGCGTCGGAAGCGGACAGCTTGGCCTGTTGGGTCCAAGTGGTTCCCGATCGCACGAAGACGTAGGCCACCCCCTGATTGGAGGATCTGCCGTTGGCTCCCAGGACGGCGGTGTCGCCCTGGATGGACACGGACGTGCCGAAGAAGTCGTTGTTGGCGGCATCGGAAGCCACCAGCTTGGCTTGTTGGGTCCAGGCGCCGCCGGATCGAATGAACACGTATGCGGCGCCCTGGTTGCCTTTCGACGGGGCCCCGATGAGAGCGGTGTCGCCATCGATGGCGGCAGTTCCGAAATTGTCGCCAGCAGCAGCGTCGGAGGCAATCAACTTGGCCTGCTGAGCCCAGTTCGCTCCGGCTCGTTGAAAAACGTAGACAGCGCCTTGACCCGAAGCTTGAGACGCCGAGGCGATCACGGCGGTGTCCCCGCTGACCGCGACGGATCCTCCGAAACCGTCGGAACTCGACCCACCAGCCGTCTTGAGAATGGCTTGCTGGGTCCACGCGCTGCCGGTGTGCGCAAATACGTAGGCTTCGCCCTGGCCGCTGGTTTTGCCCGGGCTCGCCGCCATCACGGTGTCCGCGCTCAGAGCCAGGGCCGTGCTGAACACGTCGCCGTTGGCGCCGTCGGAGGCTGTTAGTTTAGGCTGCGGGGTCCAGGTGGAACCGGAGCGGACAAAAATGTACGCTTCACCAAAGGCCTGCGAGTTGAACGGTTCGGCACACAAGATGGTGTCACCGTTCACAGCCACGGTGATGCCGAACTCATCCGCGCCGGAGTCGCCCGGGGACGTCAGGTGGGCCTGTTGGTTCCAAGTCGTACCCGTGCGTACGAAAACGTATGCGTTTCCGGTGGCGAAGGACGCCGAGCGCGTGCCAACCACGGCCGTGTCGGCGTTTACTGAAACCGAATATCCGAACTCCGCATCGCTGGCGAGGGCGATAGCGGCGAGCTTGGCCTGCTGGCTCCAGGCGCCCGCCGAGCGCACGAATACATAAGCAGCTCCCTGGTTGTTGGATTTCGCGTAGGCCCCCACGACGGCCGTGTCGCCGTTCACCGAAACCGAAAAACCGAACGCATCGCCGGCCGCGCCATCGGTGGACGAGAGTGCGGCCTGCTGCGTCCAGACGCCGCCCGAACCGGCAAAAACGTAGGCTGCTCCCCGGCCCGAGCCTTTACTGCTTGCGCCGATCACCGCAGTGGTTCCACTCAACGAGACCGCAGCACCGAAGGCGTCGCCGGCGGCTGCGTCTGAAGACGTCAGCTCCGCCTGCTGCGTCCAGGTAGTGCCGGATTGAACAAACACATAGGCTGCTCCCTGGCCGGAGGCTCGGCCGCTGGCTCCGACAACCGCCGTTGTGCCGCTCACGGAGACCGACACTCCGAATTGATCGCCGCGAGCGCGGTCGGACGCCAACAATACGGCCTGTTGTGTCCAGGTGTTTCCCGAGCGCGCGAAGACGACAGCCTCGCCTTGACCGCCGCCATGGCCCGGAGCTCCGACCACGGCAATGTTTCCATCCACGGCGATGGACGTACCGAAGTGGTCGGCGCTGGATCCGTCGCTGGCTATAAAGATGATCGGGCTGACCAGCGGATCGATGGTAATGGGATAGGTGGCGCGGCTGTCGTCGACCATCAGCCGGATTTGGCGGCCGTCGACTTTCAGTCGCGCGGGCAAGGGCCGGCGTTCAGCGTCCCAAGAGCGCAGGTCGCTGTAGCGCAGGACTGCGAGGCCGGAGGAGTCGAGCAAGCTGACATCGGCCGGCGAATTCAACTCGGGGTGCAGGCCGCCGCTCACCGCCAGAGCGATTACCAGCGGACCCTTTCCGGGCGCCGGGACCGGCCGCGTGTTCAAGGTGAAACCCTGCTCCAGTCCTCGGGCGTCGTTGACGTACCACTCGGTCAACGCGCCGCGCCGGTATTCGGTCCGGTTGCCAGTCGAGCGAAGCTGCGCCGGCTCGGGCGTCAGAAGCCGATCGCCATAGCCGTATCCGAGCAGTTTCAGGGAGGTGGCGTTTCGCGCACTCTCAAACGGGAGCTGCAGTCGAGTCTCTGAGGGAGCGAAGGAAACGTCGAGACGCTGGCCGTGGTGGCGGGCCGGCTCGGCCGCTGTTAAACCGAGCGCAAGTGCAAAAAGGATAATTCCATCACAAAATCGAAGGGCCGGGATCCGGGCACTGAGGGTCGCCGATAGTTTCAAGGTAGATTCCTTCCGAATGGTCTCACTTAATATCAACGGAGAATCCCCAAAAAACCGGTCATTGAAGCCAGATGGTCTGCCGCGCTGTAGTATTGAAGCAGATCCGCGGATCAGGGCGGCGTGAAGGGCGCGATCTGCGGCGGCTCTACGTTGGGATCGAGCAGCCACACCTGGCGGTCGTGGAAATACTTGAGCAGCGCTTGGTTTTCCTGGCCGCCCATGTCGCGCGCCCACACCACCGGCGATGCATCGATGTCGGCGGCGTTGTAAATCCACTGGAAGACGTTGTCGGGATCGGTCTTCGGCCTCACCAGCACCAGATGCCTCCCGCCGTTTTGCTCCAGCATGGCAAGGATGCGCGCCTTGTTCGGATTGCCAGGCTTCACGCAGCACCAGGACTCGTAGTTCACCCGTTGCGTAAAGGGCAGGTGGGATTTCTCCAGTCCGATTCGCACCGCCAGGATCAGCAACACGATGGCAGGAGCCGCGATGGCGAGCTGAACGCCGTAACGGCGCTTGCACAGCCGGCGGAAACATTCCACGCACACGGCTAGAAAGCATCCCGTGGCAGCGGCGGCGTAGTGAGGCGCCGAACCGGTCTCGATCAGCGAGGCCAGCACCGTGAGCGAGCCGGCCGCGAGAAGCAACCGCAGTCGCCGGCTCCGCCAGACCTGGGGAAGCATGATGAGCGGGATCGAGAGCGCGGGCCCGAAGTAGAAGCGCCAGAGTTCCTGCGCTTTGAGCGTGCTGTTCTTGAGCAGGTCGATGGCGGAGGAGTTGCGCTCATGAACGTCGCGCTCGTAGTCGTAGTAGCGTTTGAGCTCGACGTTTCGGAACTGCGGCTCGGTTGGATGGAACCACGGAAGCGTCATCGGCCATCCGTAGGTGGCTTGGTTCACCGCGTATGGCGTTCGCAGCGGATCGCCGGTGACGGCCTGATCGTAGACCAGGAGTCCCGCGACTCCGGCCGCTGCGACGGCCAGCGCCGGAATGGCGACCCAAACGCGAGGGCGTCCTCTCAGTATCGCGAACGCCAGCGCCGCCGCCGCGGGCACTGCGACCGCGAGTCCTTCGAACGGTCGCGTGTAGCCGATGATCGCCACTCCGATCCCAAACAGCAGCGACGTCCCGAGCCCCGGCCGGCGCAGCAAGCGTGGATAAGCTCCCAGCGCCAGCGCGCCTCCGATCGCCGCCAGACATCCGCCGTAGTAACCGTTGACCCAATAGCTCGCGATCCCGAAGCGCAGCACGGCGAGCAGCGAGCCGAAAAGCGCCCAAGCCGGCGGAACCCAGGCCTGCAGCATCCAGCACAGCGCAGCGCACATCGCGGCCGTGGACAGCCACACCGCGATCCATGGATGCCCCAGCAGTTTTCCTACGGCGAGCAGCGCTCCTTGTCCGGGGAAATAGTCCGAATTGTAAGTCGGCTGCTGGATGATGTGAATGCTCTCGAAGTGCTCCCACATCGGATGCGTGGGATTGGTCAGCCGGCCGTGGGCCAGCGTGTCGGCGATCAACAGGTGGCTGAACTCGTCGGTGACCACCGGCGCAGGAACGGGAAATGCCGGAAGGAGCGCCGCGCGAACCGCGAGCGCCGCCAGGAAAACGCTGGCCACGGCGATCCTGGGTCGCTGCGCCAGACGAATGCACCACCGCCAGGCGCGCTCGAAACGAAACGCGGGAAGCCAGCGGCGCCACAGGCACAGGATCACCAGCGCGACCAGTGCGGTCTCCAGCGGATTCAGGTCGAAGTAGAACCCATATCCGACGCCGGCGATGAGGTAAAGAAAGAACTCGAGCATGGCGTCAGCGCTGGGGATAGCAGAATGTGACCGCGCCCGGATGCGCGCGCGCTTGCTCGGGAGTCCAGAGCAGGGAATCGGCCGCCTGGGCGTCGATCATGAGCTGCACGGCGGCTTGCGCGATGAGCGGCGTGCGGGGGAAGCACTTCACGTAGATGGGTCCGCGCGTGACGCGTGCCAGCGCGATGAGTTGTTGGGTGGGCGCCGCGCGTTCCAGGAATTGGCCGCGCTTCTTGGTCCAGAGATAAATGACGTTGTGCGCGACGATCAGCGCGCAGAGAGCGACGACGGCGACGCGGCGCTTGGGCCAGTATCGTTCGAACAAGTTCAGCAGCGCGAATCCGACCACAATCGCGACGCCCACGCTGGCGAGATGGAGCTGCCGGCTGGGAATGCGCTTGGAATAAGTAAGGAACGAGTACGGGATCAAGCTCGCGCCCGTCCAGGCCAATGCGAAGTTCAGGATGCGGCGATATCCGTCCGGTTTCCAAACCAGGATGGCGATCAGGCTGAGCAGGCCCCAAAACCAGAAGAGCCTTCCGAAATTCAGAGGCCAAGTCAGCCAGACCGGCGCGTCCAGAGCGAAGCTGCCATCGCGAAAACGAAACGAGTAGGAGCGGGCCAGGAAGAGCGAGATCGCGGCCAGCGACGCCAGCACCGCGAACGGAAGGAGCCAGAGCACGCGGCGCCACATTTGACGATCCATCGCCACCGGAAGCGCCAGCAGCGGAACCAGGATCACGGCCGACTCCTTGGAGAGCAGCGCCAGGGAGAAAGCGAGCAGCGAAGCGGCGTACCATGCCAGGCCCCGCGCATCCAGAAAGCGGATCCAGAACAGAAACGACAGCAGCCCGAAGAACACCAGCAACGGCTCGGTGGATCCCGACAGCCACATCACCGCTTCCTGATGGCCCTCATAGACCGCGAAGAAACCGGCGGCGAAGGTGCTCACACCGAAGCCGAGCGGACGCCAGATTCCGAGCAGGTAGACCAGCCAGGTGTTCAGGACTTGCAGCAGGATCATGGCCGCGTAGTAGGCGGCCGCGTGCATGCCGAACATCGCATTCAGACCGTACATCATCAGCCAGGTGGTGGTTCGCAGCCGGAAGACGGCGTCGTGGAACATCCGCGGCCAGTCCGACACCGGGCCGTAGTGCTGCGCCAGGACGATATTGGGATAGTCGTCTTCGAGCAGCGGCTGCGTGAGCGCGGGCGAATACGCGAGGAAAACCAGGGCCGCCAGGACGAGCAGCGTCGCAAGCGAAGGTCGGGCGCCTGTGAGGGACGGCAAGTCCCATTATGATGAACAGAGAGGGCATTCAACAATGCAAATACCCAGGCTGCTTCCGGTGCGGCAACATTTCCCGGACCACGCCATTCGAGATGTGGCCGGCGAGGTCCGGCGGGAGCTGGCGGCTTCAGGATTCGGCGCGGGCCTGCGGCCCGGGTCTCGGGTGGCGCTGGGCGTCGGCAGCCGCGGCATTGCGAACATCGCGACTATCGTGCGGGCCGTGGTGGACTACTGGAAATCGCAAGACTGCGTCCCGTTCATTTTCCCGGCCATGGGCAGTCATGGCGCGGCCACCGCGGAAGGCCAGGCCAGCGTGCTGGCGCATTACGGAATCGATCAAGCCGCCATGGGATGCCCCATCGTCAGCGCGCTGGACGTGGTTTCGCTCGGCAAGACCGCCGACGGCATCGAAGCCTTCATGGATCGCAACGCTTTTGAGAGCGACGGCGTGATGCTGGTGGGCCGCGTGAAGTGGCACACCGACTTTTCCGGCCGGATCGAGAGCGGCCTGTTCAAGATGCTGGCCATCGGCCTCGGCAAGTTCGCCGGAGCGCAGCGCTATCACACCTACGCCTACAAGCTGGGGCTGGAGCATGTCATCCGCAGCGTCGGGCGACAGGCGCTCAAGTCGGGCAAGGTGGTGGGCGGCCTGGCGATTCTCGAGGACGCCAATCACAACACCGCGCGGTTGACCGCCGTCGCGGCCGGGGACATGGAGCGCACCGAAGAAGAGCTGCTCGAGTTGGTGAAGAGCTGGATGGGCCGCATTCCGCTGCCGCTCGATATTCTGATCCTGGACGAGATCGGCAAGAACATCAGCGGCGCCGGCATGGACACCAAGGTGGTGAACCGCAGCGTGTACGGCGAATCGAATCCCTGGGGGGAGTTGGCGCGCATCGAGCGCATTTTTATCCGCGACCTGGGCAGCCACAGCTACGGCAACGCGATCGGGCTGGGGATGGCGGACGTGATTCACGACCGCTTGCTCGAAAAGACCGACTGGAATGCCACGCGCATCAACTCGCTGACGGCCTCCACCCCGACGGCCATCCGGACGCCGATTCATTTTTCAAGCGACCGCGAGTGCCTGGAGCGCATTGCGCCGACCGTGGGCAAGGTGGACCTCTCGGAAGTGACTTACGGCTGGATCAGAAATTCGCTGGAGCTAGGCTTCCTGAAACTGAGCGAGAATCTGCGAGGCGAAATCGAGAAAAACCCGGCGCTGGAGATAGTGGGACCGCCCGAAACGATGGAGTTCGATGAAGCGGGGAACCTAAGTGGACTAGCTCGCGAGCCGGCCAAGGCGGGTGTAAGTTAAGCCGGACCCGGGGACTACAGAGCAGGATAGACGAGCGAGGGGGCCCGCTCGCCTACCCGCCAGAACAATTTAGCTCTGCGATGCGGCAACCGACATCACACTGGAGATCTTGCTGAAGATCGTGCTGATGCTGCTGGACACACCCGGCATGACTGCGCCCGCGGCAACCGCCACGAAGCCAGCCATCAACGCGTACTCGATGAGATCCTGTCCGCGCGTGTCTTTCCAGACCTTCAGTTTCAGAACCAGATTAGTGAAACGTGTCATTTGCTTTCTCCTCTCCCCGCGATGGTTTCGCCATCGCTAGAGAAACAATATCACCCCAATCCGGTACGCTTAAATCAGATTAAGTACCTAGAGCGAACTCAAATTCGCCCAGTTACTCATACTGTAATTGGGTGATCATAGTACCTTTGTCGCTACTGGTTATGAGACGGGTGAGCTTCAGGTCCTGGTCGTCGTCTAAGAGCCAGACCTGTCGCGCCGGATAGGACTCGATCAATCTCAGATCCTTCTGCGGTGAGAGCGAGCGAGCCCAAATGACTCGCGATCGATCGATATCGGCCCGGTTATAGACGAATTCCTCGTACGGCTCATGTTGCGGGCCGTAACGCACCAGTACCAGGTGATCGCCAGGCACAGACTCCAATTTTTCCATCACGCTGGCTCGTTTGGCCCGGACATGGTAATCGATGGAGCCGAACAGGTAGCGATTGTCAGGCGAGAGGAGTCCCAGCGCGGCGATCGCAACCAGCGCGCTCATGAGCGCCCAAGGGACATAGATGCGCTCGCTGAACCGTCCCGGCCAGGCGTTTCTGGCGGCGCGCAGCGTGCAACCGGCCAGGATGTAAGCCAGCGCGGCGGCCGGCGCGGCATAGTGGGGGAACAGGCGTGCGTCGAGAGCTGCTCCCGCATAGAACGCCGCCAGCAGGAAGAAAGCGCTCCGGGCCGTTGGATCCTTCCACAACGGGCGGGCGAATCCGAGCATGCAAATCATCAGCGGCAGGCCCAGATAGAAACGGCCGAGATGGAACAGATCGGAAACGTGCGTCTTCAACAGGTGCTCGCGCGCTTCCAGCTTGTCGTGGCTGTCGGCCTGGGTCCAGAAATACTCGAGAAACGAATTGCTGTAGGCCGGTGTAGGACCCGGTGCGGTGTGCCACAGCAAGGGCGACCAGATTGCGTATTGCCGTTCGTGCTCCACGTAGGGCAGCTCGAATGGATTTCCGGTGACCCGGTAGTTGTAGTAAGCCATCCAAGCCAGGACCGGAACCAGCAGCGCGGCGGCGGGGAGAATCGCGGATTTCGCCAGCAGGCCGATTCCGAGCCGGCGGCGCCAGAAGCCATAGACCAGGCCAGCCGAGCAGACTATCGCCAGCACCAGTCCTTCGTAGGGCCGCGTGTTAGCGAGCGCTGCGAGTCCGGCGGCAAACGCCAAGGCAGGCCACGGAGACGGGCGGCGGATCAGACGCGGAACGGCGCCGATCAGCAATGCTCCGCCGATGGCCGCGCAGGTTCCGCCCCAATAGCTTTCGGTCCAATAACTGACGATGCCGATCTGGACCACCGCGATCGCGCTCGCGGCCAAGGCCCAGGGAGCGGGCAGCCAGCCTTGGAGCGCCCAGCAAATCGCGGCCGACAGCAAGCCGGTGGCGAGCAAGATGCCGAACCAGGGTTGACCGGCGAGCTTCTGTCCCAAGGCCAGCACGAGTCCCGAGAGCGGCGGATATTTGGACGCGTAGGTGGGGTGCATCAATACCTGGAGCGTCTCGAAATGCTCGGGGAAAGCTGGAGTTGGATTCGCCAGGCGGCCGGATGCAAACGTGTCGGCGGCGAGCAGGTAGCTGAATTCGTCTTGAATGGCCGGCTTGGGAACGGGCAGGATGGGGAGCAGCAGGGCGCGGGCGGCGAGGGAGGTCAGGCCGACTAGCAGGATGGCTAGTGTTTTGCGGCGGGCCAGCGTGGCTAGCGAGTTCTCTACGGCTAGCAGCAGGCGTTCACACGAGTGTGAACGCGGCACGCAGGAGTGCGTGCGCCACGTGGTCATGCCAGGCGCAGGCCCTGGAATTCGTCGATCAGGGCGAAGTTGGTTCGGACGCTGGCGACGGATTCGCCGCGCTGCTGGATGCGCGAGCCATGCACGTGGCCCAAACCGGCGGCCATCCGCAGATAGTCGACTTTTTCCGGATCGATTCCCATGATGCGGCAGCAGGTGGAGTCCACCGCCACCAGGTCGCGGCCCATGACCAGCACTCCGGTGGGCTTGGGCGTGCCTTGGATCGGCCCGTTGCCTTCCATGCCGATGATGCCGTCCACAATCGCGAAGGTGTTGCGGAATTTGCGATTGAGCGCGACCACCGACTCCTGAATCCCGATATAGTGCAGCTTGTTTTTGGGCCAGCCGTACAGCGAGCCGGGCACGATGCCGAAGAAGTTCTTCATCGAAAGCGTGGCGCCGGCCCAGTGGTGCGTCTTCATCTTGGCGAGCGAGACGATCAGGTCGGCGCCCAGCACCGTGTTGGGGAAATAGAAGCGCGACTCGTTGGCGAAATCGAAAACGGGGGAAACATCGTCGCGGTTGAGATCGGTAAAGATGTTCTCGAATTTCGGGATGGTGGCGCGGTAGCGCGCGTCGTCGGCCAGGTCGAGGGTGTCGCGGCGATGTCCGGGGCCTTCGCCGATCTTGACTTCGGCGGCGCCCAGGTGCTGGAACACTTCGAGCGCGGCCGCGATCACGGTAGCGTCGGTGTTGATCACGGTAGCGGAGTCGAACTCCACCAGGTTGGGTTTCAGCAGGACGCGCTTGCCGCGGACGTCCAGGCCGCATTGCCGGATGCCTTCGAGCATGCGGCTCACCAGGTCGTCGGAATACGAGCGGGCGCGCAGGATCGCCACCACGGAATCGCCCGGCGGGCCGTCGGGAATCTGCGGCGGCTTCTGCAGCTTCATGCTGGCGTAGGTGCCGGCGACAGCGGCGCCCGAGAGCGTCAGGAATTTCCGGCGATTCATGCGAGGCCCTCCGTCTTGAGCAGCCGGTAGTTGCCTTCCGGATGCGCGAGCGTTTCGAGCGCGGCCAGCATGATGTCGGACGAGACTCGCGCCGTGTCCGAGGGCGGCTCCGGATTCTCTCCGTGACAGCGCAGCCCGATGCTGAGCCAGGCCTTGGCGAGCGACGACTTGGTTTCGGTGCGGAAACGCCGCGCGACTTCGAGCGGCTGGGCCAATTCGCGGACGCTGCGCCCCTCCAGCCCGATCAGCGCCACGCCGGTGGTCTCCGGATAAGACGGCAGATCGAAATTCAGGACATTGGGGTTGCCGCAGTTCCATCCGCCGTCGCTGCAGCGGCGGCTGAAGAGCAGATCCTCGCCCTCGCGCACGCGATGCTCCAGCTCGGCGCTGCGATAGTTTTTCGAGACCTTCTTCAGAGCCACTAGCGTGTGCGCGGTCGGTTCGATCCAGGACGCGTTGCCGTTGCGCCAGGGCCAGCCCTGGTGCGAGACGTCCAGCTTGGTCTTGAGCATGTGGAAGTAGGAGGCCGCTCGCATGGCGGGATTGTGTTCCGCGCCGACTACATGCAGCATCCAGTCCACCGAGCGGCTCACGTTGGAATCATGAACGCCGCGCAGGCAGGCCAGCGTCACCGCGTGCGCGGTCACCCAGGTGCCGCCCTCGATTCCCGCGCCGGGGCGTACGCTTCCATCCGGAAGCTGCCAGGAGCGGACCAGGCGCCAGGCGCGATCCAGCAGGGCATCCGAACCGGGCGTGCCGTGGAGCGCGAGCATCGCGTAAGTGGTGGGTTCCATCCAGGAGTGTTTTCCGGGAAAATATCCCCAGCCGCCGTCCGCGTTCTGCGTCGCGCGCAGAAACTCCAGACGCGATTCCAGATACAGTCCGGCCACGGAAGATAGATCGGCCGTTTAGCGCAAAACCTTTAGATCCAGTCTGATGTGCGTTGATTGGGCACGCCCGGCCTGAGCTAGTAACCATGTGAACGCAATATACTCACGATATGAGTCAGAGACTGCGAGTCCTGCTGTCGGATTCCGAGATGGACGAGATCCGGAGGCATGCCCGGCGGGATCGATTGACGGTCGGCGTGCGCAGGGTGCTGCGCGAGGCTCGCTCGCGCCAGCCCGTCCATGACCCTCAAGTGAAGCTCAAGGCGGTTCGCCGGGCGGTGGCCCACTTGTTTCCCACCGGCGACATCGAGCAAATGCTGGCCGAGACCGCCCGCCGCGATCAGACGTGATTCTGCGAGAATCCTCCATCGCTATACCGCCAATCGACCGCCGCGAAGCCATGGCGCCAGTGAGATCACGCACGCGTCCGGCGTGCTTTCAGCCCGTGACGCTCTGCACATCGCAATCATGGAACGCCGCGGGGTCTCAGCCATCTTCAGTTTCGACAGCGACTTCGACCGCTGGCCCGGACTAAGCCGCCTGCACTAGGGCTAGAGCTTAGGGCGATCCGGGTGGGGTAGAATCTGTTAACCGATCCATTTATGCCGCTTTCGGCCGGGACCAAGCTGGGCTCCTACGAGATTTTTGCGCTTATTGGCGCGGGCGGGATGGGCGAAGTTTATCGCGCGCGCGATACGCGGCTTAATCGCGACGTGGCTCTCAAGGTTCTGCCCGCCGTTTTCGCCGGCGATCCGGACCGCATGGCGCGGTTCCAGCGCGAGGCGCACGTGCTGGCGTCGATGAATCATCCCAACATCGCGGCGATTTATGGACTGGAGGAATCCGGGACCATCCGCGCGCTGGTGATGGAGCTGGTGGAAGGGCCGGGGCTGGACGCGCGCATCGCGGCCGGCGCCATCCCGCTCGACGAGGCTCTCGCGCTCGCGCGGCAGATCGCCGAGGCGCTCGAATACGCGCACGACCGCGCCATCGTTCATCGCGACCTGAAGCCGGCCAACATCAAGATCACGACTGAAGGAGCGGTGAAGGTTCTGGACTTCGGCCTAGCCAAGGCGCTGGATGACGATCCGCCGTCGGCGCCGCCGGAGAACTCGCCCACTCTCACGCTGGCCGCCACGCGCATGGGGGTGATTCTTGGCACGGCTGCGTACATGTCGCCGGAGCAGGCCAAGGGCAAGGCAGCGGACCGCCGCAGCGACATCTGGGCGTTCGGCGTAGTGCTGTATGAGATGCTCACTGGGCGACGGCTGTACACCGGGGAGACGGCGGCGGAGACGCTGGCGTCGGTGATCAAGGATCCGGTGGCGCTGGAGCGTCTGCCGTCCGGCACGCCGGTCGCGATCCGCAACCTGGTGGCTCGGTGTCTGGAGCGCGACGTGCGGCGCAGGCTGCAGCACATCGGGGAAGCGCGCATCGTGCTCGAGAATCCGCAGGCTGAGGTTGAGGCGCCGCTGGTGACCGCGCCTACGCGCCGGCCATTGGCCTGGATGGCGCTGGCGGCGATTTCGCTGCTGGCTCTGGCGGGCCTCGCGTTCGTTCACTTTCGCGAAAAGCCGCCGGAGGCGCTGGTGGAGCGGTTTACGATCCCTCCGCCGGAGAGGACTGCTTTCAACTTCATCGGCAATCAAGCAGGAGCACTAGCCGTGTCGCCCGATGGCCGGGGACTGGTCTTTAGCGCGACGTCTTCGGACGGCAAGAACCAGCTTTGGGTGCGCTCGCTCAGCTCGCCGGCGGCGTTGCCGCTGGCCGGAACAGAGGGCGCGAGCTTTCCATTCTGGTCGGCTGACAGCGAGCACATCGGATTCTTCGCCAACGGCAAGCTGAAGAGGATCGATCCTTCGGGCGGACCTGCGCTGACTCTCTGTGACGCGCCGAGAGCTTTGGGAGGTACCTGGAATCGGGAAGGTGTGATTGTATTTGCGCCGGACGTCAACGGCCCGTTGCGTCGGGTTTCAGCGGCGGGGGGCGTTTCGAGCCCTGCGACGGTTCTCGATTCCCGAAAGGAAGCAGTGCATCGGTGGCCGCAGTTTTTGCCGGACGGGCGTCACTTCCTCTATTGGGCTACCACGGAGGCCGGCTCTGCTTCAGGAACAATTCACGCAACATCCCTTGATTCGAATGGGCAGGATTCCAAGTTCATCATGGAGTCGCCACTCAACGCGCTCTACGCCCAAGGACACTTGCTGTTCCTGCGCGACAACACGCTGATGGCTCAGCCGTTCGACACTACGCGCCTGACCACCACAGGGGATGCAGTGCCGGTGGCCGAGCAGGTTCAAAATGTGCTCGGACTGGGGCACGCCACGTTTACTGTTTCGGAGAATGGTTTTCTTCTCTACCAGACCGGCACTGCAACGCCGACCGGGCAACTAGTGTGGTTTGACCGGAGTGGAAAACAAACGGGCGAATTCGGCCAGCCGGACAGCCTGTCGGGAGTAAGATTCTCACCCGACGGGAAGAGCGTCGTGATCAATATCCTTGACGGTGCGATACGCAGCCGCGACATCTGGGTTTACGACGTTGCTCGCCAGTTAAAAACCCGCTTTACATTCGACGCGGCCGAAGAGCGGGAAGCAGTTTGGTCTCCGGATGGCCGATCGATCATTTTCAACTCAAATCGGAAAGGGCATTTCGACCTCTACCGGAAACCTTCCAACGGGGCGGGCGGCGAGGAGCTTTTGTACGCGGACGGCAGAGAGAAATATCCCACCACTTTTTCTCCGGACGGGAAATTCCTCCTCTACATGATATACGTCGATCCGGCCAGCAAGAACCAACTGTGGGTCCTGCCGATGGACGGAACGCCGGCCGGTGAGCGAAAGCCCATTCCTTTCGCTCCCTTGGCGTTCAATGAGCAGTGGGGCAGGTTTTCCCCCGATAGTCGTTGGGTCGCCTACTCGTCCGACGAGTCCCAGCGAAACGAGATTTATGTGGCGCCATTCCCCGGACCGGGCGGCAAACGGCAGATCTCGACAGCAGGCGGCGATCAGCCGGTGTGGCGGAGCGACGGCAAAGAAATCTATTACATCGCGCCGGACCGCCGGCTCATGGCGGCGGAAGTGAGCGCGAAGGGTGACGTGCTGGAAGTGGGTGCGGAGCGGCCGCTCTTCGGTGCGATCCCCGGCGGCGCGGGATTTCCTTACGATGTTTCGGCAGACGGGCAACGCTTTCTCGTCCGTACCGTGCCACAGCAGTCCAACGCCGAGCCGCTGACGCTGGTGCAGAACTGGACCGCGGCGCTGAAGAAATGAGCGGACGATGCGCCCGGGCGTCCGGCTGCGATAAACTGCCTTTTGCGCTCCTAAGGAGGAACGATCTTGGCTGAGTGGACTTATGTGGACACCGAGGCGGCGGAAGCGTTTTGCCACCTCCAGTATTTCGCGATCAAGAAACACCAGGCCGATGGCGATGTGGACTTCGTCATTACCGTGCGGGAGTACGTCAACCCGCCCGACCCGGCCATGAAATTCTTCGCGCAAGCGGACAAGCAAACCAACCAGAGGACGGCGCCGTTCACGCCGGTGGGCTGGGGACAGTCGATGTCGTCGGCCTTGCATGAATGCGTGAAGTCGATCCGGCGGTTTCCGTACGAACCGAAGTAGCTGCCTGACTAGCTCTGCCGGATGTCGAGGATCTGGGACGTGATCACGGTCCGGAACACCGGATGGATGAACTCCAGGTGCATGCCGCGTCCGACGAACTTGGTCTTCAGCATCGAGCCGCCCCAGGTGGATCCCTGGACCAGCACTTCCACCGGCTCAGGGCAGAATTCCGGGTGGCCGGAGATCAGCGCGGACTCATCCCCCAGGCTCACCAGCGTGTAGGCCCGGTTCTGCGTCTGGATGGCCAGCACCGCGCCCGGCGACAGGTCCCGCAGGTACACGCCGCCTTCGATCTCGGACTGAATGATGTTGTGATTTACGTCATCCGAGAGATTGGGGTGAGGCACGAACGACATGGTGTCCAGCGTGTCGGTCAGGGTGTCGGCGTGCATCCGTTTATATTGTAACCGGATATTCAGGGAACGCCACTACCCCCACCGGCCGAATAAGTGGAAAAGCTCGATCACCAGGATCGCCACCACCATGGCTTCCAGGACGAAGGCACGGGCCTGGTGGAACTCGTTCATCATGAAGTCGTACAGCTCGCCGGCGGTGCGCAGTTTTTCGTCCACCAGGTGGCGGTAGTCCGGCACGCCGACGCGGGACGCGGCCATGCGGTGGGCGCGCGCGTAAAACATATCGCTTAAGAACTTGATGGCGTTGTCGGTGCGTTCGGTCAGCTCGGTGATGTCCAGGCGCAGCGTGTTGAGCCGCTCGGCCTCGCGCGCCATGCGCCAGCGGCGGAACAGGCCGCCGCGATGCTCCAGCGTCTTGTAGACGTTCTCGAGCACGCGAGTCAGCAGGTCGTCGTAGTGGCGAAATTCCAGCAACTGCGCGTTGGCGTATTCCAGCAACTGGATGGTGGGCGCGGCGCCTTCCGGAGTGTCGTAGACCAGCGCTCCCACCCAGCCGACCACCAGCAGGTCGCACGGATAATACGACAGGCTGGATTGCAGCACTTCCCGGCGCTCGCCGTCGGAAAGCGGCATGGATTCGCCGCGCACGATCTGCGCGACTTGTTCGCCGTGCGTCGCGAGCATCGCCGGCGCGGTCATCGGGCGGCCATCTTCGTCCAATGCTTCGCGCAGGTGGATGATGTAGTAGTCTTCGCTCAGCCTGGTCGAGTACGGTGTGTCGAGCGCCGGCGCGATTTTCTCCAGGCGCGTCCGGACCAGTTCCGCGGTGCAGCGCTCCATCTCGGGCGCCATGATCCAGCGGTTCGACAGACGGATCAATTCGTCCCAACTGGCTTCGAACTCGAGCTGCAGCTCGACGCTCACCACGCCATAGTCGAAATACTTGATGCGCGCCTGGAACTGCTGGCCGCTCGAGGTGGTCACCGGCTCCGGATATTCGACCATGGGCGGCCGCTCGAACCGCACGTACTCAGGCGCCGGATGCTTGAAGCGCGGCTGAGCTTCCGAAGGCTCGGTGCTCACCAGCCGTTGCAACTTTTCGAGTAGGATCTGCTCGGCCACGTCGTACAGCACCAGCACCCACAGGGAACCGCGCAGCGGCCGCATGCTTGTATTGTCACAGAGGCGAGGCCGACGGTACACTGCCTTCATGCGCAGAGAAAAACCGAAGTGGCTGGAGCCGATGTTTCCGTGGACTCAGCGCGAGATTCGCGTCAACGGCCGTGGCATGGCCTACATCGACGAAGGCGATCGCGCCGGCCGGCCGGTGCTGCTGCTCTCCGGCAATCCAACGTGGGGCTTTCTGTATCGCGATTTCGTTTCGCCGCTCACCGCCGCCGGCTTCCGCGTCATCGCGCCGGATTGGATCGGCGCCGGCTACTCGGATCATCCGCGCGTGGACGCCGGTTTGACCTTCGCGCATCACATCGCGGATCTGGTTTCGCTGATCGATCAGCTCGAGTTGCGCGGGTTCGTCATCACCGGGCAGGATTGGGGCGGACCGCAAGGCGTCGGAGCGGCGCTGCAGCGCGTCGAGAAACTCTCGGCGCTGGTGCTGATGAACACCTGGCTGTTCACCGGCCTCATCAGCAAATTTCACGCCTCGCCCAGGCCCTGGATGACCTGGCACGCGCCGCTGATCGGGCAGTTTTTCATGCGGCGGCATAAAGTGCTATCGCAGCACGGCCCCACTGCCACCACGGTTCGCGGCATGACGCCGGAGGAGGGCCGCGCGTATCACCACGTCTACGACGAAGGCGGTTCCGATCACGTGGTGCTCACTTGGCCGCGCACCATTCCGATGCGCGAGGGCGATCGCGGCTGGGCCGACATGAAAGCCATCGAGCGGCGGCTTCCGGAACTCGCGAAGACTCCGGCGCTGCTCCTGTGGGCGCCCGCCGACGAAGTTTTTCCCATCGAGTTCGCTCATCGCTTGAAGGAGCTGCTGCCGCAGGCCGAAGGCCCTATCGCGTTCGATCGCGCGCGGCATTTTCTGCAGGACGACCGCGGGCCGGATCTCGCGAAGACCATGGTCGAATTCCTGAACCGCACGGTGGGGGCGCGGTCATGAAGTTCATCACGCCGTCAGCCGAAGAGCTTTCCTACTTGCGGCCCGATCCGCTGCTGTGGGAACAAGAGCTGGATGTGCGCCCGGATGTCGCCGAAGCTGTCGAGCGCGCCACCGGCATTCGCGCCGGCCGCGTCTACTGGCGATCGAAGTACGGACATCTTTATGCGCTGGAGCTGGCCGACCTCGGCCGCGGGCGCCCGTCCATGGCTATGCTGTACGGGCATTGGGATCGCTTCGAGCCTCGCCCGCCCGAGCACGAGATCGACGACGATCTGCTCCAGTTCTCGCTGTGGGTGGCCGAGATCGCCCCCAGCCTCAACCCGGCCGATATCGCCAAGGTGGCGCAATTCGCGGGCGTCAAGACGTCGTGGCCGGAGGGGTCCGTGTTGCGGACGCCGGACGAGCGCTTCGCGAATCTGCCCGGCTTTCCTTACGAGCCGAAGTACGTGGAAGTGGAAGGCCTTCGCATGGCGTACGTCGAGCACGGATCGGGCGACCCCATCCTGCTGCTGCATGGCGAACCGACCTGGAGCTATCTGTATCGCCACATGATCCCGCCGCTCGCGAAAGTCGGCCGCGTGATCGCGCCGGACCTGGTGGGCTTCGGACGCAGCGACAAGCCGGTCGCCACCAACGCCTACAGCTACAAATCGCACGCGCGCTGGCTGCGCCAGTTCGTCGAAGCGCTGGATCTCAGGAACGCCACCATGGTCTGCCAGGACTGGGGTGGATTGCTCGGCCTCCGTATCCTAGCTGAGATTCCCGAGCGGTTCGCGCGCCTGGTGGCGATGAATACCGGCATTCCCATCGGCGACCCGCATAGCGAGGCGTTTTACAAGTGGCGCCGCTTCTCGCAGCGCGTCGAAGCGATGGATATGGCGCTAATGATGCGCAACACTCTCAAGCGCCAGATCACCGACGCCGAAGCCGCCGCCTACGCCGCGCCGTTTCCTTCCAAGGCCTACCAGACCGCCGCGCTGGTCTTCCCGCGCCTGGTCCCGATCCGCAAGGATCACCCCGGCGCGTACGACAATGTGCGCGCCATCGAGCGGCTGAAGACACTCGACCTGCCGCTGCTGCTGGCCTGGGGCGCCGAGGACGCCATCACCGCCCCCGCCGAGCCGTTCCTGCGGTCCATCTTCAAGAACGTCGCGCCCAAGCTGACCATCCCGGGCGCCGGGCACTTCATCCAGGAAGACGCGGGCGAAGAGGTAGCCGGGCATATTGTGGATTGGATGCAGCGCTAGCCAGGTGGTTCCATTGTGCTACCATAACGGTTGCATGATTAACATGACCGTCAAAGGTCTTCCGCAACTGGTTTACCGCCGGCTGAAGCAGAGCGCGCGCCTGGAAGGGCGCAGCCTCAACGCCCAGGTGATTCAGATCCTCCGCGAGCACGTTGCCGACGAACAGAGGATTCGGAGCATGCGCGAATCGCAGGAGGAACTGGAGCGGTTCGTTGCCGCCCTCCCGCCGATGAGTGACAGCACGCCCTTGATTCGAGAGGATCGGAACCGGGAGAACTAATGGCCACGCCCGAGACCGTCGTGGACTCGAGCGTGGTCGTCAAATGGTTCCTCCCGGAGCCCTCGCGCCCGGAGGCAATGCGCCTGTTACGCAGCTACCGGGAGCGGAACATGCGATTGATTGCTCCTGCGCTCTTGATGTCCGAAGTCTGCAGCGTTTTCTGCAAGAGGTTCCGGCGCCGGGAGCTGAGCGCTTCGGCGGTTAACGAGGCGTACCGGCTGCTCAAGATCAACGCGCCCGTTCTCACTCCCGACATCGAATCGATGGATGAAGCAGTGCGACTGGCGCTGACCAGCGGCCAGGCCGTTTACGACTGCCTGTATCTGGCGCTCGCATTGCGCCGGGGCTGCGACATGATCACGGCGGATGCCAAATTTCATGGCGTCATGGCCCCGGCCTTCCCGATGCTGCTGCATTTGTAACGTCCTTAGACCATAACCTTTCCCCTCGCCGCCAGTTTATATACTCAGAGGACGAATGGCGGTCCGAAAACCCGCAGCCAAGCCCCTCGATCAGGATGCCGGCGAGCGCCGGATGGTGGAAGCTGCGCAACGCGACCCCTCCCGATTCGGCGAGTTGTATGAGCTTCATTTCGAACTGGTTTACGCGTTCATCGCCCGGCGGGTCCGGGACCGGTCGATCGCCGAAGACCTGACCTCGGACGTTTTTCAGAAGGCTTTGGCGAACCTGCGGAGCTTTGAGTTTCGAGGCGCGCCCTTCGCGGCCTGGCTGATCCGCATCGCAGCCAACGCCGTCGCGGATCAGTCCAAACGCGCCGCGCGGGAAGTGGCGGACGACCCGCCGGAACCCAGCGTCACACCCGATATGGAAGCAGTGGAAAATCGCGCGCGCCTGTTTCGCCTGGTCGACGGGCTGCCGGACGACCAGCGGCGCGTGATCCTCCAGCGCTTCGTCGAGCAGCGCAGCATTCGGGAAATCGCGCTTGAGCTGGGACGCAGCGAAGGGGCCGTCAAGCAGCTCCAGTTCCGCGCCATACAGAATTTGCGGACGCAGATGGAGGGCGAACATGCCTAGACCATCCAGAATCGATCAACTCGACCGGGCCATCGACGCCATGCTGTCGAACGTCGCGTTTCCGGGCGCGTCGCAGGAACCGGAACTCGCGCCGCTGCTCGCGATCGCTCAGGAACTGCGCCACCTGCCGCGCGAGAAGTTCAAAGCACGTCTCAAGACCGAATTAGAAAGGAACTCATCCATGGCAACTCAAGCTCAACCCGCCGCCCGGCAGCAAACCGCCACCGCGCGCCTGCGCATCAAGAACGCCGGCGCGGCCATCGAATTCTATAAGCAGGCCTTCGGCGCCCGGGAAATCATGCGATTCGCCGGCGGCGGCCAGATCGCGCACGCCGAGATCGAGATCGGTAACTCGGTGATCATGCTGGGCGAGGAAAACCCGGATTATGGCTATCCGGGTCCCAGCGCGTTAGGCGGGTCTCCGGTCGTCATTCACCTCTTGGTCGACGACGTCGACGCGTTCGTCGAGAAGGCTATCGCCGCCGGAGCCAGGCCGGTGTTGCCGGTGACCGATCAGTTCTACGGCGACCGCTCGGGATCGGTGGCCGATCCGTTCGGTTACACCTGGAGCATCGCGACGCGCAAGGAAAATCTGTCATTGGAACAAATGCATGCGCGCATGGCCGCGATGCAGCAGGGCCGCGGCGAGCCTGAAAGCGCGGGCGTCAGCCCGGTCCCCAAGGGCTATCACACCGTCACGCCTTATCTGGTGGCGCAAAACGCCGCGGCGCTGATCGACTTCGTCAAGCAAACCTTCGCCGCCGAGGAGACCTTCCGATCCATCGGTTCGGCCGGCGGCATACACGCCGAGGTCCGCTTGGGCGATTCCATGCTGATGATCGGCGGCGGCGCGCCCGAGCTGGCCTGGCGCGGCAACGCGATTCCCACCGCGCTGCACGTCTATGTGGAAGACGTCGACAAGGTGCACCAGCGCGGCGTCGCAGCCGGTGGCGTCACCATCCAGCCGCCCGCCGATCAGGTATACGGCGAGCGCAGCGGCAGCTTGCGCGATCCGGCCGGCAATCACTGGTACATCGCCACGCACAAAGGCGCCAGCCACATCCCCGAGGGTCTCGGCAACGTCAACGTGTACCTGCACCCGCTGCGCGCGCAGCCGGTGATCGATTTCATGAAGCGCGCGTTCGGCGCCGAGGAGCTGGAAAAATACGCGTCGCCCGACGGCGTGATTCATCACGCGCGAGTCCGCGTGGGCGATTCCGTCGTGGAGATGGGCGAAGCGAATGGACCCTACCAGCCCATGCCGACCATGTTCTACCTGTACGTCCCCGACGTCGACGCAATGTACTCGCGCGCGCTCAACGGCGGTGCGACCTCAATGAGCCCGCTCACCGATCAGCCCTACGGCGATCGATCCGCCGGCGTGAAAGACGCCTTCGGCAATCAGTGGTACATCGCCACGCACTTCAAGGACGTCACGCCGTAGACGTCACGCCGTAACCGCTCGGCGGAGTCCGCTCACGATTGCCAGGTGCGGCCCGCGCGAATCTCACGCGGCTTGACGCGCGGCCCTTCCTCGCGCCAGCCATGATAAGTTTGCATCCCGAGCAACGTGGCCAGGCGCGAGTCCTTGCCATGCCGCTCCAGCAGCGACTCGGGCACGTGGTGGCGATAGCTTTCCTGCGGATCCATATACTGACGGCAAAAATACATCGACAGATTGATGCGCAGCCCCGGCACCTTGCGCGGGAACGAGCCGTGCCAGGTGTTTCCGTGCCAGATGATCGCGCTGCCCGCCGGCACTTCGATCGGGATCGCATCCGGATTACGCTCGCTGCCGGCCAGCGCGACTTCGAAGCGGGTCGGCTGGCGAAAATAACGATGGCTGCCCGGAACCATGGCTAGCGCGCCCGCGGCTTCCGTATAGTCGGTCAACGCGTAGTTGCAGTTCGCCACGTGCGAATACGGCGAAAACGGGGCCGGCACGCCATTGCCGGTGTCGCTGTGCAGCAGCAGTCCCACTTCGCCGGGGCCTTTGACGTGGCTGGTGAGACTGCTCAACAGGCAACTGTATCCCAGCAGGTAGGTGATCAGCGCGAGCGGCCGCGGATTCAGCAGCGCCTCTTCGAAAACCGGATCCGTGTACAACAGATATGGCGCCAGTCTGACTTCGTGAAGTTCCTGCTCCCCTTCCAGGTCCAGTCGCCGCCCGAAGCTCTTCTCGGCCGCGCGCAACACCGCCTCCCGGAGCTTCGCCGTCAACTTGGACGTCAGCGCATCGCGAATCACCGTGAACCCGAAAGCCTCCAGCTCGGCCAGGTTCGACTCCAGATCCAGCGCGCGAATTTCCTTGTACAGGCAATTCAGATCCCTGGTTGACGGCCAGTCGCCTATTTGCATTGCGGTCTCCTCGATTTCCCGGCGGCCGATTGTTCCCGGCCTAACCTGCATCATATTATGATTGCGAACGTGCCCGAGTTGCCCGACATCGTGGTCTACATCGAAGCCCTGGACCAGCGCATCCGCGGCCAGACGCTCGAACGCGTGCGATTGGCCAGCCCGTTTCTGCTGCGCACGGCCGATCCGCCGCTTCGCCAGGTGGACGGCAAAAAGGTGCGGGAGCTGCGCAGGGTCGGCAAGCGCATCGCCATCGGCCTCGATGACGACCTGTGGCTGGTGCTGCACCTCATGATCGCCGGGCGCCTGCACTGGCGCGAGCGCGGCACCAAGCTGGCGGGACGCCTCGCGCTGGCGGCGTTCGATTTTCCCAATGGCAGCCTGCTGCTGACCGAAGCCGGCTCGAAGAAACGCGCCTCGCTGCATGTCGTGAAGGGCGAGGCCGGACTGAAGTCGCTCGATCCGGGGGGCCTGGAAGTGCTGGAGTGCGATCTGAATCGCTTCGCCGCGGTTCTCAAATCGTCCAATCACACGCTCAAGCGCGCGCTCACCGACCCCCGCATGTTCAGCGGCATCGGCAACGCCTATTCCGACGAGATCCTGTTCGAGGCTCGGCTCTCGCCGGTGACGCTCACGCAACGGCTGACTGCCGAAGAAGTCCGCCGCCTGTTCGATGCCATCCAGGCGACGCTCCAGCGCTGGGTGGAGCGTTTGCGATCGGCCACCGGCGAGAAATTCCCGGAAAAGGTGACCGCCTTCCGTCCGGACATGGCGGTACATGGCCGCTACAAGCAGCCCTGCGCGCGGTGCGGCGCGAAAATTCAACGCATCCGCTACGCGTCGAATGAAACCAACTACTGCGCGCACTGCCAGACCGGCGGGAAGCTGCTGGCCGATCGCGCCCTGTCGCGGCTGCTGCGCGAGGATTGGCCGAAAACGCTGGAGGAACTGGAGTCGCTCACTTCGGCAGCGCGGTAGAATCGCCTCACTCCCGCTGGTTACCACTGACTTTCGAGACTACGAAGCCATCGATGATCTGCAGCTTGTTCCGATACGATCTCATCCGCCGTCAACTCCCCGATAATCCGCGATCTGGATTGCCCGCGGCCCTCGATCGGCGATAGGCTGAGAGCATACCGGGAATCGGCGATTGCCGGCCGATTTCGGCTCGCGCATTCTGCCATGCCATCGCCGGTTATCCGCGAAGCCGCAATTTCGCGGACACGTGACAATCGATGCGATCACCAGCGAAACCCGCTAGCGTCAGCGCCTCTGTTCCCAGTCTTCCCTTGTCGACTCTGCTCTCCCAGACGCTGGTTGCGTTCACCATCGAGTTCGACAACGAGTTCGAACACCAGATGCCGCATCGGACGACGAACCATTCGACGTCCGGCTCGCGCGACGGTCCCTGGTTGGTGTCACTGGTGATGTGGTCCAACTGCATGCGGTTTGTCAGCGAGGACGGCGTGACTGTCGCGGAGCTTGAGAATCTCGCCCGCACCAAGACCAATTTGAACGGCATGTTGCGGTGGGGGTACATTGTCGTCGAACCGGATCCGGCCGACCGGCGGCCCAACCCGCCCCGCTCCGTCTGGGTCATTCGCGCCACCCTCAAAGGCAGGAGGGCTCAAGCGGTATGGCGCCCGCTGTTCGACGCGATCGAAGAACGCTGGCAGGCGCGCTTCGGCACCGACCAGATCCACCAGCTTAGTGAATCGCTGCGGGCCCTGATCACCCAGATGGACGTCGAGCTGCCCGACTGTCTCCCGATCTTGGGGTATGGGTTGTTCAGCACAGGGCCGGATCGTCACCGGCTGGCGCCGGCCGGACCTGAAAAGAGCAGCGGTTCCCGTCTTCCTCTGGCGGCGCTGCTCGCCCGCGTGCTGCTGGCGTTCGCCATCGAGTTCGAGCGCGAGTCGGACTTGTCGCTCGCCATCAGCGCCAATGTCGTCCGGGTCCTGGATGAGAAAGGCGTGCGGGTCCGGGATCTTCCGCTCCTCACCGGCGTATCGAAGGAGGCCATCAGCATGGCGCTGGGCATCCTCCAGAAGAAACGCTACGCCGTAGTCGAGCCGGACCTCGCCGGCAGCCGCGCCAAGGTCGCTCGCCTCACCACGAAGGGCCGAGAAGCTCAGGTTGCCTACCATCGCCTGCTCGGCAGCATCGAAGAGCGCTGGCAGACGCGGTTCGGCCAGGACGCGGTCCGCGCCATTCGAGAGTTGCTGGTGCGGTTGGCCGGCGAGCCCAGCGCGCAGCGGTCGCCTTTGTTCCAAGGGTTGGATCCCTACCCGGACGGGTGGCGAGCGTCGGTCCGCAAGCCCAACACGCTGCCGCACTATCCCATGGTGCTGCACCGCGGCGGGTTCCCGGATGGCAGTTGAAACTCGTCAATTTTCCCCACCTCGGCCACGAGCCGCCCGCCCCGCTAAAACTTCTCTCCCAGCAGCGCCCGCAGCCGCTCATACCCCGCACGGCTCACCGGAACCTGCGTCCCATCCGACAGCACCGCGACGCGGCTGTCCTTGGCATACGGCTCGATCTTGGCCACCCGCTCCAGGTTCACCACGATGGAGCGATGAATCCGGACAAAGCGCTGCGGATCGAGCGCCGCCTCCAGACTCGAGATGGTCTGCTGCTTCAGGTAGCTCTTGCCCTTGCTGTGGAGCGATACGTAGTCGTCCTGCGCCTCGGCGTAGTCCAGCGCCTCAACCGGAATGATGTGAACGCGCACGCCGTCCTTCACTACAATGCGTTGCGAATACTGCTGCGGCGGACGCGCCTCCCGCGACAGCTCCGCGGCGGGCGGCAGCTTCTCGCCCAGCCTCTGCCGCGCGCGCTCCAGCGCCTTCTCGAAGCGGTCCAGCGCAAAAGGCTTCAGCAGGTAATCCACCGCGTGCGCGTCAAACGCGTTCATCGCGTACTGATCGTACGCCGTCACGAAAATCACGGCCACCTCGCGGTCGATCAGCTCCAGTACCTCCAGCCCGTTCAGCTTGGGCATCTGGACGTCCAAAAACACCAAGTCCGGTTTATGTTCCGAGACCGCTTTCACTGCCTCGAACCCGTTGGCGCACTCGGCCACAATCTCGACATCCGGCGAGGCCTGCAGGTACTCGCGCAGCAGGTTGCGCGCCAGCTCCTCGTCATCGACGATGATCGCGCGCAGACGCCTGGCCGCGGCAACTTCACTCGCGGCCGCGCGGTCGCCGCTCGAATCGCGCTCCAGATTCTTCAAATCCACCAGCAGCTCGCGCGCCGATTGATAACGCCGCTCCGGGTCCTTCTCCAGGCACTTGCGCACCACGCGATCCAGCCCCTCCGGCAATTCGTAGTTGAAGCGCGCCATGGCTTCCGGCTGGCTCTGCAGAATATGCGCCATGGTCTCCTGCGCGTTGCTCCCGGCGAACGGTAGCCGTCCGGTGGCCATTTCGTACAACACCACTCCCAGGCTGAAGATGTCGGTGCGGTAGTCGACGTCCCGGCCCAGCGCCTGTTCCGGACTCATGTACGCCAGCGTCCCCAGCACCACGCCGACGCTGGTCATGAGCTGCGTCTCTTCCGGATTGCGCGCGGCCTGCTGCTTGGCCAGCCCGAAGTCCAGCACCTTCACGTGACCGCGCCGCGTCAGCATCAGGTTGGCCGGCTTGATGTCGCGATGCACGATCCCTTTCGAGTGCGCATCGTCCAGCGCGTCGGCTACCTCGATTCCGATGGCCACGATCTCGGACGTTTTCAAAGGCCCTTCGCGGATGCGTTCGTTCAAGGGCCGCCCCTCGACGTACTCCATCGCCAGGAACCAGAGCTCCTTGTCCTGTCCGATCTCGTAAATGGTCGCGACGTTGGGGTGCGTCAGCGCCGAGGCCAGCCTGGCTTCCTGGACGAAGCGGTGCATGCGATCGGGATCCCCCGCCACCTCGGGCGGCAGAATTTTGAGCGCCACGCGCCGGCCCAGCCGCGTGTCGTCGGCCAGATAAACCGCCCCCATCCCGCCCTGTCCCAGCCGGGAAACCACGCGATAGTGAACGATCGAGGTGCCCGGCGCCAGGCTGGGGGTCATATTCAACATGTTAACTGTGTGCGGCGCACGGCAATTGGACCTGTACTACAAAATGGTCGCCGTTAACCTGCGTGTCGAGTCGCGCCTGGTTCTCGTACAGCGCGCGCAGCCGCCCGCGCACGTTTTCCAGTCCCAGCCCGTGCCGCGTGGCGGGTGGAGCCTCCGGATCGTAGGCGTTTTCGATCCTCACTTGCAGCCATCCGTCCTCACAATGCGCCTCCACTTCGATGGTCCCGCCATCCACCATCCCCGCGATTCCATGCTTCACCGCGTTCTCCACCAGCGGCTGGAGGAACAGCGGCGGAACCACGCAACCGTAACACGTGGAATCGGTGTGAAACTCGGTGCGCAACCGCGCGCCGAAGCGGACCTGCTCCACGTCCAGGTAGGCCTTGGCCAGCGCCAGCTCGTCTTTGAGCGAAATGCTGGTTTGCTCGCCCAGCTTGAGCGTGCTGCGCAGAAAGTCGGAAAGCTTGATGCACATCTCGCGCGCCCGCACGCCATCCACGGTGGCCAGCGCCGCGATCGAGTTCAGGCTGTTGAACAGAAAATGAGGATTGATCTGCGCCTTGAGCGCCTTCAGTTCCGCTTCCCGGGCCAGCGTTCGCGCCTCGTGCTCGCGCGTCTCGGCCTCCCGCGACGTCTCCACCGACAACAGCACGTAGTGCAGCGCCACCGCCAGCAGGTACAGCAGCACGCCGATTCCGAACAAGAGCGGAAGCTGAGGGCTGAAGCGGTCGTTAAGCTGCGGAAAATAACGGCTGAGCAGCAGCCCCAGCGCCTTGGCCAGCACGATCCAAAGCAGTCCCGCCACTACCGCTGCCGGCGTGTGATTCCCCAGCAGTTTCGGAATCTGCGACGGCCCCAGCGGCAGCACGCGGCACATGTACCACGGCGCCAGACACACCAGCGCGTAGAACAGTGCCAGCGGGAGAGCCAGGGCTTCCGCCTCGAGCAGCGGCAACTGGCCGGTGACCGAGAGCAGGTAACCCAGCAATCCTGCGATCGGCAGCCAGGCGAGCAGGTACAGAGTGATCCTGCCCTTGGTGGCAAGCAGAGGATGCATAGGCGTCCAGTTCCGCTAGTTCGTGACGGACATGCCGCCGAAGACCGCGGCGCCGGTGATCACCAGCTCCGGCGTCTTGAGGTTCGGATCGGGCTTGGGATGAATGGTCTTGTCGTCGAAACCGCCGAAGATGCCGGCGCCCTTCATCAAGACGTTCCAGTTGTCGGGCACCCGAATCTCGACGCCTCCGAAAATGGCGTTGATGTCGATGACCGCTTTCTCGACCGAGATCGCCGCGCGCCTCAGATCCAGCCGCACACCGCCGAACACCGCCACCACCTGGCCGCCCCGAAAATCCTGCGAGTCCAGCGTGCGCTTGCTGCCGCTGAAGATCGCGACCACGTTCATGACCGGCTCGCCCGAAGCCGGTACGCCATCCATGTAGCGCTTGCGGTCCACCGCTCTGAGCAGCATGCTAAGCCCGAACGCGATTATGACAAGCGGCCAGATGAGATCAAAATTGAAAACGATGATGTCCAGGTTGTCGAGCAGGATGAACGCGCCCACCAGCGCGATGGCGCCGCCCCAGATGTAACCGGACATGGTTTGAGCGTCCAAGACCCTGGAAATGCCCCAAATGATGAGCAGCACTGGCCAATAGCGCCACACGTCGTTGAAGCGCACGATGCCCATGTTGTCGAGCAGCAGCACCAGCCCCAGCGTTACGATCACGCCGCCGATCAACATGCCCGACGCCGAGGAATGGTACCGGCGCCGTTTCATGCGATCATCCAGACGGTCCATCTTCCTCTGGATGCGATCGTGGACGCGGGACTCAATGGTGTCCTTGAGGTCCTTGAGATCCTTATGGAATTGGTCATCGGTCGCCACGATTCGAGAGTAGCAGCCTGGGCGCGCCGGATCGACCCCAGATCGGCGAACGGCGGTCAGGGGCCGGTGAGTAACGCTTTCCAGCCAACCATCTACGGCGACAGGCGCTCGATCCGCCAGCGGTCGCCCGCGCGTGAGTACTGCAGCCGGTCGTGGAGACGATTGGGACGCCCCTGCCAGAATTCGATCGAGTCGGGTATCAGCCGGTACCCTCCCCAGCCCGGCGGCGCGGGGATGCTGGCGCCATCGTACTTCGCTTCCAGCTTCCGGACTCGCGCTTCCAGGATCTCTCGGTCGGCCACCGGCGAACTCTGCCAGGAGGCCCAAGCGCTCAACTGCGCGCCGTGCGGACGCGTTCCAAAGTACGCCTCCGAATCCGCGCGAGAGGCTTTGAGGACTCTTCCGGTGACGCGAACTTGACGATGCAACTCCGGCCAGTAGAAGACCAGCGCCGCTTTGGGATTCGCGGCCAGCTCGCGTCCTTTCCGGCTGCGGTAATTCGTGTAGAAGACGAAGCCGTCGGCGGTGGCCTCCTTGAGCCGCAGCATGCGCGCGGACGGCTGGCCATCCGGCGCGACGGTGGCGAGCGTCATGGCGTCCGCTTCGGTGATTCCGGCGGATCGAGCTTCGGCGAACCACTTTTCGAATTGCGCCACCGGGTCGGGATCGAGATCGGCCTCCTGGAGCGCCACATGGCTGTACTGCTCGCGCACGTCGGCGAGCTTCTGCTCCCGAGTCCGTCGGCGCGGAACGACGATGTAGCCGGTTTTCGAATTGCCCAGCACATCGTTGCGCTCCAGGCCCCAGTACCACCAGTGCGCCGCGATGTAGGCGCACAGCAGCGCGTCGAGCTGGTCCTCGATCGCCTTCAGCGCTTTTCCGCCGGAAGAGGGAATTTCGGGCAGGCTATCGATCTCGACCCGCGGGATCAGGCGCGGCAGATGGTCCAGCAGCAGCTTCCGGAACGCGCGCAGCTCAGTGGCGCGGGCCGCCAGCGTGCCCTTCTTGTATTTGACAATGCGATCCAGCCCGAAAAGCTGAACCGAAGCGGCGTGCGGATGAACTTCGATCTGGTAGCGCCCGCGGCTTTTCGGCGCCAGTTCGTCGCCGTGGCGAAAGCCCAGCTTCACGAGGTCCGCCGACAGCTTGGTGGTTCGCCGCCAGAAGCTGCGGGCGCGGCTGGCGGGATACGCGCCAGCGTGAAACTTTCCGTAGAGTGCATGCGCCAGCCGGTCGGCGGTCCGCATTCCGGTGGCATTCGTGATGACGATGGGCGCATCGATGCCGGCCACCGCGTTCTCGCCTGCCTGTGCGTCAATCCAACG
Organism: Terriglobia bacterium; assembly: GCA_020073265.1. GTDB lineage: Bacteria > Acidobacteriota > Terriglobia > Bryobacterales > Bryobacteraceae > Palsa-89. The sequence continues at coordinate 65,233 of JAIQFN010000005.1, read as the reverse complement.
CACCACTTCTTCGGGCTCCGACAGGCGTTCCAGCGTGGTAAGGCGCAACTTGTGGCCGTCGCCATCCAGCACGGCCAAACCGCTTGGGTTATTCTCCCATCCGAAATCGATTCCTAGAAACCGCAGAAGTCCCTATTCTAGCGGTTGCCCAGGCCGGCTGACGATGCCCAGGTGCGTTACTTGCTCTTGCGCAGATAGATATTTCCGTTGAATGTGGTGAACTGCATCTCCGGGCCGCCGCCGTTGATGGTTCCGTAGGTGGCGCGATCGAACTGCACGCGATACTTCCCGCGCCCGGATTTCGAGTCCTGCACGACGGGCGTGCGCGCCGAGGCGTCCAAGGCGACGTCGAAATCGCTATAGACGGCGCCGTTGTCGGTTTTCATCTTGACCTTCGCCTTGACGTCCGCCGGCAGCGTCACATCGATATCGCCGTTGAGCGAACTGAAGGACATGGGTTTATCCGGCGTGATTTTGTCGAACGACGCCAGCACCTTTCCATTCAGCGCATGCACAATCGCCGATCCGGAGACATGAGTCGCGGTGGCGCTTCCATTGGTGTTGTCGATCTCGACGTCGCCGCTGATGTGGTCCACTACAATGTCGCCGCCATTCACGGAATGCAGTTTGAGCGAGGTGTCGAATGGCACCTGGATGGCGAGGCTGATGTTCTGGTTGATCGCTCTGGCGCCTACGCTGATGACGTTGTCGGATTCATCGACCGCGAGGCCGGTGCCGCCGGCATCGATGCGGCGCAATCCGTCGGCGCGTTCCGGGCGTTCGGCGCGGCGGCGGCCGCTGGTGCCGGGCCGGGCCTCGACGATCGCCAACTTACCGTCGTAGCCTTTAACCGTGATGCTGCCATTGATCAGTGAGGCTTTGAGAGTCTTCGGCCGCGATGGATCGCTGAATGGAACCGTGACGCGGTCCGGTTGCGCCTCCTGGCTCCAACCGGGGCCGGCTGCAAAGAAGAAGGAAAGAAAAATGATTGTCTTTTTCATGACTACTGTCCTCGCTTGATGATTCGGATGCTTCCATTGAGCGTGTCGAATTTCAGTTCCGGGCCGCCGCTGCCGATCCGCAAACCGGCGAAGCGGTCGGCCTGATACACGAACTTTCCATTGCGCCGTTCCGCTGGCGGGTTGACTCTCGGAAGCGCGACCGCCTGAAAATCGGTGTACGCCGCTCCGTTGAAGGTCTTCACCCGTACGTCGGCGGAAAGATTCGGCCGGAACGATGCCTCGATGGTTCCGTTCACGGTTTTGAACGAACAGCTAGCCGCGGGGTTTTTCGCGAACGTCGCCGAGATCTTGCCGTTCACCGTGTGGACGTTGCCGGAACCCGCCACCTCCGCGAGTTCGATTCCGCCGTTGACGTTACCCAGGTCGAAATCCCCGGCCGCGTTCTCGACGCGTATCTCGCCGTGGTTCACGGTAGCGAGGTGCAAGGCCGTAGCCACCGGGACCTTGAGTTCGAAATCGTAGTTGACGGCGTAGCCGCGATGCCCGCTGTCATGAATCCCCGACCCGCCGTCGCCGCATTGGCAGCGGAACGGGCCGTCGACGAACAGCTTGAGCGTTCCGCCCGACTGTGAGATGTCCAGCTTCACTTCGCGCTTGGCGGCGTCCAACCGTTCCTGCGATTCGGCGTCGATGGTTTTCTCCGCCACCATCTGGATTTCCCGGCCGTCGTAGCCGGTGACACGGATCGATCCGTGCACGTTGTCGATTTCGACGCGCGTGGCCGCGGGGAAGGTCTGTCGGATGGTTTCCTTCTCCTGCTGGTCGAAACCGTACGCCAGCGTGAGCGCGCTCGCCAGCACGATCAGAATCTTCATTGCAGTTGCCTCAGCGCCCATTGCGCGTGCTGCTTGACGTCCGGATTCACGTCCTGGCCGGACTCCAGGAGTTGAATGGCCGACGCCGCCGACCGCTCGCGCAGCTCCACGATCTGATCCAGGATCGCGATCTGGACCAGCGGCGAATTCTGTTTTCCCAAAGCCTGCACCAGCGCCCGTCGTCCCACCGGACCGTCGGTGAACTTGCGCAGCGCATCCACGGCGGCCAGCCGCACGTTCACGCTGGGATCGTGATTGATGGTGGTCAGCAGGGCCGACAGCACTTGCGGATCGTCCGGCTCGACGCGATAAGTGTAGTTGACGCCGCGCAGACGGTCGCTGGCGTTCTGTTGCTGCAGCAGCGAAAGCGCAACCAGTTGACGCATGTTGTAAACCTCCCCGCGCAGTTGCGAGATCTCGGATGAATCGCGGCCGCGCACCAGGAAGCCCGCTCCAATTCCAAGCACGAGAATGGCCATGGCCGCGGCGGCTTGAAAGGCCGGATGACGCATCCAGGCGAAAGGCTGCCGGCGTTCGGCTTCGCGCTGCCGCCAGTTGCGCAGCGAATCGTAGAAGCGCCCGCGCAGGCTCAGGCTGGGATCTTGTTCCGGCAGCGTTCCGAGCGTGCTCCACATATCCTTGAGATCTTCGGCTTCGGCGCGGCAGCGCTCGCAAAAGGCCAGGTGGTCGCGAAACTCGCCGCCCGCGTCTTCGAGCGTTCCGCGCCAGTAGTCGACGAATTGTGTTCTCGCTTGTTCGCAATTCATGCTGTCTTCTCTCCCGAGAGCTCGAAATAGATCGCACTCAACGCCCGCACGGCGCGATATACTCGGACCTTCACTGCTCCCACGTCGCATCCCAGGATGGATGCGATCTCCTCGTACTTCAGATTTTGAAAGCGGCTGAGCACCAGCAGTTCGCGCTTGTCGAGCGGCAAGCGGGCCATGGCCTTCTTCAACAGCGAAATCTCCTGCTTCCGTTTCAAGCTTTCGTCCGCGACATTCACCACGGCGAACTCCTTGTCGCCCAGACCCACTTCGAGCTTCCGCTTCCCGGCCGAGTCGGCGTTGGCGTTGCGCGCGATCTGGTACATCCAGGCGGTGAACGGCCGCTCAGGCTGGTAGGTCTGCCGGTATTTCAACATGCGGAAAAAGACGTCCTGGACCAGGTCTTCGCTCAGGTCGCGATTTCCGTTGATGTGGACGAAGTAGTTGAACAGCGGCCGGTGATGGCGCTCAAACAGGATGGCCAGCGCACCCAGATCGCCCTCGGGGACGGCCTGCATCAGGCTGCTGTCCGTTGCCTCGTACACGTTATTGAATACCGCGCCGTGATGAAAAGGTTACAGGCTGCCGGACGAAAAGCAAATCGCGCTCACCAGACCCGGCACGGCGGTATGCGTACCATGGGCTGGCCCACCTGGCAGGAGAACGCCTGCTGGAATTCGGGCATGTTTTGCAAGACGCCGTTGACGCGAAATCTTCCGGGCGAGTGGGGATCGGTCTGGGCGCGCAAGCGGGCTTCCTCGGGCCGCATGTTCTCGCACCAGGTCTGTCCGTACGCCAGGAAGAAGCGCTGCTCGGGAGTGAATCCATCGATTTTCGGCTGCGTGTGGCCTTCGAGCGATTGCATCAGAGCCATGAACGCCAGGCGCAGTCCGCCATTGTCGGCGGTATTCTCGCCGAGCGTCAGCTTACCGTTCAGGTGCACATTATCGACCGGCGTGAAGGACGAATACTCCTGAACGAAACAGTCGACGCGCTTTTCGAATTCCTGGGCGTCTTCCTGAGTCCACCAGTCGGTCAGGTTTCCCTGTGAGTCGAACTTCCGGCCCTCATCGTCGAAGCCGTGGGTGAGCTCGTGCCCGATCGCGGATCCTCCGGCCCCGAAGTTCACGGCGGCGTCCATGCGGTTGTCGTACAGCGGCGGCTGGAGAATGCCGGCCGGGAAATTGATACTGTTCTCGAGCGGCGAGTAACCGGCGTTCACGGTGGGAGGCGTCATGCGCCAGTCCGAGCGGTCCACCGCTTTGCCGATCTGGTCCAGGCGCCGGCGTCGTTCGAACTCGGTAGCACGCTCGTCGTTGCCCACCGCGTCGCCGCGGACGATTTTGAGCGCGGAGTAGTCGCGCCATTTGTCCGGGTATCCGATCTTGTTCGCGACGGCCTGGAGCTTGGCCAGGGCCTGTTGCCTGGTGGCGGGGGTCATCCAGGAGAGCGAGTGGATGTCGCTGTTCAGGGCCTGTTCGATTTGCTGGACCATCTTCAGAGTGCGGGCCTTTCCTTCGGCGCCGAAGGTCTCATCCACGAATTTGCGGCCGAGCGCGTAGCCGAGGTCGCCATCCACGGCCGCGACACAACGTTTCCAGCGCGCCTTCGGCGTGGACCAGGTGCCAGCGGAGGTAGGTCTTGATGACGGCGAGATCGGTCTCCGCCAGGATCGAGTTCAGGGCTTTGAAGTAGTCCGGCACTGCGACGTTCAGATCGGCGAAGGCGGGCGTGCCGAGGCCCGTCAAGTAGGTCTGCCAGGAGAAATCCGGCGTGAGCGCGTAGAGCTGCTGGCGCGTGAGTTTGTGATAGATCCTGGAGGGCTCGCGCCGCGATACGCGATCGAGCGATGCCTTGGCGAGCTGGGTTTCGAAGCGCAGGATTCGCTTGGGCGTCGGCCTGCGCTTGGCCCGGGGCTTCGCCCAGGAGCTCGAGCATCTTCTGCACGTGCGCCAGGTAGTGCGCGCGTACTTCCGTCGACCTGGGGTCGTCTTTCAGGTAGTAGTCGCGATCGGGGAGCCCGAGTCCGCCCTGGTCGGCTTCGGCGATATTGACGTCCGAGTTCTTGTAATCCGGACTGGAAGAGAAACGGAACAGAGCGGCGACGTTCTGCAGGTGCAGGCGCGCGAGCTCTTGGGCGACGGCGGACTTGGCGGCGAGTGCGTGGATGCGATCGAGGTCGGGCTGCAGCGGTTTCGTTCCGAGTTTTTCGATGGCCGGCTCATCCATGCAGGAGGCGTAGAAATCGCCGATCTTCTGTTCGTCCGGCGTGCGCTTGGCATCGCTGACGGCGGCCTTTTCGAGGATGTTCTGAAGAACGGCGCGATTGCGGTCGTTGATCAGCGCCAGGACTCCCCAGCGGGACTGGTCGGCAGGAATCGGGTGCTTGGCCATCCAGGTTCCGCAGGCGTATTGGTAGAAGTTCTGGCACGGATCGGCGGTCAGATCCATGTTGGCGGTGCTGAATCCAGGGAGCGTTTGCGCGGCCGCCGGGAGCGTAAACAGAACTGCCAGGAATGTGAGTCTCACATCTAGATTTTAGTCCCGTTGTGGAACGACCTGACGGCAGCGAAGGACGCCCGCTGAGCGAGGCGGTTCTGGTGATCCTGGCTAGCCTGGCGGACCGGCCGCGGCACGGCTATGCGCTCATGAAAAACATCGAGGCGGTATCGAATCTTTTGGCATTCACCCTGAGCTCCGATTGAATCGCGCCGTTGGCGTGAACATCGTCTATACTCACGGCCTGTTGATGGACACGTTGTGGGCCGGACTCTTCGCGGCGGCGTACTTTCTACGCCGGCGTTACCCGCGTGGAGCTTGGGTGTTGTTCGTGGCCGTGCTCAGTCACTGGCTGTTGGATTTCGTGAGCCACAGACCGGATATGCCGCTGGTGCCGGGCTTCGGTTGGGCCGGTGGCTTCGGGCTGTGGAATTCGATTCCTGCGACTCTGATTGTCGAGGGTGGCTTGTGGTTGGGCGCTATCGCGGTTTGTGTTCGAGCCACGCGTGCCACGTCGCGGTCTGGCGCCTATCGTTCTGGGTTGGAATCGCGCTGCTGACTCTGATCTGGTATGGCAACATCACCCAGGGGATGGATCCGCTGAGGGCGTTGCGTTGCGACTAGATGCCGGCTGAAAGCCGGCTGCGGGCAGGATTGCCCGCCCCACATGCGCGCGCGGCTCGAAGAAAAGTGACGGTCCATACCAGGAGGGCGGCTGCCGCTAGCACGATGGCCGGTGATGGTTCGGTCACCGGGCGGCCGATGGCGGTCTGGCCAGCTACCATGATGCAGGCCGCGATCCACGCCACTCCGGCGATGTGAATCCACTTGCGTGCTACTTCGGACGCCAGGCCCGAGCGACCCAACAGCCAGGCCACCAGCGGAGTGGCTTGCAGCGCATGGAAGCCGAGCGCGTGCAGCGGCAGGATGTTGCCCTGCGCTCCGAACTTGCGGCCTTGCATTGCGCTCATCCAGAGGCCGGCGGCGAAAGCGATGGCGGTAGCGGCGGCGGCGTAGCGGATGCCGAGCAGCAGCAGTCCCTCGGCTCCCTCGGCCTTGCGCCGTAGCAGCTTCATGGCCAGGATCGCGAACAAAACGATGACTCCGAGCGCTGCAACGAAGAACAGGATGCCGGCCAGTTGATCGGCGGGGCCAGCCACGCGGGAAAAGCGCGGATCCAGGCCGCGCAGGATCTGGATGGTCTCGACCCCAAAGGCATAAATTATGACGCCGGTGGTCCATCCCAGCCACTTGCGGCGGCCGGCCGGAGTGAAGCCGGCGAGAGGCACAAACAGCGCGATGGTCAAAAGGTAAATGCCGACGGCGGCGTCGAACGAGATGGCCTTGGTGAGATCGCCTTCCGGCGCAATGGTCATGCCATGCAACGCGGCGACCACCGCACAGCCGAATGCCAGCGCTAGACCCAGAACGCCGAGGTACGTGATTGGTTTCACCGAGGCGTACGCCGCCACCAGTTGAGAAACCGCGCTTGAGAGCATTGGCTTGCCTCCGCCGACCATTATCCTGCAAGCGAAGCAGAAACATCGGACTGGGTCATCAGCGGGTGTCCTTGCATTGTCGTAAAATAATATTTTGCGGCAGCACAGCCGCGCCTCCGAGAGAACACGGATCGTTGGTGCACCCTCGCACATCCCATAGGAGCACGGCAAGTCCTGCATGCGGCGACATGCTATCTAATCACTGGCGGACTTTCGCGGCGCTCGCAGCCTTCGCCTGGATGGCGACGTCGGGGTGCACTTCGTCCGCGCAGAATAAGAACGCAAGTGCGCCTGCGCCGGTGGTGCTGGTGACCGAGGTGAGCGCGTCCGACGTCCCGATTTTTTCCGAGTACCCGGCGCAGACTTACGCGCGCAACAGCGTGGAAGTGCGGGGACGCGTGGACGGCTACATCGACAAATGGATGTTCCGGCCGGGCCAGCAGGTGAACGCCGGCGACATCTTGTATGTCCTGGATCAGCGGCCCTACCAGGCCGCCGTGGAACAGGCGAGAGGCAATCTCAACCAGAGCGAGGCCGACCTGGAGTTCGCGCGCAAGCAGGTGGCGCTGTTGCAGGCGGAAGCCAACCTTGCGGCGTCGCAAGCCAATCAATTGAAGGCGCAGCAGGACTACGATCGCCTGGCGCCGCTGGTGAAGGAGGAGGCCGCCGCCAAGCAGGAGCTGGATGCGGCCGTGGCCGCGCTGCACGCCGGAGAAGCGAACGTCCGCGCCAGCCAGGCCAACGTCGACCAGACGCGCCTCTCCACGCAAACGCAGATCTCTTCCACACAGGGCAAGGTGGAAGCGCAGAGTGCCGCGCTGCGCACCGCGACGTTGAATCTCGACTACGCCACCATTCGGGCGCCCATCAGCGGGCTGATCGGCGATACGCTGGTGCCGGTGGGGGGGCTGGTGACCGCCAACGCGCAGCAGCCGCTCACCACCATCGTTCCGCTGGATCCCATCTGGGTGCGCTTCAAAGTGACCGAGGCGCACTACCTGGCGTTCAAGAAACGCGGCACGCTGTTCGAATCGCCGCTCACTCTGGTGCTGGCCGACAACAGCGAGTTTCCACAGCAAGGCCACATCCAGAACACGCTCAACCAGGTGGATCCCAAGACCGGCACGCTCGAGATGCAGGCCAGCTTTTCGAATCCGCAGCACACGCTGCTGCCGGGCCAGTTCGGAAAGATTCGCGTGCAAACGGACCTGCTGAAGAATGTTGTGCTGGTTCCGCAGCGCGCCGTGCAGCAATTGCAGAACATGCAGAACGTGTTCACTGTGGGCCGCGACAATACGGTGGAACTGCGGGTCATCACCATCGCCAATCGCGTGGGAGAGAACTCGGTGGTCACGCAAGGACTGAAGCCGGGGGATCGAGTGATCGTCGAAGGCCAGCTCAAGGTGCGTCCGGGTGCCACGGTCCAGCCCCAGCCTTACCGTGGAGCGGGCGGAGCGACGCCGCCCACCGGGAACTGATTCGATCATGGCGCATTTTTTCATCCGACGCCCGGTGTTCGCGATCGTCATCGCCATCGTCATCATCATTCTCGGTGGGGTGGCGATTCCCACGCTGCCCATCGCCACGTACCCCGAAGTGGTGCCGCCGGTGGTTCAGATCTCGGCGAATTATCTGGGCGGCAACTCCATCGATCTCGAGAAAACGGTCGCGCAGCCGATTGAGGAACAACTGGCGGGCCTCGACGGCATGCTCTATTTCCTGTCCAGCAGCTCCAACAACGGATCGGTGACCATCTCGGTCACGTTCCAGTTGGGCACCAACCCGGACACCGCCACGGTCCAGACTCAGAACAAGGTGAATCTCGCGCTGCCGCGCTTGCCGCCGGAGGTGCAGCGCCAGGGCGTGGTGGTGAAGAAAGTTTCGAGCGCGTTCCTGATGGTGGTGGGATTGATTTCGCCGGACAACCGCTATGACTCGGTGTTCCTGACGAACTACGCGCAGATCAACCTGTTGAACCAGATCGGAAGCCTGCCGGGCGTCGGCGACACGCGGCTCAGCACACCGCTGGTGTATTCGATGCGCGTGTGGGTGAACCCGGACAAGATGGCCAAGCTGGGATTGACGGCCACCGACATCAGCGCGGCCATCAACGCGCAGAACCGCCAGAATCCGGCCGGCTCTCTGGGCCAGGCGCCCGCGCCTCCGGGAACGTCATTTCAATATCCGGTCAGCGCGCCGGGCCGTTTGCTGGATCCCGCGGAGTTCGGCGATATCGTGGTGCGGGCTCAGCCGGATGCGTCGCTGGTGCGGGTTCGCGATGTCGGCCGCGTGGAACTGGGCGCGCAGACTTACTCCGGCTTCAACCGGCTGAGCGGGCATCCGGCGGGCGCCATCATCGTTTTTCTGTCGCCCGGGGCTAATGCGGTCCAAACCGCGGACGCGGTGAAGGCGTTTCTGGCGCGCGCCAAAGAAAGCTTTCCGGCCGGCCTCGACTACCAGGTTCCGTACGACTCCACGGTGTTCGTTCGCGCGGCCATTCGCGACGTGGCGCTCACGCTGTTCTCCGCCGTTGGCCTGGTTATCCTGGTGGTGTTCATTTTCCTGCAGAACTGGCGCGCCACTTTGATTCCGCTGCTCACCGTGCCGGTGGCCATCGTGGGAACCCTGGCGCTGTTCCCGCTGCTCGGCTTTTCCATCAACATCACCAGCATGTTCGGACTGGTGCTGGCGATCGGCATCGTGGTGGACGATGCCATCGTGGTGGTGGAGGCGGTACAGCGCAACATCGACGACGGGCTTGCGCCGCGGGAAGCCACGGTGCGCGCCATGGACCAGGTGTCCGCGCCGGTGGTCGCGATCGCGTTCATCCTGGCGGCGGTGTTTATTCCGGTCGCGTTTCTGGGCGGGATCAGCGGCCAGATCTACAAGCAGTTCGCGCTGACCATTGCTACGTCGGTACTGCTGTCGGCCTTCAGCGCGCTTTCTCTGAGTCCGGCGCTCAGCGCGATGCTGCTCAAGCCGCACCGTCCGTCGCGGGGGCCGCTGAGGCGGCTGGGCGACTACTTCAACCGCGCTTTCAAGTGGGCCACCGACCATTACATCGCGGGCGTCGGCGTGATGATCCGGCGCGCGGCGCTCGCGCTCATCGCGCTGGGGTGTTTCTGGGGGGCGGGCGCGTGGCTGTTCAAGACACTGTCCAGCGGTTTTCTGCCCGACGAGGACCAGGGCGCGGTTTTCGTATCGGTCCGTCTGCCCGATGGCGCGTCCATGGATCGCACCCAGGCGGCCGTGCTCAAGATCGAAGATCAGGTCAGGCAATTGAAGGGCATCCAATCCTGGTTCGTCATCGGCGGCACGGACTTCGCCACTCAGACCAATAGCTCCAACGTCGCCTCGGTGATCATGGATCTGAAGCCTTGGGACGAGCGCAAGTCGGAAGACTTGCAATTGAATGCGATTATCGCGAGCGCCAACGCGGCCTTCGCGAAGGTTCCTGAAGCGGTCACGTTCGCTTTCGGGTTGCCTCCGATTACCGGGCTGAGCATCACCGGCGGATTTCAATTCATGCTGGAAGACCGCGCCGGCGGCGAGCTCGACCAACTGAGCCAGGTGGCCGACTCGCTGGTGGACGCGGGTCACCGGCAGCCGAAAATCGGGAACATGATCAGCACGTTTCGCGCCGCGGTTCCGTCGTACAAGGTCGACATGGACGTGGACAAGCTGCAGACGTTGGGGATTTCGGTGACCGACGCCTACAACGCGTTGCAGACTTTCCTGGGCGGCCTGTACGTGAACGACTTCAACCGCTTCAGCCACACCTGGCAGGTGCTGGTGCAGGCCGAGCCGGAGTTTCGCGATCGCCCGTCGGACATCGATCGATTTTACGTTCGCAGCGCGGACGGCAACATGGTGCCGCTGGGCACGCTGGCGTCGGTTGCGCCGACCAGCGGCCCGGACGTGGTGTATCGCTACAATCGCTTCCGCGCGGTGCAGATTCTCGGCGGCCCGGCCCAGAACGTCAGTTCGGGCGAGGCCATCGACGTGATGGAAAAGTTGGCGGCGCAATCGCTTCCCGGCGGCTACGGTTACGAATGGACCGGCACCACCTATCAGCAGAAGCTCGCGCAGGGGCACGAAGGAGTGATCTTCGGATTTGCGACGGTGCTGGTGTTTCTCTGCCTGGCGGCGCTGTACGAGAGCTGGTCGATTCCATTTGCGGTGCTGCTTTCGCTGCCGCTGGGCCTGTTCGGCGCGCTGCTGGCGGTCTATCTGCGGAACTATCCCTACGACATCTACACGCAGATCGGAATCGTAACGTTGATTGGACTGGCGGCGAAGAACGCGATTCTGATCGTCGAGTTCGCCAAGGAGAGCCACACACGGGACCACATGCCCGTGCGCGAGGCCGCGCTGCACGCCGCGAGGTTAAGGCTGCGCCCGATCCTGATGACGTCGTTCGCATTTATCCTGGGGGTTCTGCCGCTATTTCTGGCTACGGGGGCGAGCGCGGCCTCGCGGCGGTCGCTCGGCACCGCTGTGTTCGGCGGGATGAACGCGGCGACGTTGCTGGCGATCTTCTTCGTGCCGGTGCAGTATTACGTCATCGAGACCATCGCGGGGCGGCGCAAGCGGCGAGCCACGGATGGCCGCCAACCGGAGTTCGCGGATTGAGACGCTGCTCATTCATTGGCGCTGCGCTGACGCTCACGCTCACGGGCTGTCTGATGGGGCCGAAGTACCAGCGGCCGAAAGAAGCTCTGCCGGACCAGTTCCGCAACGCGCCGCCCGCCAGCAGCCCCGCGTCCATCGCCGACACGAAGTGGTTCGACCTGTTTCAAGACGACACGCTGACGCAACTGGGAAGAACCGCGCTGGAGCAGAACTTCGACGTTCGAATCGCCGCCGAGCGCGTGCTCGAAGCGCGCGCGCAGATCGGAATCACTGGCTCGGAGTTATACCCGTCGGTGGATGCGTCGGGGCAGTTTACGGCTTCTCAGGCGTCCGCGATCGGATCGTTTCCGTTCCCCGGGGGCCGTCCTTTCAGGACCGCTTACACGCAGGCCGGCGTGGCTCTCTCCTGGGAACTGGATTTGTGGGGACGTGTTCGCAGGCTCACCGAAGCGGCGCGGGCGCAGTACCTGGCCACCGAAGAGGTGCGGCACGGGGTGGTCATTTCATTGATCGGGGACGTGACCACGACGTACTTCGCGCTGCGCGAGCAGGATCTGGAACTGGAGATCGCGCAGCGAACGCGCGACGCCGCACAAGACAACTTGCGGCTGATCCAGCTTCGGAAGGACCGCGGCGCGGCCAATGGCCTGGAAGTTCACCAGGCCGAGCAGTTCCTCTACGCCGCGACGGCTCAGATCGCGAGTACGCAGCGCGCCATCGGCCAGGGCGAGGACGCGCTCAACCTGTTGCTCGGCCGCGCGCCCGCCGATGTGCCGCGCGGCAAGAATCTGGAACAGATCAGCATCGCGCCGGAGCTGCCGCCCGGTCTGCCTTCGGCGCTGCTGGAGCGGCGGCCGGACATCCGGCAGGCCGAGGACAGCCTGATCGCCGCCAACGCGCAGATCGGCGCGGCGCGGGCGCTGTTCTTCCCGCAAATTTCGCTGACCGGATTTCTGGGCGGGCAGAGCCGGGCGTTGTCGTCGCTGTTCGCCAGTCCCGCGCGCATGGAGAGCATCAGCCCGGCGGCCCTGCTTCCGATCTTCCGCGCCGGCCTGCGAGCCGGAGTTCAGTTCACCGAAGCGCAGAAGCGCGAGATGCTGGTGGCGTATCAGAAGTCGATCTACGGAGCGCTGCGCGAGGTATCGGACGCGCTGGTGTCCCATCAGCGCACGAGCGAGCAGCGCCAGGAGCAGGAGAAGCTGGTGGGCGCACTTTCAGAAAGCGTGCGGCTGTCGACCCTACGCTACCGGGGTGGACTGGACAGCTATCTGCAGGTGTTGGACGCCGAGCGCAACCTGTTCAGCGGCCAGTTGACGCTGGCGCAGTTGCGTCTGCAGGAACTGGAATCGGTGGTGCAGCTCTATCGCGCGCTGGGCGGCGGCTGGCAGTAGAAGCGTTCTGGGTGTCTGGCGGAGAAGTTTGAAGGATAAGAACTGGGACAGTTACCGGACCCCGCCTTTTAGAATGGCTCGATCATTCCTCACTCAAGGCGCTCGAGATCGGTAACTGTCGCAGTCCTCACGGGATCGCCAACCACTTGTCGATCCTCGAGAGATGAAACCCCGGGAGCACTTTCTCCCGGCTCACTGCCGACTCCCATCTTGCCGCATCGAGGGCGAACGCGCAATGCAAGAATCGCCGTAGGAATAGCCGGCAAATACCCTAGCCAAGCGGTGCGAAGACCGCTACTGAGCGACCCGGTAAGCGCACAACACGACGTCGCCCGACTGGGGCATCGACGCCGTGACGAATGTGATGGTGTTGTTGCTGCTGGTGTAGTCGAGGCCCGGCTTTAGCCGGATGCCATTGCGAAAAACAGCCAGGCTGGCTGCGGGGTTCGGTATCTGGGAGAGCGTGAAGGAGGTATTGACGCCGTTCATGACACCGGAAGGCGTCTCGCCGTCAACGAAGCCGATTCCGGAAAGCACCACCGAGACGCGATAGGAAGCCAGCAGAGCGTCGCCGGGCTGCGGCGCGGCGCCGGCCAGGAACGTGAGAGCGTTGCTCGACAGGCTGTAGTCTCCTCCCGGCCGGAGCAGCAGTCCGTTGCGAAAGATCTCCAGGCTCGCGGGCGGATTCGGAGCGCTCGACAGAGTGAAAGCGGCATTGCTGCCGTCCAGGGTGCCGCTGGGAACTTCGCCATCCACGAAAGTGACGGGACTGGTACCGCTTCCTCCCGTGCCGCAGGCGCCCGAGGTTCCGTCTACGTGCAGGCAATCGGAAAGATTGCCGGTGGCGCCGTCGATCGAGCCGTTGGAGTTGATGACGGCGGCTCGAGAAACGGTAAATCCGGTACCAGCGACGGGCCGCACGTTGAGCGCGTTCTGTAGCCCGGTTACGTCGGAGATCTGGACGCTGATGGAACTGGACGGCGGAGCCGAACCGGTTACGCTGCCAGGCGCCAGACGCACGTCGGCGACGCGCAGAGCGATCAGGCTGGGAGGCACGGCCCAGGTCTCGCCGTAAACAACGTTGCTGTTGCCGTTGTATTGAACCGTGTAGATGGCCGGGGTTCTGGCGTCCGTGGTGGGAATCAACTGAACGTACAGAATGCCGTTGGTAATCTGGACGCGCTTGACTTCGGCGGCGACGTTGGAAGCATCCGAGGCCTGGAAGCTCTGGCACGAGATGGTCATGAGACCATTGAAACGGTTTCCATCCGCCGTGAACAGGACGTCTGCAATGGTGCTGAGGGGTGGCGTGGCCTCCAGGCTCGGGCCGAGTGCCAGGGCGGCGCACAGGAGCCACCATCGGAAACGGAACATGCTGCCTCCAGAGACGTTGTGAGATGGAGTAGTCGAGGACTACAAGTCCGGCTTCAGATTAGCTGCGGGTGGCGAAGTTTCCACCCAGGCGAAGGGCGGCGGGATGGAGCAAGCTCAGGAACTCCAACGCGTTCCGGGCGAAGAAATTTAGTGGAACTTCTGTGACTCGGCTTGAATGCGGTCCACGCCGAGGTAAGGCCGCAAAACTTCCGGCACGATGACGCTGCCGTCGGCCTGCTGGTAGTTTTCGATGATGGCGACCCAGGTGCGGCCGATCGGCAAACCGCTGCCGTTCAGCGTGTGAACGTACTCGGCTTTTCCTTTGCCGGACTTGGCCCGGATGGAGGCGCGCCGCGCCTGATAGGCTTCGCAGTTGGAGCAGGAGGAGATTTCCTTGTAGCCGTTTTGACCGGGGAGCCAGACTTCGACATCGTAGGTCTTGGCGGCGGCCGCTCCGGTGTCGCCGGTGGAAAGAACCACGGTGCGGAACGGGAGGCCGAGGCGCTTCAGAATGTCCTCGGCGTTGGCGGTCATTTTTTCGAGCTCATTGTAGCTGTGTTCGGCGAGGGCGAACTTGACCATTTCGACCTTATGGAATTGATGCACGCGGATGATGCCGCGGACGTCGCGGCCATAGGACCCGGCTTCGCTGCGGAAGCAGGGCGTGTAGGCGCACAAGGAGATGGGCAGGAGCTCGGCGTCCAGCGTCTCGTCGCGGAACAGGTTGGTCACCGGGACTTCGGCGGTGGGCGACAACCACAGGTCGTGGTCCTCCACCTTGAAGAGGTCGGCTTTGAACTTGGGAAGCTGGCCGGTGCCGAAAAGGCTGGCGGAGTTGATCATGCACGGCGGGAAGACTTCGGTGTAGCCGTGCTCGCGGGTATGGACGTCGAGCATGAAGCTCATCAGGGCGCGCTCGAGTTTCGCGCCCATGCCCCAGTAGACCGCGAACCGTGCCCCGGTGATTTTGGCGGCGCGCTCCAGGTCGAGGATCTTCAACTCAGGTCCGAGGTCCCAGTGGGCTTTCGGTTCGAAGTCGAACTGGCGCGGCTGGCCCCAGCGGCGGACTTCGACGTTGTCGGCCTCGCTGCGGCCCACCGGGACGGACTCGTGCGGGATATTCGGGATCCCGGCCAGCAGGTCGCGGAACGAATCGTCCAGGGCTTTGACGTTCTCGTCGAGCGCCGAGATGCGCTCGCCCACCGCGCGCATGTGCTGCTGGCGTTCGGCGGTGTCGAGGTTTTGCTTGCGGAGTTTCGCGATCTCGGCGCTCTCGGCGTTGCGCTGGGCCTTGAGCTGTTCGGCTTCGGTGACGGCGGCGCGGCGCCGGGCGTCCAGCTCGCGGAACTGCGCCACGTCGAGCGAGAACCCGCGCGTGGCCAGGCGCTGGGCGACCGAGTCGAGGTTGTTGCGGAAAAAAGACAGGTCGTGCATATGCGCTTTCTAATAGCGTTCACACGAGTGTGAACGTGGCACGCACGAGTGCGTGCGCCACGGATTGCTTATCGCGCGGAGATCGGGACCCAGGGTTGGCCTACTGGTTTGCCGGTGTATTCGGCGCGCGGGCGAATCAGGCGATTGTTCCGGAACTGCTCCAGCACGTGGGCGGTCCATCCGGACATGCGGCTGACCGCGAAGATCGGCGTGAACAGGTCGATCGGGATGCCGAGCGAATAGTAGGTGGAGGCCGAATAGAAATCCACGTTGGCGTTCAATTTCTTGGCGTCCTTGATGAGCTCCTCGAGCTTCTTGGAAGTGAGATACAGGTCCAGGTGACCGGTGCGGCGGCCTAGATCTTCCGAGAGTGCGCGCAGATGGGTGGCGCGCGGATCTTCGGTGCGATACACGCGGTGCCCGAAGCCGGGAACCTTCTGCTTGGTGGCGAGCATGTTCTGCACGTGCGCGACCGCGTTCTGCTCATTGCCGGCGTCGAGCAGCATGCGGATCACTTCCTCGTTGGCGCCGCCGTGCAGCGGTCCTTTGAGAGCTCCGATAGCGGAGGTGACGGCGGAGTGGATGTCGGAGAGCGTGGCGGCGGTGACGCGGGCGGCAAACGTGGAAGCGTTCAACTCATGATCGGCGTGCAGGATGAGAGCGATATCGAAGACGCGCTCCATCACCTCGTCGGGCTTCTTGCCGGTGAGCGTGTAGAGGAAGTTCGCCGCGAAGCCGAGTTTGGGATCGCCATCCACCTCCGGCTGGCTTTTGCGCAGGCGGTCGAAGGTGGTGACGATGGTGGAGGTCTGGGACATCAAGCGGGTGGCCTTGCGGACGCTCGCGTCGATGGAATTGTCGCGCGCGTCGGGATCGTAAAGGCCCAGCATGGAGACTACCGTGCGCAGCACATCCATGGGCGCGCTCTTGGAAACCGTGCCTAAGAAACCGGTGACTTCCTTCGGAATCGGCCGGTACTTTACCAGATCGGCTTTCAGCGCATCCAGTTCGGATTGCCTGGGAAGCCTGCCGTGCCAGAGCAGATAGATGACTTCCTCGAAGGTGGCGTGCTCAGCCAGGGTATGGATGTCAAAACCCTGGTAACTGAGGATTCCCAGATCTCCATCGATGAAACAAATATTGGACTCGGCCGCGACGATGCCTTCGAGTCCCGCTTGTGTGACTGGCATTAGTTGTCCTCTGTTCCTGAGCGTGGCTTCTTCGGTGGGGCGCTGAAGCGCGCTCAAGTTTTTGAAATTTCATTCTAGCGAATTTGGCGGGGCCGGCGCGGCCGGCTTGGGGGCGGATGGTGCCAGGCGGGCTTCCGCTGGACTCGCGCTGAGTATTACTTGCTCACCGAGAGCCGATGAGTGATTCGATGGGGAGCGCACGCTTAGATCCGCGCCTGGTTTTGGAAGCTGTCGCCGCGGTGCTGGCGTTTGTGGCCGGTGGACTGGGGCTGGTCCCGTGGCTCGCCAGCCAAGTCCGGAAAAGGCGGCGGGCCGAAGAGGCGCTGGAACAAGCGCGTTATGAAATGGAAGCTCGAATCGCGACGCGCACCGCGGACCTGGCGGAACGCAGCCGGCTGGCGGCTCTCACGGCGGAGATCGGCATGGTGCTGGCGCGGGGCGACGCCGTGGACGTGACCCTGCAGCGCGCCGCCGAGATTGTGCTGCGCTGCGTGGAGGGAGCCTTCGCCCGCATCTGGACCCTGAACCAGGCCGGCGACGTCCTGGAGCTGCACGCCAGTGCGGGAATGTACACGCATCTCGACGGCGGCCATGGGCGCGTTCCGGTGGGCAAGTTCAAGATCGGCCGCATCGCGCAGGAGGGCCAGCCCCATCTGACCAACAACGTCCAGGAGGATTCCTGGGTAGGCAACAAGGAGTGGGCTCGAAGGGAAGCGATGGTCGCGTTCGCCGGCTACCCCTTGATGGTGGAAGACCGGGTGGTTGGGGTGGTGGGGGCCTTCGCCCGCCAGCGCATCACAGTCGCCGGGTTTCAGGCCTTTGAGCTGCTGGCTGGAAGTATCGCTCAATTTTTGGCGCGCAAGCGGGTGGAGGTGGCGCTGCTGGAGAGCGAAGAGAAGACTCGTTTGCTTCTGGATTCCGCCGCCGAAGCCATTTATGGAATGGATCTGGACGGCCGGTGCACGCTGGCCAACCGGGCCTGCCTCGAACTGCTCGGATATGAAAAGCAGAAAGACCTGCTCGGAAGGAACATGCACGACTTGATGCATCACACTCGCCCGGGCGGAGGCGCGTATCCCATTGCCGAGTGCCGCATCTTTCAGGCCGTCCGCAGAGGGGAAGGAAGCCACGCCGACGACGAGGTGCTGTGGCGCGCCGACGGGACCAGTTTCCCGGCCGAATACTGGTCCTATCCGGTGCGGAAATCCGGCCAGATCGTCGGTGCGGTGGTGACGTTCTTGGATATCAGCGCCCGCAAGCGGGCCGAGGAAGAGCAACACAAGCTGGTTGCGCTGGTGGAAACCAGCAGCGACTTTATCGTCATTGCCTCGCCGGAGAGGAAAATACTTTACCTCAACCAAGGAGGAGCGAAAATGGCGGGGATCGAGAGTCCGCGGCAAGCGATAGGCATGGACATCTCGGCGTTCCATTCCGAATCGGCCTGGAAGCGGATTGAAAACGAGGTGATACCCGCGGTGATGAAAGCCGGTCACCACGAAGAGGAAGCACAGCTTCGGAACCTGAAAACGGGCGCTCTCGTCGACGTGCTGCTGAACGCGTTCTTACTGCGCAAACCGGAGACGGGGGAAATTATCTGCCTGGCGGCGGTGATGCGCGACATCACCCTCCGCAAACGGGCCGAGGCCGCCCTGCGAACTTCCGAAGAAGTTTCCGGATCGCCGCCGAGAATGCCAGCGACTTGATTTTCGAACGGGACCTGCGGACCGGCGAGGTAGAAGTGTGCGGCGCACTCGCGGACCGCCTGGGAGACTGGCCGGCGCCGCGAAGCTTTGAGGCCTGGAAGAGCATGGTTCATCCCGAGGATCTCGAGCAAGTGCTCTCGAACATGTCGCGGCACATTCGGAGCGGCGAGCGGTATAGCGGCGAATTCAGGGTGATTGGCCGGAACGGGCAGACTTATCATTACTCCTCGCGTGGCCAGTCGATTCGAAATCCGGCCGGGGAGCCGTACAAGTGGATCGGTTTGGCGACCGATATTACCGAGCGCAAAACCGCCGAGGAAGCTGTATCGCAACTGGCCGCCATCGTCCAGTCTTCGGAGGACGCGATCATCGGGACCAGTCTGGAAGGAAGCATCACCACCTGGAACGGCGGCGCCGAAAAGCTGCTGGGCTTCACGGCCGCCGAGGCCCTGTCGGCGCCCTTCTCGATTCTGTTGGCTCGGCCGGATCAGGCCGCCGAGATCCTGGATCCCAGCGCGCGCGGGGAAGTGAGCCGGCGGGATGAGGCGGTCTTCAAACGGCAGGACGGCACCGAAGTTCCCGTCTCGCTGACGGTCTCGCCCATTCGCAAAGCGAGTGGCGGGATCGCCGGAGTTGCCACCATCGCTCGCGACATCAGCGCCCGCAAGCGCTCTGAAGACCAACTGGCCTATCAGGCCCAGCACGATCATTTGACCGGACTGCCTAACCGGATCCTGCTGGCCGATCGGCTGGCGTCCAGTATCGATCGGGCCCGGCAAGGCGGGCTCATGACGGCGGTTATCTACGTGGATCTGGACGGATTCAAACTCGTCAACGACACCTTGGGACACGAGGCCGGAGACGAGCTCCTGCAACAGGTGACGGACCGGTTGCGGGCCTGCATTCGGGATCCCGATACGCTGGCTCGCATGGGCGGCGACGAGTTCATGCTGGTGCTCAACCTGGTGCCGGAGGACGCCATTGCCCTGGCGATCGCCGAGCGGCTCAGGGCCGCGCTGAAAAAGCCATTCTCGGTCGCCGACCGCCAGCTGTATGTCACCGCCAGCATGGGCATCAGCATGTATCCTCGCGATGGAGGCGACGTTAGCACGCTGCGCCGCAACGCCGATGCCGCCATGTACCAGGCCAAGCACAGCGGCAAGGACCGGGTGCTCTTCTTTACGCCTGCCTTGAGAACCACTGTGCTGGAACGGCTGGAGCTGGAAACCGAACTCAGACGGGCGCTCGAACGAAGCGAGTTGTCTATCGAATACCAACCCATATTTGAAGTGAGCGGCAACCGGCAGACGGCCTTCGAGGCCCTGGCTCGCTGGGTCCACCCCACGCTGGGGAGCGTCCCGCCCGCGAAGTTTATTCGCGTGGCCGAAGAGACCGGCTTGATCGTCCAGTTGGGAGCCTGGGTGTTGCGGGAGGCTTGCCGGCGATGCCGCTCGTGGCAGGATGGCGGTTACGCTTCAGTGCGGGTCGGAGTGAATGTCTCCGCGCTGGAATTCGCCCGGCCCGAATTCGTCGGAAATGTCCTGGCCATCCTGGAGGAGACCGGCTTGCCGGCGGACTTGCTGGAGCTGGAACTCACCGAGACCATGCTGATGCGCGACATGGACGACTCCATCCGCAGGGTGTCCGAGCTGCGCGAGCGCGGCATCCGCATCTCGATTGACGATTTCGGCGCGGGATATTCTTCGCTCGGCTACCTGCCGCGACTGCCCATTGACACTCTCAAGATCGACCGAAGTTTTGTGGCGGAGCTGGGTCTGAACGATACCGCTCTATCGTTGATGGAGGGGATGATATCGCTGGCCCACAGCATCGGCAAGCGAGTGGTGGTGGAGGGAGTCGAGACCGAGGATCAATTGGCGACTCTGAGGCGGATCGAGTGTGACGAGGTCCAGGGTTTTCTGCTCGGCAAGCCCAGGTCGCTGGCTGTCTTCGACCAACGCGAAGTCGATAGCGTGGTTGAAGACGCGGCTCTGGTTCCGCAGTTCTCCTGACCGGAGCCAGCGCCGGACCTGCGGCCGGATCGCGCGACATCCGCTAGAATTGAATTTGCACCACTACTTCCTTCACAACGACGACGTCCTGGACACGCACGCCAGGACGCTCTCGGCCGGACAAGTGGGACTGCTGAACGGCTGGGGCGTGTTCAGCACCATGCGGGTAGCCGACGGAGTGCTGTTCGCTTTCGAGCGGCACTGGGACCGGATGCGCCACGATGCCGCGCTGACGCACGTCCCTTTTCCCTCCGCCGCGGATTGGCTCAAGTCGCGGCTGCTGCGCCTGGTGGAAGCCAACGCGGCGTGGAACGCTACCTTGCGCGTGGCTGTGGTGCGGAATCACGGTGGGCTGTTTGAAGGCCCGGATCAGACGCGGGACTTCGACGTGATCGCGTTCACCACCGACCTGAATCCCTGGGGCAGCAGCCTGCGGCTGGCCGTCAAACCGAACGGGCGCTACGCCGCGAGCGAATTCGCTGGAGTCAAGGTCATGTCCTGGGCGCAGAATCTGACTTGGTATGAGGAGGCGCATCAGCGGGGCTTCGACGAGGCGCTGCTGCTGAACGAGCGCGGCGAAGCGAGCGAGTGTACTTCGGCGAATATTTTCGCCATCCGGGGCCGCGAAGTGTGGACGCCTCCGCTGGCCTCCGGCTGCCTGCCCGGGGTCACGCGCGCGCTGCTAATCGAAGAGATCCGCGTGCCCGGAATCACGGCTCTGGAGAAAACGCTGTTCCCGAAAGATCTGGAGGCCGCCGATCAGGTGTTCGTCAGCTCCTCCACGCGCGATTTTCTGCCGGTGGCGTACATCGAGGGACTGACGGTGCGCAGCCAGGGGTCGGTGCTAGGAGAACTATCGGGAGCTTTCGAGGAATACCGGCGGGCTTACGTGGCGAGGACGGCGTCGGTAACTGCGCCAAAATAAAAATGGTTCCAAGTGACCCATCGAACAGCCCGCTCTCCCGACCGGCATGCGCGGCCAGAGCTTGGCATACAGTGTAGCCGAGACGGTGCCCTCTTGCTCCCCGCGGCGGATCTTATCCCACCACGGATCGGTGCGCCAGAGCTCATCTGCCTTTCTACCTGTTAGAAGCCTACGCCTCGAAACGGCCTTTTGCTCGCCCGCAACGACTGTCCTCTTTCGAGAACCACCGCGGCGAGGTCAACGCTCCCGGCCTATCTCTTCGACGAAATCCCGAACCTTTCTTCCAGCCCGTTCGGCCTTGAACTCCCACCCTCGACTGCGTTCTTCACGCCGCCGGGGGCTTTCAATGCTCAAAGCCCGTTGCCGTCTTTGAAGCCCGGAACTCCCAAACGTCCCTCTAACTTTCGCTCCCCTTCAGGACTTTCATCCCTCCGGATCGAAGCGCTCGGTCAGCGGCTGAGTTTGAGAAGCTTACCCTTGTGCCCGGCCCGATTTCCCTTCGCTCCCCGAAAGCGTCAATTACTTTTGATAACTAGCCGCTCTCGGATCATCGTTCCAGGTTCGCTACCGTTCACCAGGCTTACTGCTCTCTGAACCTCTTGGAACCATGTCCATGTTGCACTGAAACGCTGGGGGAGTCAACGGATAAGTAGCCAGACAAGAGGCTTTTCCTAAGCTTTTTTTGACAGTGCTTTCAGCGGGTTACAATCACGCAATTGTGGACAAGATGTGGATAAAACAAGTGGGCGTGGGATTGTCTTTGACGCACGAGCGTTTCAGCGCGCTTCGTCGCCGGTCAGCGCGAGAATCATGCCCGTATCGGTGGCCACCCAGGCGTGCCGCGCGTCCGGCGCCGCGATCACGGCGCGCTGCGCCACCGCGCGATAGTCGGCGTCCATCTCCAGCCATACCTTCAGATTGCTGCTGCGAAGCATCCTCAGCTTGCCTGGAATCGGAACCTGGTTGGAATTTCCGGGCGGCTCCACGGACGCGATCAGGGCTCCGCCGCCGGGGAGCAAGGCGAAGTCCGTGACGGCGCGGTCGCGCTCCCCGAAGATGACTTGTGATCCCCGCCCGCCGAGCTTCATTTTCAGCAGCGCCGAAGGCAGCGTGTAGTAGTCGTGATACTGGACCAGCCCGACGGCGAATTCATCTTGTGTAAAGCGCAGCTCGGTGATGTTGCCGAGGAACGCGGCAGTGGACGAATGCCAGCTCTTGCCTGCGTCGGATGTTTCCAGCAACAGCGTGGGCGATTCCCGCTCGCGCCGGAAGCGCGCGGTGTTGGGATTCATCCACAGCGGGTAGCGCTCGTCCAGGTTCGTGATGACGCGCCCCACGATGACGCCTTGGTTCCCCAGAAAATCGATGCAATCGTAGATGGTTTCTTCCGGAGCGCCGGCCGGCTTGAGAGCGGCCGCCACCTTGGTCCATTTGTCCCCGCCGTCAGTGGTCTCGTAGATGGCTTTCGGGTAGCCGATGGCGAATCCGTGATGCTGGTCGAGAAAGTACACCCGCACGATGCCTTTCATCCCTTCCAGCTTTTTCCAGGAGCGCCCGCTCTCCTCGGTCTTCCAGACTCCGCGGTCGGTGACCATCCAGCCGGAGGATTCGTCGGGCAAGAAAAGCGATACCGGCCGCTCTTTGACATCGCTCAGCGACCAGTGCTGGCCGCCATCGGTGGTGAGAATCGTGGCGCCCTTCACGTGGCCGCTCTTGTCCTCAATCACGCCGGCGGCGATGCAGCGCTGCGGCGAAGGACAGCGGAGGTCCCGGATGTCGAGCACGGAATCCGCTTGATCGTAGAAGTATTGAATCTTCCAGCGTTCCTCGGCGTGTAAGGAAAAAGCCAGGCAGAGCAGCAGGGCGGGGAAGATCCCGAGGGTGTTAGCTGCTGCGGACACGTTCCGGTCCTGAAGACAGCACCAGGTCTCGAGTCCCATCCGCCGGCTTGCCTTCCATCCTGGACAGCATGAGCAGACAACCCACCTGCTCGCCGACGGTGGTGAGCAGCTCCATTTCCATGCCGGTGTGCGGATGCGGATCGCGGTGCTGCACGTTGATGACGCCTTCAACGCCGCGGCGCGAGATCACGGGCGCCGACAAGAAAGCTTCGTAGGTGTCCTCGGGCAGATCGCTGAAAAACTTGAAGCGCGGGTCATGATAGGCCTCGCGGGAAATGGACAACAGGCGCTTCTCCCGTGCCACCCAGCCGGTCAATCCTTCGCTGAGGGCGAGTTTCACCGTGCCGACCGCGGCCGGATGCGGCGTGTTGGTGGCGCGCAGCACCAGCTCGTTGTTGTCGAGCAGATAAAGCAGGCAGGAGTCGCACTCCATGAAATCCACCACCAGGGTGACCACGCCGTCCAGGGCCTGGTCGAGGCTCATCTCGCGGACCATGCAGCGGCTGATCTTCTGCAGTAACCGGAGTTGTTGCTCGGTGCGCTCCAGACGTTGCTCTAGTTCTTTCGACCTGGACACGATCATATTATCCCACGCGAAAGCGTCTCCTTTGCGCCGAGCCGGCGACCGGTACAGAGCGACTGGCAGGCCACGCGCGCGAGCCGAGCGCCTAAGCGCACATTGTGCTGGATAACGGCTGACCGGCGTAGTACCATGGTTGCATCCTTATGATTCATAGGAGGAGATCATCGTAAATGTGGAATAAACGTAAAGAAGAGGAGTATCCGCCGAAATCGACCGCAGCTCCGGCGGCGCCGGCCAATCCAGTTAAGGAGAGCTCTGCCATGTCTTCAGCACCTGCACCTGCGCAATATTCATCCGAGTCGCGCGGCGGCCCTGCCGTGATTGGGAAATCCGTCATGATCAAGGGTCAGATCTTCAGCCGCGAAGACTTGACCATCGACGGCGAGATCGATGGTTCGGTGGAGTTGCAAGAGCACCGGCTGACGGTGGGACCGAACGGCAAACTGCAGGCGGGCGTGAAGGCGCGCGAAGTGGTAGTGCTGGGAACCATTCACGGCAACGTCGAGGCGACCGACAAGATCGACATTCGCAAGGACGCCAAGCTGGTGGGCGATATCAAGACCGTGCGCATCGTGATTGAGGACGGCGCTTTTTTCAAGGGAAGCATCGACATCGTTCGGCCGGAGGCGAAAGCCGCCGCGGCCACGGCGCCCAGGCCGGCAGCCACGGTGACCACTACTCCGCCGACGGCGAGCGCGGCAGCGGCCGCTTCTCCAACGGCGCCGCTGTCGGGAGACATGAAGCGCTAGCGACTTCCTGGTTAAGGTACGTGCTTTGCTGAAAGACCGTTGGAAAACGGAGACGGCTGCTCCTTCACTCTTTTCACCCCACCGCAACGTGGGATCGGAGGCGCAGCCGCAAACGCGATCCAGCCACGGGTTGGAGCAGTTCTTCTCGTCCATCCAGGACGAGGAGAACCTGTCCATTCTGGATTTCGCCGGCGCGACCCAGGCCAACGTCAGTTTCATCACCGCGCTGGGGCATCGCATCTATTCCAACGACATCCTGCGCGCGCTGGAAGAGGCGTTCGGAGGCGAGGGAGATTTCGCCGCCCATCAGTCCGATCCCGAGCGCGCCGCTTTCTTCCTGCGCGAGAGCCTGGCGTTTCCCGATCAAAGCTTTAACGGCGCGCTGGTCTGGGACACGCTGCAGTTTCTGGTTCCGCCGCTGCTGGAGGAAACCGTGGACCGGTTGTTCCACGTCCTGCAGCCGAACTCATCTCTGCTCGCGTTTTTCCATGCTGAAGAAAAAGCTGTTTCCGCGCCCTTCTACTCCTATCGCATTCTGGGACCCAAGAGTATGTCTTTGACGCCGCGTGGACAGCTCCGGCCGGCGCAGTATTTCAACAATCGCAGCCTGGAGAAACTGTTTCAGAAGTTCCAGTCCATCAAATTCTTCCTGACGCGCGATCACTTGCGCGAAGTGATCGTTCGCCGTTAGTTCTTGGGCGGATAACAAGCCAACATTTCGGTCTGGAGCAGGCTATCCTAATCAAGGTGTCCCGACTCGCGTGTTGGTTCTGGATTCTCGCCGGCCTTGCGCCACTGGCAGCGCAGGAACTTTCGCCGGATCTTTACGCCGGTTTGCGCTGGCGCATGATTGGACCCTTCCGAGCCGGACGCACCGTGGCGGCCGCCGGCATTCCTTCGCAGCCGAACGTGTTCTACGTGGCTGTCAACAACGGGGGCGTCTGGAAGACCGACGACGCCGGGCGCACCTGGCAGCCGTTCTTCGACCAGCAGCCCACTGGATCGATCGGCGCGCTCGCCATTGCTCCCTCCGATCCCAACGTCATCTACGTAGGCAGCGGCGAAGGACTGCATCGCCCCGACCTCGCGGTGGGCGACGGAATGTACAAGTCCACCGACGCCGGCAAGACCTGGCGGCATCTGGGCTTGAGCGACGCGCAGCAGATTCCCGCGATCCTGGTGGACCCGCGCGATCCCAACCGCGTCTTCGTGGCCGTGCTGGGCCATCCCTACGGGCCGAACGCCGAGCGTGGCGTGTTCCGCTCCACCGACGGCGGGGCCACCTGGCAGAAGGTGCTGTACAAGGACGAGAACACCGGGGCCGTGGATCTGGCCTTCGACCCTACCAATCCGCGGACGGTTTACGCTGTGCTGTGGGCCGCGCGCGAGGGGCCGTGGGAGAACGGCGCCTGGAACGGGCCCACCAGCGGACTGTTCAAGTCCACCGATGGCGGCGAGACCTGGCAGCAACTCACCGGCGGTCTCCCTACGCCGGCCGAAGGGCTGGGACGCATCGGCATCGCGATCGCTCCCAGCGATCCCAGACGCATGTACGCGCTGGTGGAGGCCCGGCCCAGCGCGCTCTATCGCTCCGACGATGCCGGGACCAGCTGGCGCCGCGTGAACACGGAGAATCGCATCAACGGCCGCGCGTCCGATTTCGCTTGCGTGCGCGTGGATCCGAATAATAAGGACCTCATCTACGTTGCCGACACCAGCACCTACCGTTCCACCGACGGCGGCCAGACCTTCACAGCCTTCAAGGGCGCGCCCGGAGGCGACGACTACCACACCATCTGGATCAATCCGCTGAACCCGCAAATCATCCTGCTCGCGGCCGACCAGGGCGCCACCATCACGGTGAACGGCGGGCGCACCTGGAGTTCCTGGTACAACCAGCCCACGGCGCAGTTTTATCACGTGATCACCGACAACCGCTTTCCATATTGGGTGTATGGCGGCCAGCAGGAGAGCGGATCGGCGGCGGTCGTGAGCCGCAGCGATTTCGGCCAGATCACTTTCCGCGACTGGCACACCGTGGGCGTCGAAGAGTACGGCTACGTCGCGCCCGACCCGCTGAATCCCAACAACATTTATGGCGGCAAAGTGTCGCGCTTCGATCAGACTACCGGCGAAGTGCAACAGGTCGGTCCGTCCGTGCTGCGGGGCGGGAAATACCGGTTCCTCCGGACCATGCCGCTGATCTTCTCTCCGGTCGATCCGCACGCGCTCTATCTCGGATCTCAGGTGTTGTTCAAAACCATGAGCGGCGGTCACAGTTGGGATGTCATCAGTCCGGACCTGACGCGCGAAAAATATGATGTTGCGCCCAGCGTGGGCGTCTTCAGCGACGAGGCGCGCAAACAAGCCACTCGCCGAGGGGTGATCTACGCGATCGCGCCGTCGCATCTGGACGTCAACGTGATCTGGGCCGGGACCGATGACGGCCTGATTCACGTGACACGCGACGGCGGCAAGACCTGGAACAACGTGACGCCGCCGGAGCTTACGCCCTGGAGCAAGGTTTCGCAACTCGACGCGTCGCACTTCGACGACCTCACCGTCTACGCCGCCATCAACCGCTTCCGGCTGGACGATTTGAAGCCGCACATCTACCGCACGCACGACGGCGGCAAAACCTGGAAGGAGATCGTCAACGGATTGCCGGATGGTCCGGTGAACACCGTGCGCGAAGATCCGGTGCGCAAAGGCCTGCTGTTCGCCGGCACGGAACTGGCGGTCTACGTTTCGCTCGACGACGGCGATCGTTGGGAGCCGCTGCGGCTCAACATGCCGGCTATTTCGATTCGCGACCTGGTGATCCACGCTAACGATGTGGTGGTTGGCACGCATGGCCGCGGCTTCTGGATTCTCGACGACATCGCGCCGCTGCGCCAGATCAACTCTCAGATCGCGGCCTCCGACGCGCATTTGTTCCGCCCCAGCGCCGCGTATCGTGTCCGTCGGAATGAGAACACCGACACGCCGCTTCCGCCCGAGGAGCCGGCCGGCCAGAATCCCCCGGATGGCGCGATCGTCTACTACTGGCTGAAGTCCGCTGCCTCCTCGCCGGTCACGCTGGAGATTTTCGATGCCGCGAAGAAGCTGGTGCGCCGCTATTCGAGCGACGACCAACCGGATCCGATCGATCCCGCGCTGAACGTACCCACTTACTGGATTCAGCCGCCGCGGATTCTGCAGGCCGCCGCCGGCATGCATCGCTTCGTGTGGGACCTGCACTATCCCCCGCCGGATGCGCTGCGGCACGAGTACCCGATCTCGGCGATCTATGGCGACACGCCGCGCTATCCGCTCGGTGCAGCCGTGCCGCCGGGCCAGTACGCGGTGAAGCTTACCGTCGCGGGTGCCAGCTACACGCAGCCACTTACGGTCAAGATGGACCCACGCGTCAAAACACCGCCGGCCGGGCTGCTCGAGCAGTTCCGGCTCGCCGCTAGGATCGCGGGAATGCTGCATCAGGATTACCAGGCGCTTCAGGAGGTCCGCGAGCTGCGGCCGAAGCTGCAGGCGCAGGATGCGGACCTCGGCAAACAAGCGGTTGCGCTCGAGGGCGGTGGCGATGCGAGCCTGGCGGCGCTCAACGGTCAACTGTCGAGAGCGCTGGATGTGATCGAAGGTGCCGACGCGACGCCCACCACGCAGGCGGTCGCCTCAGTCGCGGAGCTACAGCGCGAACTGGACGCGCTCCTGGTCCGGGTTCGAGAACTCAAGGCCAAAGTGAAGTAAAGCGCCGTACCGATTCTAAATGCCGAAACGAATCATCACCCTCACCACCGATTTCGGAACCACGGAGCACTTCGCCGGAACCATGAAGGGGGTCATCCTGTCGATTCAGCCCGCCGCCGAGATCGTCGACATCACGCACGAGGTGGCACCCTTCGAGATCCCGGATGGAGGCTTCACCATCGCGCAGGCCTACCGGTATTTTCCGAAGAAAACGATCCACGTGGTGGTGGTCGATCCCGGGGTCGGCTCGACGCGCCGGCCGATCGTGGCCGAAATGGCGGGCCAATATTTCATCGCGCCCGACAACGGCGTGCTCTCGATGATCTTCTCGCGCGAAACCGCCAAGGTGCGGCACATCACCAACCAGCGCTACTTCCTGAGCCCGCTGAGCCGGACCTTTCATGGCCGTGACGTGTTCGCGCCGGTGGCCGCGCACCTGGCCTCGGGAGTGCCGCCGCCCAAATTCGGCCCACGCATCGAGGATCATCTGCGGCTCACCTTCGACAAGCCCACACGCACCGGCAAGCGCGTGTGGACCGGCAGCGTGCTGAAAATCGATCGCTTCGGAAACATCATCACTAACTTGCACATCGACGACTTCCCGCAGGTGAACACGCGCCCATTCGAGCTGAACGTGGGCCTGCAGATCGTGACGCGCCTGGCGCTGACCTTTACCGAATGCGAGCCGAACGAGCTTTTCGTCGTGGTAGGAAGCTCCGGCTACCTGGAAGTGGCCACCAATCAAGGCTCGGCGCAGAAGCTGCTGGGATGCGGAGCCGGATCGCCGGTCGAACTGACGCTTTACTGACGGTTATGGGCGTTGCCGCGTCGTTTCCGAGCTGCCAGCCGAATCTTCGTGGCAATGCACGATGCGCGTGCGCAGACCAGGAAACATCCGGAGAGTCGCCTTCGCCCAGGCCCGCGCTTCCTGGCTCGGCATTGGTTCGGAGACTCCGCGGATGCCCGGCCAGAGCAAATGGACGCGAACCATCCTGGTTCCCGTACCTGCGCTCGGTGAGGCGCCCATGTCTCAATGTTGAGGCAACCCCTTGGCGTCGTCCACCTATCTTTCGTTATGGCTCGCGATGCTATACGAAAGATAGGTTGCCGCCGCCTCGCGGTCGTGTTCAACTGTGAGTGGCGCACCTCGGGAGTTCGGATTTCAGGAGCCGGCACTCACAGCGCATTCGCCGCTCTTGAATTGATCTCCCCGGGTGTTCCATTGCTACACTCCGAGCAGACTAAAGGGGGCGAAATCCTCACGCTCCCTTTCTTTGTGTTAGCAAGCGGGCGTCGCATTCCAGGGCGCGGCGGGACTCAAGGCACCTTTTTCGCCGAAAGCTGGATCGCCGTGCCATCGCGGATTTCGTCCGTCGCGCGCCGGACTATGCGATCGCCCGATTTCAAATTGCCGATCACTTCCACCAGGTCTCCCTCGGCGACGCCCTTCTTGACATCCACCCATTCCGCCTGGCCGCTTTGGTCGCGAATCACGAAGGTGCGCTCGGTGGTAGTGACCACGCTGGACCTTGGCACGAACAGCGAAGGCCGCGCGCGGCGCACCGGCCACTTCACCGTCGGATACATTCCCGGAGCTAACGATCCGTCGCGATTTGCGACGTCCAGCTCAACCGCCATGGTGCGCGTCTTTTGATCGAGGACATGCGAAATGCGCGCGATGGTCCCTGAGTAAGCGCGCTCGGGCCAGGCGGGCACCTGGAACGGCACGCTCGCCCCGTTCACGATTCCGCTGACGTTCTCCTCCGGCACCGGCACCACCAGCCGCAAATGCGACACTTGCTGGACCACCAGGAGCACGGCGTCGTTTCCAGGGCCGACCAGCGCGCCCGGGTGCACCAGGCGGTCCGTCACCACTCCGTCGAAAGGCGCGGTGATTTTCAGATAAGCTTGCAAATCCTGGAGCGCCCGCACGGCCGACTCCGCCGCACGGCTGGCTTGCGCGCGCGAATTCAGCAGAGCCTTGCCGGCATCCACCTGCTTTTCTGCCAGGATCAACTCGTTGCCCGCGATGGCGCCGGGTGTTGCCGCCGCCAATTTCGTGCGATCGTAAGTGCTCTGCGCGGCCGCCAGTTGCGCCTCGGCTTGCAGGCGGTCCGCTTCGGCCACCTGCACTTTCGACTGAGCTTCGGCAATTTGCGCGGCCATTTCCGGAGCACTCAATTCCACCAAAAGATCGCCTTGCTTGACGATGCTTCCCCGGTCCACCAGGACGCGTTCCACGTAGCTCGGAACTTTGGCATGCAGCGACACGCTCAGGAACGGCAGAAACTCGCCCGGCAATTCCACGGTTCGCGACACCGGTTTGGACACCACCGCAACCAGGTCGCTGCTCTGCGCCCAACCGGTTTGCGCGAGCAGCACGAGAACGCAAAGCATGCGGTACACCCGCTCCCTAACGGTCACGGCTCTGTAAGTTGCCGTGAACGCAGAACGCCGATTCTGAGCCGCGACCGTTAGGGAGTGGTTGGACAAGTTTTTCAGCAGATGTCTAGTGCGCGTCATAGTATCGACTCGTCGGGTCCGTCGGATTGAGCGAGGGAGAGGCCACCGAAGCCCGCCCCTGCAGGATGGCGTAGATGGAGGGCAGAATCGTCAAAGTAGCAAAGGTGGAAACCAGCAGGCCGCCGATGACGGCGCGAGCCAGCGGCGCCGACTGCGACCCGCCTTCGCCCAAGCCGATCGCCATGGGCACCATGCCAAAGATCATTGCCGCGGCAGTCATCAGAATCGCGCGAAGCCGGCTGGCGGCGCCTTCGCGGGCCGCATCCATCACCGGCCTGTTCTCGTGGCGAATCCGCTCGGCGAAGGTGACCAACAGAATCGAGTTTGCGACTGCAATTCCGATGGCCATGATCGCTCCCATGAAGGACTGAATATTGAGCGTCGTGCCGGTGGCCCGCAACATCAGCAGAACGCCGCACAGCACCGCGGGAACCGTAAGAACGACGGCCAGCGCGAGCCGCATCGACTGGAAGTTCGCCGAGAGCAGCAGAAAGATCACCACCACGGCCAGCAGCAGACCGGTCCGCAGCGCGGAGATGGTTTGTTGCAAGGGCGGAATCTGGCCCTTCATGACAAGCTTGGCGCCTCGAGGCGGCGTCCCGGCGCCCGCCAGCGCCTGGTCCAGCTTTTGCGCGGCTTCTCCCAGCGTGATTCCGTGAATATTTCCGGTGACGCTGACGATGTGCTGGCCGTTGAAGCGCTCGATCAGACCCGGCATGGTGCCCAGCTTCAGCGACGCGATGTTGTCGAGCAGCGGCTCCGGACGGCCGCTTGGCATCACCGGAAGATTTCCCATCTCGTCCACGCTCTGAATCTGATTCTGCGGCAGCTCCACCTGAATCTGAAACGCGTTGCCGGAATTCGGATCGCGCCAGTAGTTCGGCTCGGTGAACCTTGAAGAGGAAGTGGCTGGCACCACCGAACGCACCACGTCCGACATGGTCAGCCCGAACTGGCCCGCCCGTTCGCGGTTGATATTGATGTCCAGCGTCGGGTAGCTGTACTCTTGCGCAAGCTGCAAATCCCGCACGAAGCTGAGCTTGGCCAGTTGCGCTTGAATCTTCTGCGCGTAGCCATGATCGTCCGCCAGGCTGGGTCCCTGCACCGCCACCTCGATGGGCGTGGGCGATCCGAAGCTCATCACCTGGGAAACGATGTCGGCGGCCTCGAAAGAAACCTGGCAAGCGGGCAACTCGCGCCGCAGGTCTTCCCGGATACGCTCGCGCAGCGCTTCGCCTCGCGGAGTAGCGGGCTTCACGGCGACCTGTATGATCGCCTCCTGGGGTCCGCTGGTGAACAGGTGAATCAAGTCCACCGGATAGCTGGAGGGCACCACGCCCATGAAGTCGCTGGTGATTTCCACGTTGTCCTTGCCGGCGTCGCGCTGAATGACGTCGAGCGCCCGCAGCACGATGCGCTCGGTCTCTTCGATCCGTGTTCCGGCCGGCGCGCGCAGCCGCAGCCGCAACAGCGGAGCATTGGCATCCGGAAATAATTCGGTCCCCATGCGCGGCGCCAGGACATACAGCAGCGCGAACGCCGCCGCCAGATAGCCGAGCACCAGCGGCCATCGCAGCTTCAGCACCAGCCGCAGATAGCCTTCGTAGAAGGAACGAAGGTGTCCGAAAATTCCTTCCCGCTCTTCTCCGCGATGCGCCTCCCGCATGAGCCAGGTGGAGAACACCGGCACCAGGCTGCTCGAAAGCAAGTAGGAAGCGATCATCGAGAACGCAACCGCCAGCGACAGCGGCACGAAGAGCTGCCGGCTCACGCCGATCATGAAGAAGGACGGAACGAAGACGGCCAGGATGCAAGCCATCGAGAGCAGCCGCGCCATGGCCGTATTGCCGGCCGCCTGGACCACGGCACGCGCGCGCGAAATCCCCGGCAGCATGTGCGTGTGCGTGTTCTCGATGGACACCGTGGCTTCATCCACCAGAACGCCGACCGCCAGCGCCAGACCGCCGAGCGTCATGATGTTTATGGTTTGCCCGGTAGCCCACAACAGGATTACGGCGGTCAGCAAAGCGAACGGGATGTTCATGATCACAATCACGGCGCTGCGCCAGTCCCGCAGGAAGATCAGCACCATCAGGCCGGTCAGGCCCGCGCCGAGCAAGCCTTCGGTGATCAGCCCGCGCAGAGAGTTGGTGACGAACGGCGACTGGTCGAATTGCAGGCTGACATCCACGTCGTCCGGCACGACTTTCTTGAAATCCGGTATAGCCGCTTTGACGGCGCTGATGACGGCCAGCGTCGAGGCATCCGCGCGCTTGGTCACCGGGATGTACACGGTTCGCTTGCCGTTGACGTGCGCGTAGGCCGTGATGATGTCCGTGCCGTTCTCGATGCTGCCGATGTCTCGCAGGTAGATCGTAGTCCCGGACACCGGCCGAATGGGCGTGCTCATCAGTTCCGCAAGGTTGCCGCCCAACGCCGCGTTGGTCCTGGCGATGCGGTTGATCTCGCCCGTCCACATGTTTCCCGAGGGCATCACCAGCGTGGCTTTGCTCACCGCCGAGATGGCCTCCTGCGGCGAGATCCTGTATTGCTGAAGCTTGCCGGGATCGAGTGTGATGACAATCGTTCGTTGGTTTCCGCCAAAGGGCGGCGGCGCCGAAACTCCGGGCAGCGTCGCAAACAAAGGCCGCACCCGGTTGAGCGCGAAATCCTGCAATTCCCCTTGCGTGTGCGCGGCGCTGCTAAAAACCAGTTGACCCACCGCCACGCTGCCCGCGTCGAATCGCGTGATGAAGGGAGGCACCGTCCCGGGCGGCATGAATGCCCGCGCGCGGTTCACGTAGCCGACGGTCTCGGCCATCGCCTGGGCCATGTCGGTGCCTTCATGAAAGATCAGCTTCATCAGAGCCGCGCCTTGAATGCTCTTGCTTTCCACTCGATCGATTCCGGTGATGTAGAGGAAGTGATACTCGTAATAGTAGGTAAGGTAGCCTTCCATCTGGGCCGGGTCCATGCCGCCGTACGGCTGCGCCACGTAGATCGCGTTCTCGCCCACTTTCGGAAAAATATCCACCGGCATGCGCTGCACCGCGAGAAAAGCGAAAAGCGCGATGGCGATGAGCGCCACCACGACGGTGATTGGCCGGCTGAGAGCGGCTAGAACAAAACGCATGCGGCCTCTCTCGAGTTGTTCATTGGCTGGCCTCCGCGACGAATGGCTGGATGTCTCCAGCGGCCGTGGCGACTCCCAGCAGCGCGCGCCAGACACCCAGCCTGGCTAACGCATCGTCGATCTCGGCTTGCGTCAGCAGCCGCTGGGCTTCGGCGACTTCATCGATGTTCCCCAGTCCCGATCGATAGCGCGCCGTGGCCTGGTCGGTCGCCGCGCGCGCTGCGCTCACCTGAACCGGAGTGTTCGCGGCGACGTTTCTAGCCCCCTGCAGATTGGCGACCGCGCCGTTCCACTGCGCCTTCAGATCCACGGCGATCTGCTGATAGCGTGCCGTCTCGGCGCGGATGCTCGCCGATTGCTCGGTCTCCCGCGCCCGGATGGATGCCAGATCCATCACCGGAAAAGTGACGCTGAAGCCGAGCGCGTAGTTTTGCGTGGTGGGAGCAAGCCCGTTGAGGTATTCCTGGATCTTCCCGTCGGTCTGGGCCCCGGTCCCGCGCGCGTAAGCCGACCCCTGCAAGTAGAAACGCGGAAAGTACGACCGTTCCAGAGCTCGGAGCTGCGCCTGCAACTCGACGACGACGGCATTCTGTTCCAGCGCGATGGGATTTCGCGCGGTGTCCAAAGGCGCGACTGGCTGAGCGGGCGGCAACTGCAGCAGTCGCGGCGCCGAAATCGTAATCTGAGCGGGATCCAAGCCGATAAACCGCGACAGGTTCGCGCGCGCAACCTCGACGGCCTGCTGGGCCTGAATCAGTTGGGTTCGCGCCGCGGCCAGCTCCGCCTCCGCTCGGGAAGCATCGGCTCCCGGGCGCAACTGAGCGTTCACCAGGGCGTTGATGGTTGTTATGAGCACCTGCGCCTGGTCGACGCCGGCTTGCGCCGCGCGCACCGTTTCCTGGGCGGCAGCCAGCGTGACGTAGGCATCCGCGGCCGCGACGGCGACATCATACTGCGTTCGCTTGAGCGCTGCCTCCGCCTGGGCCCGCGCCGCGCTTGCGGCCGCAACGTTAGAGCGCCGCAGTCCGAAATCGAACGGCTCCCAGGTGACCAGTGCTCCCAGGGCGCTGCCCCACGCGGTTCCGAAGTTGTTGGTGCCCAGCACCGGGCCGGAAATAGACGGTATCACGCTCTGCGGCAGCAGCAGCCCGAAAACGTTGTTCCTGGTGGCGCGGTTGGCCTGCGCGAGCAGGTCCGCGCGGGGCAGGTAGGAGGTCCGCGCCAGTTGAATGCCGGCCGCCGCCGCGTTCATCTGCTCCTGGGACACGCGGATCGAAGGGTAGTTCTTCAGTGCGTCGGCCACCGCCTGGCTCAGCGTCAAGCCGGATGACGGAGCCGGCGGCTGTGCCGGCAAGGTCGCCACCAGCAGCAAGGCCGCTGAGATTGCCGCGCCGGAGCTAGTCACCCTCGATAAGTTCATGAAAGAGTTCCCGCACTTTGCTTTTTGCCGCTGCCAACGCCTTCCGGCCGAGCGGTGTGGCCCGGTACACTCGCCGGAAGGACTTGCCGTTGCGCTGCTCGGTGGAGCGCAGATAACCTTTTTTCTCGAGCGCTTGCAGCAATGGGTACAGACTTCCCGGACTGATGCGGTATCCGTGCCGCGCCAGCTCCTCGATCATGCCCAGGCCGAAGATGGGCTCCTCCGCCGCATGATGCAGCACGTGCAGGCGAATCAGGCCGGAGTACAAATCGCGGTCCGCTGCGGAGCTTTCAGGCTCGGATTTGGATTTCGCCATTCGATTACGAAAGGCGATCATATCACAGCCGGGGGCCGTCCGTTCACAAATCTGGCAGGTTCCTTACCGGCTGGCTCGCCGATTGTTCGATTTCCCCCGTTGCGCTACACTAAACTTGATTCTCATTTTCTTCCCCGGGACGGCGTGACCTTACCCGCTCAGCCATACTAAAGCCCGGGTTGATACTTACCGCCCATGACCGCAACCTCGCCGCCCAAGAGCCAGTCCAGGCCGAAGGAGTTTCGCGAACAACTCCTCGAGCGCGCCCTGGTGGCCGACGGCGCCATGGGGACAGTGCTCTATTCGAAAGGCGTTTTCATCAATCGCTGCTTCGACGAGCTGAACCTTTCGATGCCGGCGCTGGTGAAGGAAACGCATCAGGAATACGTCAAGGCCGGCGCGGAAATCATCGAAAGCAATACCTTCGGCGCCACCCGCACGCGCCTGGCTGCTTTCGGGCTCTCGGAGAACCTCAAGGAGATCAACCGCGCCGGTGTTCGTCTGGCCCGCGAGGCGGCCGGAGACAGCGCGTTCGTCGCCGGAGCCATCGGCCCATTGGGCGTGCGTATCGAGCCATTGGGAGCCATGTCCTTCGCCGAAGCCAAGGCCGATTTTCGCGAGCAAGCCGAAGCCTTGCTGGACGCGGGCGTCGATCTGCTGATCCTCGAAACGTTTTCCGATCTGAACGAGATCCGCGAAGCCATCTTCGCGGCGCGCGAAGCGGCGGGCAACGACATGGTGATCGTCGCGCAGGTCACCATCGACGACGCCGGCAACATGCCGGGCGGCGCCACGCCGGAGACTTACACCCAGAAGCTGGACGAATGGCCGGCCGACGTCATCGGACTCAATTGTTCGGTGGGACCCAAGGCCACCTTCGAAACCATCGAGCGGATGATGCAGTATTCGCGCAAGCCCATGAGCGCGATGCCCAACGCCGGATTGCCGGCCGTGGTGGAAGGGCGCAAGATTTATCTGTGCTCGCCCGAGTACATGGCGCAGTACGCGCGCCGCCTGCTGTGGGCGGGCGTCAAAATCGTGGGCGGCTGTTGCGGCACCACCGCCGAGCACATCAAGCTGATCCGCTCCGAAGCGCGATCGCTGCAACCGCAGACCAAGAAGCTCAGCGTGACCATCGAAGAGCCGGTGGCCAAAGCCAAGGCGCTGGCCAAAGTGCCGGTGGCCGCCAAGAGCAAGCTGGGAGCGAAGCTGGCGGCCGGGAAATTTGTCTCCTTCGTCGAGATCCTGCCGCCGCGTGGCGTGGACGCGTCCAAGGAGATCGAAGGCGCCAAGCTGTGCGCCGGGCATGGCATCGACTGCATCAACGTGCCGGATGGGCCGCGCGCCAGCGCCCGCCTGAGCAATCAGGTCACCTGCCAGCTCATCCAGCAGGAGGCGCACATCGAAGCGGTGATGCATTTCTGTTGCCGCGACCGCAACATTTTGGGCATCCAGTCGGAGCTGCTGGGCGCGCACACCGTCGGCGTCCGCAACCTGATCTGCATCACCGGCGATCCGCCACGCATGGGCACCTATCCGGACGCCACCGCGGTCTTCGATGTGGACGCCATCGGGCTCACCAACATCGTCAACAATCTGAACCATGGCCTCGATATCGGCGGGAACCCCATGGGATCGCAAACCGCGCTGCTCATCGGCGTGGGCGCCAATCCCGGCGCTTTGAACATGGACGAGGAGATCCGCCGCATGGAATGGAAGGCCCAGGCAGGCGCGGAATACATTGTTACGCAGCCGGTGTTCGATCTGGATTTGCTCGAGCAGTTCTTGAAGCGCACCGAACATCTCAAGCTGCCGGTCATCTGCGGCGTCTGGCCGCTCACCAGCTACCGGAACGCGGAGTTCATGGTGAACGAGCTGCGCGTGCCTGTGCCGGAGCCGTTCATGAAGCGGATGCTGAAGGCCGACAACGCCGAGAAGGCGCGGCACGAAGGCGTCGCCATTGGCCGCGAGATGGTGGAGCGCGCGCGAAAACTGGTTCAGGGTGTACAATTGAGCGCGCCGTTTGGGCGCTATTCCATGGCGATCGAGGTCGCCGAAGCGATTGGATCGCGGGACTGATAAGTGGCCACCGACCTCATCGAGATTGACGCCAATCATCCGCTGCCCGAAGCCATCGAGCGCGCGGCCGCACACCTGCGCCGTGGCGACGTGGTTGCGATTCCCACCGAGGCGTTGTACGTCTTGGTGGCCGACCCGCTGAACCTGAACGCGGTAGGGCGCGTGTTTGCGGCCAAGGGCCGGGAGATCCACCGCGCGCTCCCGCTGCTGATCAGCGGCCCCTTCATGGCCGAAGAGCTGGCCAAGGAGCTGTCCACCCGCTTTCATCTGCTGGCCCGGCACTTCTGGCCCGGACCGCTCACCGTGATCGTGCCGGCGTCCGCCAAGGTTCCGCTCAAGGTGACCGGCAACACCGGACGGCTGGCGCTGCGGCAATCCCGCTCGCGTGTCGCGCAGGCATTGCTCGACTGGCTGGATCAGCCCTTGATCGCAACCAGCGCCAACATTTCCGGCCAGCCCACTTGCCGCAGCGGCATCGAAGTGTTCGGCATGATGGACGGCCGGGTGGACCTGGTCCTCGATGCGGGCACCTGCGCCGGTCCTGGCGCCACCACCGTGGACATCACCGAGCCCGAGTGGAAGGTGATCCGGGAAGGCGCGATTTCCGAAAAGGAAATCGCCGAATGCCTGAAACGGCAGTAGCGGCCAGCATGTCAACCGATCTGCGGGCTTATCTCGTCGAGTCCAGCGCGGTTCTGACTGCCGCGGCCGATTCGATCTCGCAAGCGGCGATGGATGGTGCGGTGCAGGCCGCCGTCACGGCCCTGGCTGCCGGAAAACCCCTGCTGGTCTGCGGCAACGGCGGGTCCGCCTCAGACGCCATGCACATCACCGGCGAGCTGGTAGGACGCTTTCTGCGCGATCGTCGAGCGTTGCGCGCCATCTGCCTGTCGGACAACCCGGCGGTTCTGACCGCCTGGAGCAACGATCAATCTTACGAAACCGTGTTCGCGCGCCAGGTGGAGGCGTATGGCGAGCCAGGCGCGGTCCTGCTCGGCTTGAGCACGTCCGGATCTTCCAAGAACATGCTGGCTGCGTTCCGCGAGGCCCGGCGGATGGGACTCAAGACCATCGCCTTCACCGGTGCATCCGATTGCCCGCTCGCTTCGCTGGCCGATTTTGCTCTGTCGGTTCCTTCGCGCAGCACTCCGCTCATCCAACAGGTGCACGTGTGTCTGTATCACTACCTGTGCGGCAGGATTGAGGCGCTGTTGACGGAGCCGCCGCGCGGTTAGATCAGACCTTGACGGTCGACTTCGCCTTCCAGTTCCAGGCGGTGCGGACGATTTCCTCGAGCGAGGAGTGGTGTGGACGCCATCCCATCATGCTGGCCGATTTCGCGGCGTCGGCGATCAGACACGGTGGATCGCCCGCCCTGCGGCCCACCTCGCGAACGGGAACCTTTCGTCCGGAAACCTGCTCCACCATCGCGGTCACTTCGCGAACTGAATACCCACGGCCGGTCCCGAGATTGAACGCCGTGCTCGATCCGCCGCCGTCCAGATAACGCAGCGCCGCCAGATGCGCTTCGGCCAGGTCGGTGACGTGCAGATAATCGCGGATCGCGGTTCCGTCGGGCGTCTCGTAGTCGGTCCCGTAAATCTCGAGCGCCTTGGTCAGCCCCAGGGCCGCCGAAATGGCCAACGGGATCAGGTGCGTCTCCGGATCGTGATCTTCGCCCAGTTCGCCATCCGGGTCCGTGCCGGCCGCGTTGAAATAGCGCAACGCCACCGAGCGCAATCCGTAGCTCACGCCGTACCAATGCAACAGGCGCTCCACCATGCGCTTGGATTCGCCGTAAGGATTCACCGGATCTTGAATGTGATCCTCGGAGATCGGAATCTTGACGGGATTCCCGTAGGTCGCGCAGGTCGACGAGAAGACTATGTTCCGCACCTGGCGCGCGCGCATGGCTTCGAGCAGCGCCAAGGTGCCGAAGACATTGTTGCGGAAGTAAAGATCGGGAGCCTGCATCGATTCGCCGACGTAAGCGAACGCCGCGAAATGGAACACGGCTTGGATCGGATACCGCTCGAATACGCTATCGAGCGCCTTGCGATCGGCGATGTCCGCTTCAATCAGCGGCCCCCACTTCACGGCCTCGCGGTGTCCTCGCCCGAGATTGTCGACCACCACCGGCTGGAATCCGGACTGAGCCAGGCACTTCGCAGTGTGACTGCCGATGTAGCCTGCGCCGCCAGTGACCAATACATGCATGTGTTCTTCGATTTTACTATCTGTGCGCGACGCCACCGTTCAGATCACGTCCGCGAAGCTCTTGCGCAGCTTGTAGAACCAGGCGTGGCCCAGCAGGAACACCACCGCCGCCACCAGCCAAAGCTTCATCACCGGAAGCAGCTCGGGCGCCCGATGTTCGAGAAAGATGGCGCGATATCCGCGCACCAGGACGAAGATCGGATTCTTCCGCAAAATCGCCATGGCCGATGCGGGCAGCGTGGTCGGCTCGGGGTAACAGATGGGCGTCACGAAAAACCACAACGTCAGCACGAAGCCCATGATCTGGCTGAGGTCGCGCACGAAAACGCCTAGGGCCGCGAGAAACCAGCACACACCCAGCGTGAACAGCAACTGCGGGATCAGCAGCACGGGCAGCCACAACACTTGCGGAGGAACCGAGCCGCGGATCAGCAGCAGCGCGACGATAAAGACTCCGGCGGCGAACAGCTCCGTCACCAGCCCGGCCACCACTTGGTTCACCGGCAGAGTGTCCAGCGGAAAAATCAGCTTCTTGACGAAATTGCGGTGCTCCAGGATGACGAAAGGCGCGCGTCCGGCCGGCTCGGAGAAGGCCAGCCAGGGCAGCATGCCGGCCAGGAAGTACAGGGCGAAGCCGGTGGGACTGCGGTCGGCCCCGAACCTGGTCTGCAGCACCACGCCGAATACGAAAAAGTACGTGGCCATCAGCAACAGCGGGTTGAGAATCGTCCAGAATACGTCGCCGAACGATCCGCGGTAGCGCGCCAGGATATCGCGGCGGGCCATGGAACGAATCAGGCGGCGATTGCGGAGGATGGTGCCGAGCGGGTTGGTGAAGAGCCTGGGCAGCGCCGCGCGGAATCGCCGCCAGCGCAATTTGCTTGTGGTTGCGATTTCCTGGCCGACAACGCGGACCTCGCTGCCGGATGTTTCCGCGGCGATCCTCAGAAACGGTTCGCCGCGCGCGTACGCCCATCCGGCCGGCTCCTCGATGGGCGAGACGTAGACCTGATAGCCGCCTGCCTCGGGAGGAAACGGAATGGAAATATCGAAGCTCGCGGACTCGCCCGGCGCGACCTCCCGCTCGAGCGCGGTCCAGGCGCCTTCCAGAATGAAGAAATTCGTCTCTGGATCGAAAAACTGCCAGCCCATGGCGAACTTCCGCGGCGCCCAGGCCTGGCGCGACTCGTTCTCCACTTCAACGTGCACCCGCAGCGTCAGCCCTTCCGTGTGAACTTCAACCTGGCGGTAGTCGATACGGCTCATTGATAAAGCCAGCTCGGATAGCGCTCGCGCACGCGGCTGGTCTTGCGGCCCACCGCGTAGATCCCGTCGCCCCGCAATTCCTGAGCGAGTTCATAGCGGGCCAGCAGATGCTTTGTCCACTCGTGTTCCGGTTTGGGTTCTTCCAGAAACGGTCCGGTTTCGAGCAGCGCGATCTCAAATCCGGAGTCCACCAGAAGCCGCGCGACTTCTCGCGGCGTGTATTCGCGGTTGTGACGCGCTTCGGCTTCCTGACCCTCGGCGGGAGGACGGATGTAGGCAGGGAAAAAGCCAGGATGATAGCCTTCCAGGATGGCCGCGATGGCGCGCAGCGATCCTAGGTTGGGTGTGGTGAGCACCAGGTGGCCGCCCGGCCTCAGAATGCGGTTGATTTCCGCCAGCATGTGCACAGGATCCGCAGTGAGGTGTTCGATCAGTTCGCAGCACAATACGGTGGAAAAATAGTCGTCCGCATAGGGGAAGCGGTCCCGCTCGGCATCGAAGAGTTCCAGATCGCAGTTGAATTGTTCGCCGCTGCTCGAGGTCACGGTGCGGTGGTCGATCTTGCCGGAGGGACCATAGTAGCATGCGCGCACCTCGCCGTATCCCAGGCGTTCTTTGAGAGCGGGCGTGATTTGCAGATAGGAACCCATCTCGAGAATGCGATCGTCCGCGCCCCCGGGCGGCGTGATCGCGAGCGTCTTTTCGAAACGGGTCAGGTGGGTCTCGACATAGGTCAAAGCGGCTTGATCCGGCGCCCAGGACCTGATGTACTCCGGTTCCACCTGGACGCCCGGCGCTTCGGCCACCGCCTCGGCAGACGTCGAGCGACCTGTATCCGGCAGGTGCGCGTCTTCGTCCGCAGCGCCGATCTCGACATGATTGGCCACCCGCTCCAGGAAATCGGCGTATCGTCGCGCCACGTGCGGCCAGGTACACTCGGCTTCCACCCAGGCCCGCGCCCGAGCGCCCAGCTCACGCCGGAACTCTGGACGGCTCACCAGCAGGTTCAAGTACTCGAACAGGTGATCTTCCTCGCTGCGATCGACGGGCGCCTTCAAGCAGATGCTGGCCGGCAACTCGCAGAACGAACCGACCTCGGAAACGATCACCGCTTTGCCCAAACCGAGCGCACGCATCAGCGTTCCGGAATTCTCGCCCACGGTGGGATAGCGGAGATTCAACACGATGTCGCACGCGGCCAGGTAGCCCACGAATTCTTCGATCGGCTGGTAGCCCAGCACGCGCACGTGCGGCGCGAGACCGAGCGATTGAATCAAGGAATCCAGCGGCAATTCAGGATGCGGCTCGCCCACCAGAATCATCTTTGCGGCCGGCTCCACGCGGATCAGCCGCCGGAAGGCGCGCAGCGATTCGGCGATTCGCTTGTAGGGCTTCAAGAACCCGAAGATGCCGATGAGAGGCGTGCTCTCGTCCAGGCCCAGGCGCTGGCGGTAGTCCAGGCGGCTGGCTTCCGGAATCCAGGCGCCGTGGTGAATCTTCGCCACCGGACGCTGGAAGCCGGCCTCGCGCAGCTCGCGTTCCACCCAGCCGCTGTGAACGATGGCCGCGCTGGACCGTTCCAAGAGGCGCCGCAGCATGGGCAGGCCTTCGTAGTCCGGCCCCACCTCCAGCGCGCGCACGCGCTGAGCGTATTCGAGCGCCTGCTCGTCGCCTTCCTCGGCCACCGCGCGCAGGTAAGCATCCCAGTCGCCTTGCTTGATGGTGAGATCGGCGACCAGGTGGTGCAGATTGGCTTCGTGGATCACCACCACGCCGGGATGCTCCAGCGCGGTCTGGTAGCAGAAGTCGTGGTCCAGGTTGTTGCCGATCTGGTAGAGCGTGACGTCGAAGTCGGCGGGACGGAAGTGCGCCGGCATGGATCGAAATACCTCCACCTCGGCCAGGGTCCGAAGCTCATCGAGCAGCGCTGCGGAGTAATCGGCGATCCCGCTCCGCGCCGGCGGCAAGGGAGAGAAAAACGCGATCTTAATCGGGGATGACACGGATCCCTGGAATTATTTCACCAGCTCCATGGAGAATGTGCCCAGCGCCAGCGGGACCCGCACCAGGGCGGGCGTGCGCGCGCGGTCCTTCAGAAAAAACACTTCGAAGCTGATCCCGGATGAGGGGCCCTTCACCGACGCCGTCACGCGATCCGCGTCCACCGGCTTGTCGGCGACGCGAATGCTTTGCGTCCCGGCAAACGCCACGCTGATTTCGTAAGTGGATCCGAAGTACACGGTTTGGGGAGGGGGAATGCGTCCCTGGCTCAGCTCGTGCCGCACATAATACAAGAGCGCCAGAGCGTCCCGGGCGCACTGCGGGGCCTGGATCTGCGATTTCCCTCCGCCCTCGGTCTCACGGGTCGCCGTGCCGGCTTGAGGATCGAAGGTGGTCTTCTCCTCGGTTTTCTTTTTCCCGTGCGTCGCGTTCTTCTGAAATTCCACCGAGCAGAAGTCGCCGGATGCTTCCGAACGATAGCGGTCGGTAACGGAAAAGCCCGGAATGGAGGCATCCAGGTCGAATCCGAAGTGCAGGCGCGGCTCCGAGTTGGCGG
The DNA here is from genome assembly GCA_020073265.1 of Terriglobia bacterium. Taxonomy (GTDB): domain Bacteria; phylum Acidobacteriota; class Terriglobia; order Bryobacterales; family Bryobacteraceae; genus Palsa-89. Next base: position 21,479 of record JAIQFN010000005.1, on the reverse strand, counting down.
ACGCGGCGGAACTGGAAGCGGACAATTCCGCCTCGCCCAGGCTCAGACCGCTCGGCCAATTGATGTTGTAGTGTACTTGCTCGTTCTGGACGACCGGGGAAGAGGCTGGCGCCGCCGCCATCGCGAGAGCCGCGAACAGCAGGATCGGCCCGCGCATTGACGCCAAACGCCTCATGGCAGAGCAGCCGAAGCGCGCTTTCTCCGTACCGCGGGCGCGCCATTTGCATTGCCCGCCACTTGATAGTACAGGTCGAGCGTCTTCGCGGCGGTACGCTCCCAGCTGAACATGGCCGCGCGCTGCGTGCCCAGCCGTTCCATGCGCGTGCGCAGTTCCGGATTCAGCAGCAGGTCGCGCATGGACAGCACCAGCTCGCTTTCCGCATGCGGGTCGAACAGGATCGCGGCCGAGTCGGCTACCTCCAGCATGGCGGAGGTATTCGAGCACGCCACCGCGCGGCCGCACGCCATGGCTTCCAAAATCGGCAGCCCGAATCCCTCGTAAAAGGACGGATACACGAAAAGGTCGCAGGCTCCGTACAGCCGGAGCAGCTCTTCATCCGATACGAAACCGGTCAAGTGGATCCGCGAGGCGACGCTCGAACGCCGGATCGCGGCCTGAATGGTCGGCCCATACCAGGTCTCCTTGCCGACCATTACCAGGTGATGCGGCAACTGTGGATGCGCGCTCACCATCTGCTCGAAGGCGCTGATCAAACCCAAGTGGTTCTTGCGCGGTTGCAGGTCGCCCACCGTGAGGATGAACGGGGCTTCCAAACCTCTCGACGCCCGCACGGAGCGCTGCGCTACTTCCCGCGAAATCGGGCGGAAAGCCGAAGCTACGCCGTTGGGCAACACCTCCACTTTTTCCTCGTCCAGCTCATAAGCGGCCAGGATGCTGCGTTTGGAGAATTCGCTGGGCGTGAGGATTTTCGCGGCTGCTCGCACGGTGCGCCGTACCGTGCAGCGGAGCTGCATGGCGCGAAACCGTGTGAAGTATTCCGGATGCTCCAGAAAGCTGACATCGTGCACGCTCACCACCAGCGGCGTGGGACAGTACAGCGGTGCGGTGTATTGGACATGTAACAGGTGCGGCCGGTCTTGGCGCAGCTTGCTCGGCAAATCGAAGCCCAGCCGGACAAAGGGATTGGTCGACACACGCCGTTTGACAAAACGATCCGGGAGGTCCTCCAGGCCGGCCTGGCGTGAAAGATAAGTTACGAATTCGGCGTCCTGGTCCAGGGCCGCGAAACAATGCAGCAGGTTGCGGATGTAGGTTTCATTGCCCGTGAGGTGTTGGCCGATCGCGTGAGCATCGACGGAAAAGCGCATTGCCTTCTCCAGTATAGAGGGTTTCCGAGCGTGCACGGGACTATTCACAAAACGTTCACAAAACTGGACCCCCAACACCCCGGCGACCCTTTAGCTATACTAACCCGAATCGGCGCATTGGGTTCTGATTCTTAGAGCACGTCCCGGAGGCTTTCCCAGGCGGCCGGCCAGGTAAAACGCTTCTCGTACAACATCCGTCCCGCCGCGCCGATTCTGCGCCGCTCGCTGGGCGAGTCCAGCAGCTTTGAGACGGCGGCCTGAAAGCGCTCCGCTGTGTCCGCCACCAGCAAATGCTCGCCGTCGCGCCCGGGCAGGCCTTCGGCGCCGAGTGTTGTAGCCACCACGGGAGTTCCCGCGGCCCAGGCCTCCAGAATCTTGACGCGCGTGCCGCTGCCCGCGAGCAACGGGATCACGGCCACCTGCGCGGCCGCTAGCTCCGCCACCGCGTCGTCGACAAAACCAGTCAACTGGATGCGCGAGTCGCCGGCCACCAGGTGGCGGACGGCTTCCGGATTCTTGCCGATGATCCTCCACCTCAAGCCCGGACGCGTGCGCAGCGCAGGCCAAATGCGATCGCGAAAAAAACGGATGGCCAGGATGTTGGGCGGGTACTCGAGATTGCCGCTGAAGACGATTTCGTCGCGCTCCAGCCGCTCGGGGGCCCTCAGCTCGGGTAGCGCATTCGGATAAACGACGGTCCGCGCGCCGGGAGCGAGGTTGCGCACCCGCTGTTCCTCTTGGGTTGAAGTCACCAGGATGGAATCGAATTCCGGGAGCCAGTGGCGCTCCAGACGGCGCGACGCAGCCGCGAATCGATGTAGCGCGAATGCGTGCAGCGGTCCCATGCGGGCCGCCAGGCTGGCATGCCACGCCGATTCGATATTGTGCAGGTCTAGAATGACGCGCTTGGAATGCGGGCGGATTTGCCGGACGTACGGCGCGCACCAGAAGTGCTCGATCACGGCCGTTTCGTAGGTCTGGTCTGCGAGCACACGCTCGAGAGCGAGGTCGAATCCAGAGAAGCGATCCAGCAGCGGGGGGCGCGCGCGGATCAGCCGCCGCCAATTGCGCAGCACGCGCGCGACCGGGCGCTTGGAATGGAACGGCAACTCCAAGACATCCAGCCGTTCGATGCGGCCTGCAGGGATCGCGCGCGCCGGATCGGGCGCGCCGGGCTCGCGAAACACGATGGCATGCACAGAGAAGCGGGCGGCCAGGTATTCCAGCAGGGACGCTGAACGCAGCGGTCCGCCGCCGATGGGCGGGTAGGGCGCTTCCGGCGACAGAAACAGCGCTCTAGGTTTTGTGCCGGAAGCGCCGGGCGGCTTGTGCATACACATCTCTGGTCAGTTGGGCGGTTCGCGTCCAGGAGAATTCGGCGGCTCGAGCCAGGGCGCGTTGGCGCAAATCGCGGAGACACTCCGGCTGCGCAACCGCGCCGCGCAGCGTCTCCACCCAGGCGCGCCGGTCGCCGGAGTCCAGCAGAATCGCACCGTCGCCGGCCACTTCGCCGATGGCCGGATCGCGCGACGCAATCACGGCGGCGCCGCACTGCATGGCCTCCAGCACCGGCAGGCCGAAGCCTTCATAGTAAGACGGGTAGATGAAGGCCAGAGCGGCGGAAAAAAGCTTCGGCAGCTCCTGCTCGCCGGTGAGTCCCAGGACGCGCAGCCCCGGTTCAGCGGCGATTTCCGGAGCGTCCGCGCGGGGCCGGCCGGCGATCACCAGGTCCACCGGATAATCGCGCCGCACCTCGCGCCAGACCTCCAGCAACAGCGGGAGGTTCTTGCGAGGCTCGATGGTCCCCACGTACAGCAGATAGGGCGGCGAGGCGGGGAGCACGCCGCCGGCAGGCCGAAAAAACGATGCGGCCGCCAAAGGCACGGCTACGACGCGCGCGGCCTGCAAATGAAAACGCTCGATGACTTGTTTCCTCACCGCTTCCGACGGCGTGATCACCAGCGTAGCCAGGCCCAAGCGTAGCAGCAAAGGCGTGCGGTTGCGCACGCGATCCGCCTGGCTGTGCCAGGCCGGATCCATCCAGGGCGACATATCGTGGAACGTCATCACGCTGGGGCAAACCGGCAGATAGGGGACTGCAAAATCGGTACCGTGGAACAGCTCGATTCCCAGGCGCGCGATCTGGCGCTGCAGGCCCCACGACCACCAGCGCCGCTCCAGCAGGTTGCGCGGTCCCCGGCCGGCCTTGAGGTTGGCGAGGCCATTGACGCGCGGATCGAAGCGCTGGTCCGAGAGCAGCCAGAACTCGTCGGCCGGGAAATTTTCGGCCAGCGCCCGGCTCAACTCCTCGGTGTACCGGCGCACGCCGCCGCTGGGAACGGTCAGCGGGGTGGCGTCCAGCGCGATCTTCATCCTTCGATGATAGAGGGAAACACGCGCCAGGTCGGCGAACCGGTGGCTTCAACTGCTCCAGCCGATTGCGAAATTATCGGAGACTCGCCAGCAGAGCATGGATCTTCTCAGTCTGCCGGTCCGGTTCCGGATTCTTCAGACACGCCTCGAGTTCTCTCTTTGCGCTGGTCTTGTCACCCTTCTGCAGCAACGCCAGCGCGAGATGGTAGCGATAGGTGGAGGCTTTGGGGTATTTCTTCACCAGGCCATTGAACACCGGCATGGCACTGTCGGTGATGTTCTTCTTCAGGTAGGCATAAGCCAAAGCGTCGACCACCACTGGATTGTCGGGAAGCTTGGCTTGCGCCCTGCGCGCCAGCTCGACGGCCCGATCCAGATTGCCGCCCGAATCCGAAAGCAGGAACGAGAGGTTGACGAACAACTGGGGATCGTCGTAGTTCATGTGAGCGGCGTTTTCGTAGTGGGCGATGGCGGCCGCGTTCTGTCCAAGCATCTCGCAGACGCGTCCCATGCCGAAATCCGCGCGGGCATCACCGGGAGCGGAGCGCTTCATGTCCTCGTACGAAGTCAAGGCCGCGCGTGAATCGCCTCGCAGTTCCTGAGTCCGCGCCAGTTCGTAGTAGAGCTCGGCTGACTTAGTCTGACTCGCCAGGTACTTGTACTGGTCGATGGCAGTTCCATATTCGCCAATCCGGGCGGCGGTTCGTGCCAGCATGAGCCGGATGGATGCATTGTCGGGTTGCTTTCGCGACGCCTCCGTCAGCAAAGCAATGGCCTGCTTAGGCTGATTCTCTCCCACCCGCAACTGCACCCAGGCCGGCAACAGGCGCAGATCCGCGGCGGGGTCCTTGCCGGAGCTGCCCGCCTGCAGAACTTGCTCGGCCGCCCGGAACTGCTTGGCGCCAATCTCCAGCAGCGCCAGTTGAGATCTGGTTTCATTGTCCGTGGGATTAGCGTTCAGGATGCGGCGGAAGATGTTGCGCGCCTCTTCGGTCCTCCCATTCTGAGCCAGTCCCATGGCGTCGAGACGGTTGGCCCTGACGCTGGACGGTTGCAGGCGCACCAACTCCTGGCCTTGGCGCAGGAGTTCCGTGGCATTGTTCTGGGCCACGGCGATTTCAGCCAGGATGTAGCGCGGCGGCGCGGAATTCGGATTGCCACTGACGGAGGTCTGACACTCCCTGTGCGCATCATCCAGCTTGCCTTTCCGCCAGAGAGCCTGACAGAGTCCGAAGTGCAGGATCGAGTCCTGCGGCGTCTGCTTTAACAGGTCCTGAAACTCCGGGATCGCGCGATCGACGTCGGCGGGATTGTTGCTTCGCGACCACAACGAAGCGCGTACCGCGCGCGCGCCGCGATCGGTCGGATTCTGCTGGCTCATCTGATCGACAAGCGCCTGGGCCTCTTTCAGCCGGGCGCTGTCCATGTAGGCGTTGGCCAGCCGCTTTTTGTAGGTCGCAGCGTTCTTGGGGTCGCTCTTGGCTCCTTCTTCGAATATCGCTGTGGCTTCGGCAATCCTTCCGACGGCCATATAGAAGTCTCCAACCTGGAGTCGTGCTAAATAATCTCCTTTCTTTTGAATGAAATCTGCCAGCACGCGCTTCAGTTCAGCAGCATTGCCGGTCCGTTCATAGTGCAAGGCGAGCTGGAACACGTATTCCGTCTCGGAGGGGAAGGCCGCCACCTTGTTCTTAATTACCGATTCCGCGTCCTCCTGGTGGTGGATACCACGATAGTGCCAGTAGAGCGCGTCATAGAGCTCGGGCGTAGCCGTCCGATTCTGGATCTGTTCCAGACCCAGTTTCTCGCCCTCGGTGGCGCGGCCAGCCTGAAAAAGCGACTCCACGAGCGCGGAGGCCACCACGGCATCGGCCGGCTTCAATTGCCTGGCTTTGGTGAAGCTTTCGACAGCTTCGGCCGGCTTTCGATCCACCATCGCCAGGTAGCCCTTCCATCTAAGTCCATCAAAGGAATTGGGATCTCTTTTCAGGAAAGTGTTCTTGAGCTTGGTGACCTGATCGTATAGAGATTGCGGATGGCTCTTCTCCTGGACCAGCACACTGACGGCCAAGTCGCCGAACTGAACCTGGGCTTCATCGTTACTGGGCATCAGTTGGCTGGCCCGAAGCAGCGACTCGTAAGCCGCTAAGTCCTTGTGCTGCAATTGGGCTTTTCCGAGCGCCAGGTAGGCCGGGCCGTAGTTCGCATCCTTTTGAATCGCCTTGCGATAGTTCAGGACGCCGTCGTCGAACTTACCCTGTGATAGGAGTTGATTCCCTTTGTTCACGTAGGATGCCGGACTCCGCGAGCACGAACTGGTCAGTGCCAGCACGAAGAAGATGGATGCAAACAGCAGATTTTTCATAGGTCCGCGCCTCTGGATACCAGTCTTAGCATGGTGGCGCCGACAACGGCAATCCCTCCACTGTCTTACTTTCGCGCCGTATCTGGCTAGACTACGTACTAGTACGAATCCCGTAGCAAAACAGTACATTAGCCCTACTCATCACCCAGAATCCGTCGTATACTAGCCCCTGTAGGATTCTTAGAAAGTTTAGACGTTAAGGAGGAGATGTACATGAGACTGAGACTATTTTTGGGGCTATTAGCGGTTGGGGCTCTGTTCTTAGGCACTGCGAACGCTCAAGTTAATCCCCAGGGGCAAGCGAACTGCACCAGCTATGTTACCACGCTCGTGCTCACAAGCACTCCGACGGCAGGTGTCTGCCTGGTCAGCGGAGACAAGGTGTTCTGGAACATCGACACGGATGGGCCTTTCACCATTACGGCGACTGCCATCGGTAACGGTGTCGACACCGGCAGCCCTCAATTCGATACACATACGGGGCTTTACGGTATCCAGTTCGCCGGCGCGATTGTTTCCACGACGGATTTCCTGGACTTCCACATTAACTACGACGTGGAAACGGCAAGCGACTCCGGGATGCTCATCCACGATATCACCCAGCTTGCCAACCTGGCGGGACCCGCGGGCAGCTCGATCACGGAACTTGCGGTCGCGTCTAACGATTCGAGCAACTTTGGGCGATCGACTGTAACCCTCACTGACATTGGCGATCCGCCGGGAGAAACATTCCAGAGCGATCAACTCATTTTCGGTACGCCGATCGGTTTCCCGAACTTCGTGAGCGTCAACAAGGACATCCAGTTGCTCAATGGCAGCACCAACGCCCCGGTTACGCTCTCTACGATTCAGCAGCGCTTCTCGCAGATTCCTGAACCGCGCGACTACGCTCTGATGCTCGGCTTGGGCTTGGCCCTGATGATCTGGCGCAAGCGCGCCACGGCTGTCTAAGCAACCTCTGTCGGTTGTGTTTGCCTGAAGGACTGTTCCCAGCGAACGGTCCTTAGCAGACGGTCCCAGAACAATTTCAGTCATGGGCGAGTCGAATGGCTCGCCCATTTTTCGTTTGTGCATCTGTTTCTCGGTGCCCGGCCCTCCGCGCTTTCCTTCCGTGACCTTCGATCACTCTCTCTTCGCCAGCCCATCCACAACGCCGTTCGGCGATGTTCGGCTAGTCCAACCGAGCCGATTTCTCCATCGCTTCGCACAGCTTTCGCATGCCCGCGGGGATACCGGCCTCCAGACTGGGGCCGACTGCCTTGGCATAGACGCCGGCCTGCTCGCCATGGAGCGTGCAGCGCTGGGTGATTCTGGTCCGTCCACCCATAGCTTCAAAGGTCCAGACGAATCGACCGACGGCATTCTTCAGGGGAAACTCGATCACAGCCTTTCCAGGCTGAGCTTCAACGATCCGCCATTCCACCCGGCCGGAGCTCCTGCTGTTCGTGAACCCGCGGGCGCCGGCGGTGAATGGCCCATCGATTTCCACTGACTCTACGTCCGGGTCTAAGGCCCAATTGCTGACGTTCGTCCAAAAGTTCCACGCGAATTCAGCGGGTACGCCACAATCGACGGAATGCTCAAAGGTCCATGCGTTCTTGTCTGGGAGCATGCCTGGATTATGTTCCAACGGAAGCGCGGCGGTCCTCCTCTCAGTGGAAAGCTGGTCTCAGCGGTACAGAGCAGGTTCGTGGAACGACGCGCTACTGTCGCAGTGCTCGGAACGAACCGGTTCCCTGGTTCCTACTGCAGCTTCTGCTGCACTGAGTTCGACGTGCCCTGGTCATTGCTGACGGTCGCGGAGACCGAGGCGATGGCCTGCAAGAGCGTCTGGTTGGTTGCCACCGTACCTTGCAGGGTGAACGGGACCGCTACGGTGAACTGCCCGCCAAAGGACGTGGACGTGGAACTCTGGAACCACGCCGCGGAGGCCTGCTTAAGGTCGACTGTGACCTGCGAAGCGGAGAAGTTGAATCCCGTGGCGGGGGTGAACTGGAGAGTCATAGAGTTCACGCTTCTAGTGGTGGAATACCCGAACACGCTAACCGTGAAGCCGTTGGTGGTCGCACCAGTCACCTGAACTGCCAGCAGAGTGGGCGCGGCTGATGGAACGGTGAACTGCAGCGTGGCTGGGTTGGTCGGCGTAATGTCGAGACCTCCGTCCTGCGTCAGGAAAGCCGGCGTCAAAATGATGCTGGTTGCCACGGTTCCGGTCTGCAGGAAGATCTGTGGTCCCAGTCCCCCGAAATTAGCGTCGGTGCTGTTGGCCGGAATGAGGAAGGGGACCACGCGGCCGCCGGTCGAGAATTGAACCGCCGGATCGCTCACCTGGGTGCTGCTGGTGGTCAAGGTCAGCGTTCCAACCAGGGCTACCGGATAAGCGCTCGCCAGCTTCAGGCTCACGGCCGGCTGCGTCTGCGGGGCGACATTGCCGGTGGGGCCCTGAATCGTATACGTCGGCAGCGGGGGCGGCTCGTTGCCCGATCCCGTTACGACGATGATGGTGGTATCCACCCGCAGCGTTCCATTCAAAAAACCGGTGGTAAGCGGCGCGAACTTGATGACGAACTGAGTCGTTCCGCCGGGATCCAAGCTGACCGGGAAGGCCGGCAGCCCGGAAACTGAAAACGGGCTCTTGGATTCCCCGATTCCGATGTTGGAAACCTTGGCTGGCAGCGTGCCCTTGTTGGTGATCACGAAGGTCACCTGTTCGGACTGCGTGACGATGATCGGGCCGAAGACCACGGCGCCGGTGGCGCTCACGTCGATGCTGCCGGCCCCCGAAACATAGGAGAAGGCCAGCTTGGGGCCCAGGCCGTTTCCGGTCACAGTGAACAGGTCCTTGCCGATCACCAACTGTCCCTTTTGAGCTCCGGGCTGGGTGGGCGCGAAGTTGATGGTGAAGGTGAAGCTGTCGCTGGGCTTCAGCGTCTGCGGGAACAGCGGCGTATCGCTGAGCGAGAATCCCAGACCCGCCAGGGCCGCGGCATTGACGGCTCCATCCGCGTTCCCCACGTTTTGCACGCGAACAATCAGGCTGCTGGTGTCGCCAAGATTGGTGTCGGGCAGCGTGATGGGTCCCGGCGGCGTAACCGGTGTAGGCGTATCTCCCTGCAGCAATTGATAAGTGAACGTGGCGGAGATGCCGCTGCCGCTCAAGTTCACCGTGAGCACGGTGCCGGAAGCCAGCGTGATTTGCACTTGATCGTTGTCCGTGCCAACCGCCGTGGGATTGTAGGAGACCTGCAATTGCAGCGTATTGCCAGCCGCTAGCGTGGCCGGGAGAAGAGGCAGGCCGGTCAGCTTGAATGCGGGACCCGCCGGAGGCGTGATGCTCTTGATGGTGCCGGCGCCGCTACCCAGGTTGCTGGTGTTCAAGCTAGTCAGGGCGGTGGTGTTGGTCTGCGTGCCCGGAAAGAGGATCGAGCCGCCGGATGCGAGCGGCACCACGTTCGGAGTGGCCTGCAGGAAATAGCTCAACTGGAACGAAGGGCTGGTGCCCTGCAGCGACAGCAGGATCGAATTCTGCGAGGTGGTCGGGGTCCCTCCGGTTGTCGAAGCTACCGGTTCGGTGAAGAAAATGGTGAGCTGTGCGCTGGCCGCGCTGGCGCTGGTTGGCCTGTACGCGATGTCGAAAGACGTGCTGTCGCCGCGGTTGAGAACCAGCGGCAAAGTATCCTTGAAGCTCACGGTAAAGGTCACCGCGCCGAGCAGTTGCGGCGGCAGCGTGATGGTGGCCTGCGAGGTGCCAATGTAAGTCGCTTTGACACTGAAGCTCTGCGACTGGCCGACTTCGATGTTGAACGGCAGGGTGGTGCCGTTGGCGACGCTGATCACATTGGCGCCGGACGTAACCAGGAGTTGAAAGGGGAATTGCTGAGCGGCCGCGAGTCCGGCCGTCAAAGCCAGCAGCGCAACAGCGCGGGCCAGGAAGCTGCGGGTCATCGAATCCGGCCCTCCCGAGTCGACATAGACCGCGGTAACGACGGGGATTGGCTGCCACGTCCGGTTCCTGGTGAGACTGGATCTTGCGAACCGTCCGAGACCGCCGGGACGAAATAAACCGCAGGCTGGGGCTGGCTGGTCAGAAGCCAGGCCGGCTCGGCGGGCCGCATGCGGGAAGCCACCAGGAAACTATCGCGCCCGAATACCTCGATGCCGGTCGGCACGAAATAAAGCGGAAGTTCCGCCAGCACCTGCCGGCTGGAAACGTCGTACTCGCGGAGCAACCGGTCGCTGCGGCTGGCGACGTACGCCAATCTCCGGCCGTCCGCGTCCAGGACGGGACGAACGGCAAACGGATCGGCCAGTCCGTCCAGTGGGATCGTCTGGCGGTCGAAACTGCTCAGGTTCAGCACCGAGAGCTGGAGCGCGGAGGCGTCCAAGGCAAACAGGCTGGCTCCGTCGATCGAGAACGCCAGCGCCACCGGATTCGCGAGCCGTAGAACGGAGTTGAAAGACCGGCCGTCCGGCGACAGGTAGACGCCGGCTGCATGGCCACCGACGGCCACCGCAACCTGCATTCCCTGAGCGTCCATGGCCACCGCCGAAAGCGGCCCGCCCAGGTACGATAGATCCACCCAGGCACCCGCGCTGGGGTTGCCGGGAAGCCCGGAAACGGTCTGCATCCAGTGGCCGCTCAGCGAGTACAGGATCGCGGAGGCGCCATCGCCGGACCAGGCTATGGCATCCGGTTGTCTGGCCACGCCCGAGATGGAAGCCGTGGAAATCTGACCGGAACTCAGCCCGGTAACCAGCAGGCAGTCGCCGCCGCGGAACGCGATCGCAAAGTCCTGATGCGGGGCGACGGAGCCAAAATCGAGACCATCCAGCAGGGCCGGTCCGAAGGACGCAGCGCCCGGAAAGCCGACTACGGCGCGCAGGCTGGCGGTGGGCAGATCGAAGGTATAGCTTTCAATCGGGCCGGCGAAACCGACGGGCTGCGCCGAAGCGGCGACGCCGCAGGCGATTCCAACGAGCCACAGCAGTGAGCTACGCATGAACCTAGTGTCCAATGGTGGGAGTTCCCGGTGAAATGGTGATGGGCACGCCAGGACTCGAGGAGCTGCCGCCTCCGCGAGTCGCCAGCACGATGCCCGCTACCACGCCGGCCGCGCCGGCCGCGAGCGCTATTTTCACCCAGGTCGGCGAATACCAGTGGTCTTGCTTCCCTCGAATCGCATTGTCGCCCGTGTGCCGGACCACCTGGTTTGCATTGGACATCGAAAAAGTGGCCTCGCCGATCTGGTTGCCATAGCTGGCGTTGACGTGGACCTCAAAGGAGCCGACTTCGCTATTGGCGATCCAGTTCATGGCCGCGGCTTGGCCTTGGCCGTTGGTCCGGGTGGTCTGCGAGGTCTTCCCGCCCGGAAACATCGCGCTGGGGCCTTTAATGGGGAAGCGGAAGATCACCTCGGCGTTCTCCACCGGGCGGTCGTTGTTGTCGACTACCTGAACCACCAGGGGAGCCATCAGCTTGCGCTGCAGATCGTTCACTTCGCCTTTTCCGGCCAGAGGAATCACCTTGAGAGACTCTATGGTTGCCGCCGCGATGGGAGGCGGGGGCGCGGCCGGCTGCGTTGCAGCGGCGGGCGGCTGCGCGGCGGGCGTTTGCGCGGGTGCGGCCTGCCCGTTAGCAAGAACCGGCATGAAGGCCAGCAGCGCGGACAGCAACTGCGGCAACCAGCCGTGCATTCGCGAACTTCTAGATCCAGGGGATTGCATCATGAATCCTCGGTTTAATCATTCAGTTTTCAGCAACCAGCGCGCTCATTGGGTGGCCAGGAATATCGCGTACGGAAGCATTGGAATTGCGACCGAGGCGAACGTGCGCCAGAATACCCCGCTGTACGATCGGGGAACGACGAGTATATCGTTCGGCAACAAAGGCACGTCGTTGTCTTTTCCTTCGAAGATACGCTTGACGTCCACGTGGATCGCCGCCCGCCGGCTGGTGTTCATGACCGGCCGCAAGATCGTGACCTTGCTGCGCAGCGCGTCCCGGCTCATTCCACCGGCCATGGTGATAGCCTGAGCGATCGAAATCGATTCCCGGTCGCCCAGTTCGAAGGGCCCGGTCTTGGCCACCTCTCCGGTGACATACAGTTCCTCGGCGCGCTCTACCGAAATCTGATCATAAGGTTGCAAAAGTATGTCTTCGGCCGGATTCACGTTCTCCGTTAGACTGCCGCGGCTGATTTCGACCGTGCTGATCTTCTTGGCCGGATCCTCGATGGCGTTAGGCAGGGGAATCGGACCGTACTCGGCCCGGCGGGTGATCTTGAGGTGCCGGGCGGCATTGGGTTGAAAGCCTCCCACTTGAATCAACATTTCAAGCAGTGTTCTGGCCCCCTGCAGTCCGTAGATTCCCGGCGCTCGGAACGCCCCTATGAAGAAGACCGGTTCGCTGCTGAACTGCGTGATATTGATGATCACCTGAGGCGCGTTGTAAAAGTCCCGCAACCGCTTCACCAGGTCCGTCTCCAGTTCCTCGACCGTCATGCCGCCCACGTGCACCCGGCTCAGCAAAGGCAAATTGACATTGCCGTCGGCGTCGATGCGGAACGGCTTTTCGTTGAGCTCTTCCACGTTGGTGCGCATCAGGAACTGATCGTTCGGCCGGAGCACGTAGTTGGGCCGAATCGCGCCCGGAGGCAGTTCCCTGGTCTGCCCGGCTCCCAGGGGTTGGGCCTGCGGATTGGCCGTTGGATTTTGACCCGCCTGACCCGCACCCGGAGCAGGCGGCTGGGCCTGGAGCGCCAGAGTCGCCGAGAACAGAATAGTAGCCAAGAACTGCCAATGCCTAATAGGAAACATGGTTTCTTCTCAATATCGATCGTTCTAGCCGCCGGTCGTGCGGAACCTGGATCGGGCGCCGCGATCTCTAAGGAGAGGTCCGTTCAACTGGAAGGAAGCAGTCGGCACGTCCCCTTTTGGAACACTCCCATAGGTTGACGGATCTTTTGACATTTGTCAACACGTTCAACGTTCTAGAACCGTTGCCGGACTAGTACTGCCAGAATGGGTTCGGCAATACGAGATGCCGCCGCAGCGCATGCGTCGGCGCATTGTTCCCTCGCCGACACTTTCACTGGATGATTTCTGCATTTCTGGCGCCGAATTTTCCCCGAATTCCAGCATTTCTTGAAAACCAGCTGCGATTGATTTCGGGTCAGAGAACGCGCTTGGCTTTCGGTTGCGATCCCACCGGACGCACCCAGTTCCGATCCACCTGGGCGAACACGGATCGCTTTAGAAGGTTGATGGTAACCACCAGGCGCCAGTTGCCTTTCTCCTCCACCAGAATCCCTTCCATCCCGGCCAGCGGTCCCCGCTCGATCAAGACCGTCTGGCCCACTTCCAGGAATGGCCAGGGACCCACCAGCAAACCGGACTGGACCATCCGGCGGATTCGCTCAATCTCTGGGTCCGGTATAGGCGCTGGAACCTTGCCGAATCCCACCAAGCCCACCACACCGGGGACCGATAGTACCGGAAGGCGGTCGTTCGGATTCAGCCGGCAAAAGACATAGCCCGGGAAAAGAAGTTGATCGACTTCTTTCTTACGGTCCGACCACTTTCGCTCGCTTTTGTAGGAAGGCGCGAACTGCTCGAAGCCGCGGTCTCGCAAGTGCAGTTCCGCGGTCCGCTCAAAGTTGGATCGCACTCGGACAGCGAACCATGGGTAAGTTGCTTCACAGTCTGTCTCGACATGGGAGGCTGTTTGCCCAGGAATCATAACGATAGCTCGTCGACCCTCTTCAGGTTGACCGAACATTTGACATTTGTCAACACGCTGTGGGTCCTAGTACCTTTCCGTTTCAGAATCCGTACGGCCGGGCCGGGCTTCGAGCCGTATTTTCGTCCGGAAACGGCCGGATCGGGCGCCCAGACCGCGAACTGGTTCAGCAGCCGCGCAGCATCGATCTGCAGCAGCGGATCTCAGGAGTCGATTCGCAGCAGTTTGCGGGCGTTGCCGCTTAGGATCGCCTCGCGTTCGGCGTCGCTCAAGCTGGGAGTGGCAAGGACGTGATCCACGGAGGTGCTGTTCCAGGGATACGGCCAGTCGCTGCCCAGCACGATCTGGCTCGCGCCGCATTGGGCCACCAGGTGCCGCAGGGCTTCCCCAGTGAATACCAGCGAGTCGAAGTAGAGCTGCTTCAGATACTCGGTGGGTCGTTTCTGGAGCGTCTTGGTGCAGGCGGAGGGAAACGTCGGGCAACCGTGGTCGGACCGGTCGGCGTAGGAAGGCAGGTAGCCGCCTCCGTGTGCCGCGCATATCTTGAGGGCGGGGAAGCGATCCAGCGTGCCGTCGAAGATCAGATGCGAAAGCGCGATGGTGGTCTCCAGCGGATTGCCGATCACGTTAGTCAGCAGGCCGTTGCCCGCCAGGCGCTTCTGCAGTTCCGGGACGCCTTGAGGGTGAATGAAGACCGGCACGCCGAGCGACTCCGCCTTCGCCCAGAACGGCTCGAACCTGGGCGCCGAGAGTTCTTCGCCATTCACGCTGCCGCCGATCATGGCGCCCCGCAGTCCCAACTTCTTGACGCCTTCCTCCAACTGGGCGGCTGCCAGGTCCGGATGCTGCAGCGCGACGGAAGCGAACGCCACGAAGCGGTCCGGATGGGCCGCGCAGAGCTCGGCCAGCTTTTCATTCTGGAGTTGGATGATGCGGCCAGCCAGGTCGCGCTCGGCGGCGTACCAGTAGGGATTGATGCTGAGCGCCGCGACATCGATGCGCTGTTCGTCCATCTCGCGCAGCCGGCCGGGGCCCAGGATCAGCGGATCTTGCGCGGAGGGTTTGCGGCCCATCAGAGCCATGGCTTCCGGAACGGCGCAATGGGCGTGGAAATCGATCACTTTGATTCGCCGGCCGCCCAGAGTGACCGGGCGGCGCGATGTGCTGGCCGCCTGTTGAAACGCCCGCGCCGCGTCGGCGAAACAACAGCCGCACGAAACAATTCCAGCCGCGCTGGCGGCGTCTTTGAAGAACGCTCTGCGGCTGGACATGGTTTTCAGTGTATCAACGGCGGTCAAGTCCGGGGGCCGCGCGAAGCAGCCCAGTTGCGGTTTCGCCGCGCGTGCCTACTTGAATTCCGGCGCTCGGAATACCAGCGCTCTGGTATTACGAAAAGGCGGCGCGAGCGAGTAAGCTCGGGATGCGCGCCATGTGGCCAGCCATATATTCGTTCTTCACCAGCCTGCCAAGCCGGATTCGGGGAGAACGCTCCAACGGCTCACGCCTGCTCACGCGGCCGGACGGGCAACCGGGCACGCCGAGCCGCATTCCTATCGTCGCGCTGGTCATCGGCGATGGGGACCGGCAAGTACTGACGGATATCTCCGCTCAGGAGCTGTGGGACGTACATTTTGCGAAATCGTGTGAAGAGGCTTGCGACGCAACCAATCGATTGAGTGCGCCGGTGGCCGTGTTTGATCGCGATTGTCCCGGCGCGGAATGGCGAACGGCCGTTCAGAACCTGGCGCTATCGCCGCAACGGACCTGCGTGATCCTGGTGTCCGGTGTGGCGGACGAATATCTGTGCCAGGAGTTGATCCGCAGCGGCGGCTACGATGTGCTGGCGAAGCCGCTTCGCGCCGGGGATGTTGCACGGGTCATCAAACTGGCATTATCGTATTGGCGTGTCGCATCCGTGCCAGTGGCTCAGGAGCCGAATTCGTGGAGGTAACCGGCCGACGACGACCGGGCTGACTACCAAGCCTTTGTCCCAAAAATACCAACTCCAGGGTATGGGGGGGCGGCTCGCGGGCGTCGTATCTTAAGGGACAAAGGGTATCCTTGAATGGATGCTCCGGCCCGAGCCGTGGCCGCTTGGCCCCAGTTCTGGAATGACAAGATAAATGTCTCACCAAAGCGTTCTTCGGGCGGTCGACTTCGAGAAGCTGCGCGCGCTGGACACCTGCAGGGTCTCAAACGCCATCGAGAGGCTGGATGTGAGGCTGCGGAACGAGGGCTTCATCGTCGACACGGTGCAATGCCGGTTTCCACATTTCACTCCCATGCTCGGCTACGCCGCCACCGGACGAATCCGGACCGCCGCGCCACCCATGACCGGCCAGCGCTGCTATTATGACCGGTTAGATTGGTGGACCTACGTGGCATCCATCCCTGAACCGCGCGTAATCGTTCTGCAGGACGTCGATCACAAACCCGGCGTGGGAGCATTCGTGGGGGAAGTGCACGCCAATATCGGCCTGGCGTTGAATTGCGTGGGTTGCGTCACCAATGGCGCGGTGCGCGATCTGCCGGTGGTGGAGGCGCTGGGCTTTCATTTGTTCGCCGGAAGCGTTTCGGTGTCCCACTCTTACGCGCATATCACCGAGTTCGGCGAGCCCGTGGAGATCGGTGGATTGAAGATCCGGCCCGGAGATTTGCTCCACGGGGACCGGCACGGCGTGCTGACGATCCCGGCGGAGATCGGGGCGGATATTCCGGCGGAGGTGGCCAAAATGTCAGCCGAAGAACGGGAGCTGATTGAGTTCTGCCGATCGCCGCAGTTTTCGCTCGAGGAGCTGGACCGGCGCATCCGGCGTATGCCCGAAAATGGCGGCCAGCCCTGGCAGTCAAGCGATGGGAAGAAGAACAGGTAAGTGCAGGCATGAGTCTCAAGATACGTAGCCTTCTGGTGTTTGGTTTGATAGCCGCGTCAGGCGCGGTGTTATCCTCCTGCGGCAGCGCGGAGAAAGTGCAGGCCAAAGACCCGGCCAGCGTCGCCCAGGCGGAGATATCGGTGGGAGTCGCCACCGTCGCTAGAAAGACCTTGGCGCAGCAGTTGACGCTTTCCTCCGAACTGGTCCCGTTCCAGGAAATCGATGTCTATGCCAAGGAATCGGGTTATGTCAAACAGCTCAACGTCGATTACGGCGACCATGTGAAAACGGGCCAGGTGCTCGCGACGCTCGAGATCCCCGAGCTGCAGTCGCAGTTGCAGCAGGACGATGCCGCCGTGACCAGTGCGCGCGATCAGATCACTCACGCCGAGCACGAGTTGAACCGCGTGGAAGCGCAACACAAAGTGCTGCACCTTCAGTTCCAGCGCTTGGATGGCGTGATCAAAAGCAAACCCGGACTGGTGGCGCAACAGGAAGTGGATGTCGCGCAGGGTCAGGATCTGGCTGCCGAAGCCCAGGTGGAGGCGTCCAAGTCGAGCCTGGAGACGGCGCGCAGTAAGCTGATCGAAGCGCAAGCCAAGCGCGAGCACGACCAGGTGCTGTTCGATTATGCCAAGATCACGGCCCCGTTTTCGGGCATCATTACCCAGCGCTTTGCCAACCTCGGGACGCTCATGCAGGCCGGCACCAGTTCCAGCACCCAGGCCATGCCGCTGGTCCGGCTTTCGCAGGACAATCTTTTCCGCCTGGTGATTCCGGTGCCGGAATCGTACGTCCGCTACATCCACGCCGGCGATCCAGTGAATGTCAACGTGGCGTCGCTGAATCGGACGATTCCGGGCAAGATCGCCCGGTTCTCCGTGGATGTTCGGGAAGACACGCGCACCATGCACACCGAGGTGGACGTGCCCAACCCGAACGGCGCCCTGATTCCGGGCCTGTACGCGGAAGCCACCATCACGCTGGCGCGACGAGATGGGGCGCTGGCGGTGCCGTTACAGGCGATCAATCACGAGGGCGACAAGACCAGCGTGTACGTGGTTACGCCTTCCAAGAAGATTGACGTGCGTCCGGTTACGCTCGGGATTCAAACCGCCAGCGAGGCAGAAGTGGTTTCCGGTTTGAGCGATGGCGAAGCCGTCGTGGTCAGCGATCGAAGCGCCCTCAAACCGGGCCAGGAAGTAAGGCCACAGCTAGTGGAACAGAGCGAAGATCAGCGGAAAGGAAGTTAGGCCGTGTCGCGCTTTTCCATCCGAAATCCGTACTTCATCGTCGTGGTCTGCCTGGTGATCGCGTTGATCGGCGTCACCAGCCTGGTTCGCATGCCGGTGGACCTGTTCCCTTCCATCAACCTGCCGGAAGTAGTGGTGGCCACGTTCTACTCCGGAATGCCTCCGGAAGACGTTGAGACCGACATCACCAATCCGCTGGAACGCTTCTTCACTCTGGTCAGCGGGATGGACCACATGGAATCGCGCTCCATGCTGGGCATCAGCATGATCAAGGTCTTCTTTCAACCGGGAACCAGCCCGGACGCCGACGTGACCGCGCTGGCCAACCTGGCCCTGGCGGACCTGAAGCGCTTGCCACCCGGGACGCTGCCGCCGGTGGTGTTGAAGATGGACGCCTCCAGTCTTCCGGTCTGCCTGGTCACTCTGAAAGGGCAGGGGCTGAATGAGACGCAGCTCCACGACATCGGCCAGTTCACCATCCGCAACCAGATCGTGGTGGTGCCGGGTTCGGCGATTCCACCGCCCTTCGGCGGCGAGTATCGCCAGGCCATGGTGTATGTGGACCCGCTCAAACTGCTGTCACGCCAGTTGAGCCCCATGGACGTGGTGAACGCGCTGAACAGCAGCAATCTCATCCTTCCGGCCGGCGACGTGAAGATGGGCCCGTTCGACTACTATCTGTATTCCAACAGCCTGGTCCGCAATGTCGAGGACGTCAACCAGCTTCCGATCAAGACCGTCGGCCAGCAGACCGTGACCATCGGGGACATCGGAGAAGCGAAAGACGCCAATCAGATCCAGTACAACGTGGTTCGCGTGGATGGCCAGCGCTCGGTGTACCTGCCGATCTTGAAGCAAGGCGGCGACACCAACACCATCCAGGTAGTCAACGGCATCCGCGACGTGCTGCCCAAGCTGGTGGATATCCCGCGGCAGCTCGCCACCAGCGTGGTCTTCGATCAATCGGCGTTCGTGAAGGAAGCTATCCAGACGTTGCTGCACGAAGGCTTGATCGGCCTGGCCCTCACCAGCTTGATGATCCTGATTTTCTTGGGAAGCCTGCGCGCCACGGTGGCGGTGTTTCTTTCCATCCCGCTCAGCGCGCTCGCGACCTTCGTGGTGCTGTATCTTTTCGGCAGCACCGTGAACACCATGATTCTGGGCGGCCTGGCGCTGGCCTTTTCGCGCGTCATCGACAACTCCGTGATCGCGCTCGAGAACATCTATCGCCATCTTGAAAACGGAGAATCGCCCGAAGCGGCCGCCGAGCAAGGCGGTTCCGAAGTGAGCCTCGCGGTGCTGGCAGCCACGCTTACCACCGTGGTGGTGTTTTTCCCGGTGACGTTGCTGACCGGCGTCAGCAAGTTTCTTTTTTCCGCCCTGGCGCTGGCGGTGGTGCTTTCCCTGTTCGCTTCCTACTTCGTCGCGATGACCGTCATCCCGTTGTTCTGCGCGCGGTTCCTCAAGCGCGTTCATCACGCTCACGACGCGGCCGAAAGCAAGGGCTTCAACGCCTGGTTCAACCGGGGCTTCCAGGGCCTGCTGAACGTTTATGAGTTCACCGTGCGGGGCGCGCTGCGCTTTCCGATCCTGACGGTCCTGGTTCTGATGGGCGCCTTCGTGGCCAGCCTGGCCATCTATCCGTTGCTGGACGTTTCGTTCTTTCCGCGCACCGACGCGGGCCAATTCACCATCAATCTGAAAGCTCCCACCGGCACGCGGATCGAGGGGACCGAGGACGCCGTCAAGAAGGTCGAGAATCTGATCAAGCAGGACGTCGATCCGTCGGACTTCGATATGGTGGTCTCCAACATCGGAATCGTCCCGGACTTCTCGGCGCTCTACAGCAGCAACGCCGGCCCCTACACCGCGACCATTCAGGCTCAGTTGAAAGAGACTCACAAGACCAGCAGCTTCACGTACATGGATCGGGTGCAGCACGACATCGCCCAGAAATATCCGGAGCTGCGCGCGTTCTTTTCGAGCGGTTCCATGGTGGACGCCATTCTGAATTCCGGCATGGCCGCGCCCATCGATATTCAGGTCAGCAGCCGCAACCTGGACCGCGCCTACGGCATCGCGCAGGACTTGGCGACGCGCATCCGCAAGCTGCCGGGCGCCGGCGAAGTGTACATCCCGCAGGACATGAACTACCCGGCCATTCGGTTGAACGTGGACCGCGTCCACGCCGCCGAGCTGGGTCTCAGCCAGAAGGAAATCGTCGACAACGTAATCACCGCGCTCAACTCCAACACCATGATCGCGCCGAATTACTGGGTGGATCACCAGACCGGCAACGATTATTTCCTCACCGTGCAGTATTACGAAAACGGGAAGCCCGCCATTCACAACTTTGTCGATCTGCAGCAGATCCCATTGCGCGGAAGCTCGGATGCCAGCCGGATGATTGACGGCGTTCGCCCGTACGGTCCTGCTCGGATGGCTGATTCCAAGCGCCCCATCACGGTGCTGGGAAACGTCGCCAATCTCGAATTCGTGCAATCCCCCACCGAGATCGATCATTATCAGATTCAGCGCATCGCGGACGTGTTCGTCACGCCGTCCGGCGAGGACTTGGGCAGGCTCACCACGCGGATCAACAATCTGCTGGATCAACAGAAGTACCCCGGCGTGCGCATCAACCTGCGCGGCATGGTGCAGGGCATGAACGCCTCCTTCCGCAGTTTCGCCACGGGATTGTCGCTGGCCGTGGTGCTGTTGTTCCTGATCCTGGTGGCGCAGTTCCGCTCCTTCAAGGATCCGTTCCTCATCATGCTCGCCATTCCGATGGGATTCATCGGCGTGCTGGTGGTTCTGCCGCTGACCAACACCACGTTGAATGTCATGTCGCTGATGGGCGTTCTGATGCTGGTGGGCATTGCCGCGTCCAATAGCATCCTGATCGTGGAATTTGCGCACCGGCTGGAGGAGCAGGGCCGCTCCGTCCAGGAAGCCATCATCACTTCCTGCCGCGTGCGGCTGCGCCCGATTCTGATGACCTCGCTCGCCACCATCATCGGGATGGCGCCCATGGCGCTCAAACTGGGCACCGGCAGCGAACAATATGCGCCGCTCGCCAAGGCCATCATCGGCGGGCTCACCGTTTCGGTTCTGCTCACCGTCTACATCGTGCCGGCCGCTTACCTGGTGGTTTACCGCCGGAGGTCTCCCGCGCTGGCGTAACTTGGTTCGCACATTTATGTCCAGAAAAACGCTGACTATTCGCTCGCTCAAAAGCGCGGGCAGCCTGGCCGTCCTGGCTCTGTCCATTTTCGCCGTGGCTGCTCAGAATCCGCCGGCTCTCCCTCAATTGACTCTGCAGCAGGCCGAGGCGCTGGCGCTTCAGAACCATCCGCAGGTGGCGGCCGCTCAGAATGAAGTCAACTTCGCCAACCAGCAGATCATCGTGAGCCGCGCCCCCTACTATCCCAACGTGACCGCGGATCTGACCGGGTCGCAAGGCAACAACCTTTCGCGCATCGGCGCAGGCGACCTGCCCGCTTCCCGCCTGTTCAACCGCTTCGGTCAGGGTGTGATCGTCCGGCAAC
>JAIQFN010000065.1 GCA_020073265.1 Terriglobia bacterium | reverse complement strand
CTTGGGCCAATTGGATTTGCTCCGGGGTATCGACGCCGGTCAGGTTCGCGACGCTGGTGTTATAGGCGGCGACGTCTTCAAAGACCGCGGTCTGCTCGCGCCAGATGTTGAATTTCGTGGCCGAGGCGCCCGGCCCCGAGCCTGCCGGCGAGGTGAGCAGGAACATCACCAGCCGATCCGGTTCGAGAAAGGGCAGCGGCCGGAGCAGGACCGCGTTGATAACGGAAAAAATCGCGGTGTTGGCCCCGATCCCGAGCGCCAGCGCCGCCACCGCCGTTATGGTGAAGCCCGGCGCCTTCAGAAACATCCGCAGCGACTGCTTTAGGTCTTTGAGAAAGGCTTCCATCGCGCTCCTTTGAGGCTTAGACGAGGAACCTCGCAGAAAGTTCCGGCGTTCGAATCAAACCTCAGTCTTTCATATACTGAAGATGCGTATGGAGGGTCCTGCAAGAATAACACGGGTGGTGCTCGAGAACTATAAAAGCATCGCCTTCTGCGACGTCAAGCTTGGTCCACTGACCATCCTGGTCGGCCCGAACGGAGTGGGCAAGAGCAATTTTCTCGATGCATTGCGCTTCTTGTCTGAGGCGATGTACGCACCTCCTGGAAATTCGGTTAGGACACGCGGTGGTTTTTCGAGGCTACGCTGGAGCAACGCCTCATCGGACGCGCGTCTGGGATTCCGTGTCGACCTCAGTATGGGCGTGAGCAAGGGGTACTTTTCGTTTCGCCTCCAGCCGGATTCAACAAGTGGTTTCACCTTTGAACGGGAAAGATGCACGATCGAGCCGGGGCCACCTTCAACGAGCACGAACTACAATAGCGCCCGGCCCTCGACCCACCTGCAATTGGTCAAAGACCCCGATTTTGCCCCGCTCTCAGCCTTCATGAGCAATTGTCGCTTCTACGCGTTCGGTTCTGATAGTCTTCGGCACCCTACTTCGACCAATATCGAAGCCGTGCTTACAAACGACGGAGCGAATCTTCCGAACGTGATGGCCTATATGTTCGAGCGGCACAGATCGTTGTACGATCGCATCAATCAATACCTCCGGGTCATTAACCCGTCCGTCGAGGTTGTGACCGTGCAAGATGTAAGCGCCTATCGCGCGCTGGCTTTCAGGATGAAGGACAGCGCTCATGACTTCAACGCAGTCCAAATGTCAGAAGGCACGCTGAGATCACTCGCTGTGCTTGTCGCCTTGTTTCAGCGCCAAGCGGGCGCCCAAGTCGACTTGGTGGGGCTTGAAGAACCTGAAGCTGCGCTCCATCCTGCTGCAGCAGGAGTCCTGTTCGATGCAATGCGCGAGGCGAGTTCAGGCGTTCAAGTGGTGGCAACTACTCACAGCGCGGACTTGCTCGACAACAAGGACATCGATAGCGAAGCGATCCTCGCTGTGGAGCTTGAGGGAGGCGTGACTCGAATCGGTCGCATTGATCAAACCGGACGGCAGGCGCTTAAGAAGCGCATGTACACCGCTGGGGAACTGATGCGAATGAACTACCTGCGGCCAGAACCCTACCAACCGCCGAATGATTCAGCGATCGAGTCAGTCCTCTTTGGAGACCCGGTGCCAGCGTAATGGCCTTCCGGATCGTGCCGATCGTGGAGGGTCATGGCGAGGAAGCTGCAGTTCCAGTTTTGTTTCGCCGTGTGATCGCAGCACTCAACCTTGCGGTGCCGATTGATGTCGCTCACCCGATACGACAGGCCAGGGGAACCCTGCTAAAGCAAGGGGGAATTGAGAGAGCCGTGGGGCTCGCAGCGATCGAAATAGGGGAGAGTGGTACGATCTTCATTCTTCTGGACAGCGAAGGTGAGTGCCCAGCGGAACTTGTGGCTCTACTCGCAGCACGAGCGCAAGACGCGCGAGGCGACAAGCGAATTTCAGTAGTCCTTGCGCACCAGGAATTCGAGGCTTGGTTTCTCGCCTCAGCATCCAGTCTGAGGGGAACGCGCGGGCTCAGCGCGAACGTCAGTGACCACGACAATCCGGAATCGGTGCGCGGTTGTAAAGAGTGGCTTGAGAACTGGTTGCCGCCAACGTCAAGATACTCAGAAACAACAGATCAAGCAGCGCTGACCGCGAGATTCGACATGGCGCTTGCCAAGAAGGCTCGATCCTTCAGAAAGCTGTGGAAAGAGATCGAGAAAATCTGCCACCACGCCCAAAGTCTCGATCCGGCCTAAGCCCCGCGCACCAACTCCAGAAACGCCCGCGCCGCGTGACTCAACGTGCGCTTCGCCGGATACGCCAGAAGAATCTTCCGGTCCACGCTCAGCTCGGTCACCTTGATCTCGCGCAGCACCCCCTGCTCCACATCCTGCTCGACGGTCATGTGCGGCAGGAACGCCACGCCTTCGTTGCGCTGCACCATCCTGCGAATGGTCTCGACAGTCGGCATCTCGACGTCCATGTTCAGCGGCACCTTGTGGCGCTGGAACTCTTTCAACACCACCGCGCGGTAGGGCGACAAGACATAGTGCGCGATGAAGGTCTCCATGCCCAGCTCGTTGATGCTGATCTCGCTGTGCGCCGCGAAACGATGCTGCGGCGAAACCACGAACGCCAGGTGGTCGGTGTAGATCACCATGGTCTGCAGCCGGTCGTCCTCCGGGTCGTAGCTGATCACGCCCAGTTCAAGTTCACCGTCGATCAGTTCGGACGGAATCTTGCTCGACAGCGACCGCCGCACCTGCACCTTCACCTTCGGATACAAGCGCCGGTAGCGTTCGATGTGCCCCAGCAGATAGAGGGAAGTCGACTCATTCGCCCCCACCACCAGCCGCCCGGCCGAGTTGTCGCGCAGCTCGGCCAGTGCGTTGTCGAGCTCCCCCTCCAGGTTCTCGAAGCGGCGAGCGTAGTCGTACACGATCCGCCCGGCGTCGGTCAGCAGCAGGTCCTTGCCCGACCGGTCGATCAGCTTCTCCTCCAGATCCGACTCAAGCTTCTGAATCGCCAGGGAGATAGCCGGCTGGGTTCGAAGCAGTTTCTCGGCGGCGCGCGAGAAGCTCTTCTCGTCGGCGACCGTCAGCAAGACCTTCATTGGGTAGAGTTCCATAAGCGGCGTTTATAGCATGATTGTAACTTATTCTGGACCGCATCATTATAAATTTGTCAAATTGGCTTCGTTTCGCCATAATCGTCAAGAGAACTGGAGGACTCATGGCGGATCGCGTCTACATCTTCGACACCACGCTCCGTGACGGCGAACAATCGCCCGGCTGCAGCATGACCGTACCCGAGAAGCTGCGGATGGCGCGAAAACTGGTTGACCTGGGCGTCGACATCCTCGAAGCCGGGTTCCCGATCGCCTCGGAGGGAGATTTCGAGGCGGTGGACGCGGTGAGCCGTGAGTTCTCCTGGGTTCAAGTGGCGGCGCTGGCGCGGGCCAACACGCCCGATCTCGAGGCGGCGATAGCGGCTCTGAAGCACGCGCGCAGGCCGCGCATCCACACCTTCATCGCCACCAGCGAGATTCACCTGAAATACAAATTGAAGAAGAGCCAGCAGCAGGTGCTGGACGAAGCGGTGGCGGCGGTGGAGATGGCTCGCAACTTTACCGAGGATGTCGAGTTTTCCGCCGAAGACGCCACGCGCACGGACCCGGAGTACCTGGAGCAGATCTCGCGCGCGGTGGTTGCGGCCGGAGCGCGGACGGTGAACCTGCCGGACACGGTCGGCTACTCGGTTCCGGAAGAATACGGAGATCTGATCGCCCGCATGGTGCGCGTGCTCGGCGACAGCGCCATCGTCAGCGTGCATTGCCACGACGACCTGGGGCTGGCGGTGGCCAATTCCATCGCCGCGGTAAAGGCGGGAGCGCGTCAGATCGAATGCACCATCAACGGGATCGGCGAGCGGGCCGGGAACGCGTCGCTCGAAGAGATCGTGATGCTGTTCAAGACGCGCCACGACAAGCTTCCGTATGAGACCAAGATCGTGACCGAGCAGCTCTACTCGGCCAGCCAGCTTCTGGCGCAGACCATCACGTTCGGCCCGCAACCGAACAAAGCCATCGTAGGCGACAACGCGTTCGCGCACGAGGCCGGCATTCACCAGGACGGATATCTGAAGGAACGGACGACGTACGAAATCATGGAGCCGCACACCGTCGGCGTGCCGGAGACCAAGCTGGTGTTGGGCAAGCACAGCGGCCGGCATGCGTTGAACAAGCGCGCCGCGGACCTGGGCTTCTCGCTAAGCCACGACGAACTGGATGCGTTATACCAGCGCTTCACGGCGCTCGCCGATCGCAAGAAGGGCATACGGAATGAAGAGATCGTGGCGATGATCCACGAGTTGACCGGCGCAGCCACGGCCGCCGCGAATTGAGCCGTGGCGCACGCACTCGTGCGTGCCGCGTTCACACTCGTGTGAACGCCCTGCTAGCCTGAAATATACCGAATGAAACTGAACGTTCTTATTCTGCCCGGCGACGGCATCGGCGCCGAGGTGACTCGTGAAGCGGTGAAAGTCCTCCAACGCGTCGCCGAAAAATTCCACCACCAACTAACGCTGACCGAAGGCCTGCTCGGCGGCATCGCGATCCACAAAACCGGAACACCACTGCCGCAGGAGACCATCGATCGCGCGCTTGCAGCCGACGCCACGCTGATGGGCGCGGTTGGCCTGCCGGAATTCGATCAGGCGCCGCCCGAAAAGCGCCCCGAAAAAGGATTACTAGGCATCCGCAAGGTTCTGGGCGTCTATGCCAACCTGCGGCCGGTGCGTTCCTACAAGGCGCTGCTGGATTCCTCGCCGCTCAAGAACGCCCTGGTGGACGGCACCGACATGATCATCGTGCGCGAGCTCACCGGCGGCATCTACTACGGCACGCCGCGCGGCATCTACGAAAACGGAGCCGAAACGCGCGCGGTCAACACCATGGCCTACACGCGCTCGGAGATCGAACGCGTCGCGCGCATGGCGTTCCATCTGGCGCGGAACCGCCGCAAGAAGGTGACCAGCGTCGACAAGAGCAACGTTATCGAAACCTCGCAGCTCTGGCGCCGCGTGGTGATCGAAGTGGCCGCCGAATTTCCGGACGTCGCGCTCGACCACCTGCTGGTGGACAACTGCGCCATGCAACTGATCCTGAATCCCCGCCGTTTCGACGTGCTGGTGACTGAAAACATGTTCGGCGATATCCTCAGTGATGAGGGAGCAGTCTTGGCCGGATCGATCGGAATGTTGCCTTCCGCCTCGATAGGTGACAGAAAACCTTCGGGCGCCTGGGTGGGCCTGTACGAGCCGGTGCACGGATCGGCGCCGGACATCGCGGGTCAGAATAAAGCCAACCCGTTCGGCGCGATCGGTTCAGTGGCCGCGATGCTCGAATACAGTTTCGGCTTGAAGGAAGAGGCGGCCGCGGTGAATCGCGCGGTGGAGGCGGTTTTGAACTCGGGCCGGGTGACGGCCGACCTGAAGCCGAGCGGCCCGCCCGCGAGCACGTCGGAAGTAGGAGATGCTGTAGTCAGCGCAATATGAAACCTCGCACCATCATCGAAAAGATTCGTGACAACCACATCGTGGCCGAACAGCCCGGCGCTCCGGCGCTGCTGTACATCGATCTGCACCTGACGCACGAAGTGACGTCGCCGCAAGCTTTCGACGGCCTGCGCAAGCGAGGCCTGAAGGTCCGCCGTCCGGACCTGACCATCGCGACCACCGATCACAGCACGCCCACTACGCCGCGCTCGTTTCCGATCGTAGACAAAGTGGCGGCCGCGCAGGTCGCCCAGCTCGAAGCCAACTGCCGCGAGTTCGGGATCCGCTGCTACGGCCTGGACAACGCGAACCAGGGCATCGTACACGTGATCGGTCCGGAGCAAGGCCTGACGCAGCCCGGAATGACAGTGGTGTGCGGAGACAGCCACACCGCCACGCACGGCGCATTCGGAGCGCTGGCGTTCGGCATCGGCACCAGCGAAGTGGAGCACGTGCTCGCGACCCAATGCCTGCTGCAGAACAAACCGAAGACTTATCAGGTGCTGGTGGATGGAGCGCTGAAGCCCGGCGTGACGGCCAAAGACATCATTCTGGCGTTGATCGCGCGCATCGGCATCGGCGGAGGCACCGGCTGCGTTTTCGAATACTGCGGCTCGGCCATCCGCGCGCTATCGATGGAAGAGCGCATGACGGTTTGCAACATGTCGATCGAAGCGGGCGCGCGCGCCGGCTTGGTGGCGCCGGACGACATCACATATCAGTACATGTGCGGCCGTCATCATGCGCCGAAGGGAGCGGCCTGGGATGCGGCGGTCGCGCGCTGGCGCACGTTGCCGACCGACGATGGATCCGTCTACGACCGAAACATCAGCATCGATGCCGGTGCGCTCGAACCGATGATCACGTTTGGCACGAATCCTGGCATGGGCATTCCGATTACCGCGGCGGTTCCGAATCCCAGCGACGTCAGCGATCCGCTGGAGCGCGATTCGCTGGCCAAGGCGCTGCGCTACATGGATCTCGCTCCCGGCAAGCCGCTGCTGGGTCATCCGGTGAACGTGGTGTTCATCGGAAGCTGCACCAACTCGCGCATCTCCGACCTGCGCAACGCAGCGGGATTGCTGAAGGGCCGCAAGGTGCATCCGGGCGTGCGGGTGATGGTGGTCCCCGGCTCGCAACAGGTAAAGGCGCAGGCGCAGGCCGAAGGTCTCGATCAGATTTTCCGCGACGCGGGCGCCGAGTGGCGCGAGGCCGGCTGCTCCATGTGCATCGCGATGAACGGCGATCAGTTGCAGCCCGGCGAATACAGCGTCTCCACCAGCAATCGCAATTTTGAAGGCCGCCAGGGCAAGGGCGGGCGCACGTTTCTCGCAAGTCCATTGACCGCGGCGGCGGCCGCGATCACCGGCGTCGTCACCGACGTCAGGGAGCTGCTGTCATGAGCAAGTTCACACCGTTTGAAAGCCGGCTGGTTCCGCTTCCCATCGACAACATCGATACCGACCAGATCATCCCGGCGCGATTCCTGAAGACCATTTCGAAAGAAGGACTGGGCGACCAGCTTTTCTATGATTGGCGCTACGACGCCGCCGGCAAGCCCAAGCCGGATTTCATCTTGAACACGGCGGAGGCCAAGGCCGCGAAGATTCTGCTGGCCGGCGACAACTTCGGCTGCGGCAGCTCGCGCGAGCACGCGCCCTGGGCGCTGACGCAGTATGGATTCCGCGCGGTGATCAGCACTTCGTTCGCCGATATTTTCCGCCAGAATTCGCTCAAGAACTCGCTGGTGCCGATCGTGGTGCCGCGCGACGTGCACGCCGAGCTGTTCCGGAATCCGAACGCCACGGTCAAGGTGGATCTGGCCGCGCAGACGCTGACGCTTCCGGACGGGCGCGCGGTGGAATTTCCGGTCGACAGCTTTGCCAAGCACTGTCTGATCGAGGGCATCGACGAGCTTGGATACATCCTGCACCAGGAAGCCGCCATCGCGGCCTTTGAATCCGCGCATCCGGCTCCGATCGATACCACAAGGTAAGTGTGGGGCAGCCAATCGTGGCTGCAGCTCGCCTTTAGGCCCCGGCGTGAAGAGGCCGGCTAAAGCCGGCTGCAGCCAGGATTGGCTGCCCCACGCACTTCGTGACACACTAGAGGCATGGCACGGGGATGGGAAAGCAAGTCGGTTGAGTCGCAAATGGAGGCGGTTGAGGCGCGGCGTGAAGCCTCCCGAATCGTCGCAATGAACGCCGCCGACGCTGAGCGAACCCGGCAGCGCGAGAGCTTGCTGCTGTCGCGGACGCGAATCCTGCACGATATCGAGCGCGCGTCGCACCCGCGGCATCGCGAGATGCTCGAGGCGGCGCTGAAGCACCTGGACGCCAAGCTGTCCGAACTCGATTAGCCGCCGTGCGCCTCCGCATCGCAGAACCGGCGGACGTCGAAGCCATCGCGCGCTTGATCAACCTTGCCTTTCGCGTGGAGCGGTTCTTTATCGAGCGCGATCGCATCGACACCGGCGCCGTGCGCGAACTGACCTCCAAGGGAAAATTCATCCTCGCGGAAGACTGCGCGAGCCTGCTGGGTTGCATCTACGTGGAGCTGCGGGGTGAGCGAGGTTACCTCGGCCTGCTGGCGGTGGATCCATCGCGCCAGCGAAGCGGGATCGGATCCCATCTAATGGCTGCCGCCGAGCAACGCTGCCTGGACGCAGGCTGCCGCTTCGCCGACTTGCGCATCGTCAACGTGCGCGAGGAGCTCCCCGCTTACTACCAGCGCCTCGGCTACCTGCCCACCGGCACGTCGCCGTTTTCGGCCGACGCACAGCCCAAGCTGCCGTGCCATTTCGTGAACATGACCAAGCTCCTGGTTCGCGCCAGCGAGGCGGCCAGCTAGCTCAAAACGGCCACCTGATTCCCAATTGCGGACATTGCCTGGTAACTCCGGCGCTCACGGCGCAGGTCTTTCAACCGGTTAGCGTGGCACTCCGTTTGCGCTTGGTAGTCCGAGCGAGTGACCATGATTTGTCTGGCTCCCGAGTCTTCGAGTAAGCCGATCCAAACCGGCGCCCTGCGCATCCTGGTGGGCGACGATCAACCGGACGTGCTGGCGGCGCTGCGATTGCTGCTGAAGGGCGCCGGGTATCAGGCCGTTCTGGTGGATTCGCCGCAAGCACTGCTGCGTGCCCTGCGCTCCGAAACCTTCGACTTGATCCTGATGGACCTGAACTATGCGCGCGATACCACGTCCGGCCAAGAGGGTCTGGATCTGCTGAAGAGCCTGGAAGCGCAGGGCAACGCCGCGCCCATTGTCGTCATGACGGCGTGGGGCAGCGTGGATCTCGCGGTGGAAGCGATGCGGCGAGGCGCTTGCGACTTCATCCAGAAGCCCTGGGACAATGCACGGTTGCTCAGCACCATTCGCAAACAAGCCGCCGAGGCCTCCGAGCGAGCGAAGACCGACCGGCGCGTCAAGTCCGAGCTGGAAATCGCCAGGAATGTTCAGCAGAAGCTGTTTCCGCATGAGAGCCGCCGGCTTGCCACTCTGGATTACGCGGGACGCTGCCTGCCCGCGCGCGAGGTCAGCGGAGACTACTACGATTTTCTCGACACCGGCGAGGGCGGCCTCGGGTTCGTGTTGGCGGATGTCTCAGGAAAAGGCGTAGCGGCGGCTTTGCTGATGGCGAATCTGCAAGCGTGTTTCCGCAGCCAGCCGCCGGAGAAGCTGCGGCATCCATCCGAAACCCTGCGCCTCGTGAACCGGCTGTTTCACGAGTCCACGCCAGCCGAGCAGTTCGCCACACTGTTCCTGGGTCACTATGACGACCGTACGCGCCGCCTGCGTTACGCCAATTGCGGTCATCCGCCGCCGTTCCTCCTGCGCGCGAGCGGATCCCTGGAGCGCCTCGAATCCACCGCGACCGTCCTGGGCGTCTTCAGCGAATGGGCCTGCGAGGAGCGCACGGTCGAATTGCAGACCGGCGACACGCTGGTGCTTTTTTCGGATGGCGTCACCGAGGCGGGCATCGATAGCGAGAAGGAATTCGGCGAAGACGGCCTGCTGTCGGTGATTCGGGCCAACCAGGGCGTCGCCGTCGAAACACTGGTGGAGCGGATCGTCGCCGCCGTTGCCGGCGACAGGCAGGATGACGTGACCGTGGTGGCCCTGCACGCGCGATAATGTTGGAGTGTTCCGCGCTCTCTTCATCGCGTTGCTGCTGGGTTTGCCGATGCACTCGGAGGAACTGAAGGTCGACCACGTCACCGTCGCGGGCCGGGACCTGCGCGCGATGCAGCGTGCGCTCGAAGCCGCGGGCGTCAAGTCCGAATACGGCGGGCCGCATTCGAACCACGCCACCGAGATGGCGCTCACCAGTTTTCCCGACGGGTCGTACCTGGAGCTGATCGCGATTCAACCGCAGGCGGATCCCAAGGCGGTCGCCGCGCACGAGTGGCGCAAGTTCCTGGAAGGAGATGCGGGTCCCACTGCCTGGGCCGTGCGTCCGGCTGATCTTGCTCGCGAAGTGGATCGCCTGCGTAAGGCCGGGATCGCTGCCACCGAGCCGAAGAAGAACGGGCGCAAACGGCCCGATGGCGCGCAACTCGAATGGGAAACCGCGCAGGTCGGTCCGGGGAATGGAAACTTCTTTCCCTTCCTGATTCACGATTTCACTCCGCGAGAACGGCGCGCGTATCCCGGAGGCCAGCCGACCACTTCCGATTGGACCGGCATCTCGAAGGTGGTGATCGGCGTCAAGGATCTGGATGCGTCCATCCGCCAATTTCAGCGGGCTTATGGACTCGCCGCGCCGGAACGTCAGGATGACGCCCAGTTCGGCGCCAAGCTGGCCTGGTTCAAGGGAACGCCCGTCGTGCTTGCCACTCCGCTAGCGCCGGCCTCCTGGTTGGACGAGCGAATCCGTGAATATGGCGAATCGCCTTGCGCGTTCCTGCTTGGGTTGAATCACAACGTCAACGTACATCCCTCAACGTGGTTCGGCCGCAGAGTCGCTTGGGTGGAGTCCTCGAAGTTGGGTTGGCATCTCGGATTCGAAGCGAAATGAGAATCGCCTGCATAGTGCTGATCGCGGCCGGCCGGTTCGCGGCGGCCCAGTCTTCGGTCGATTCTCAACTCGCCGCGGAAATCGCCAAGATCAAAGCCATCGACAATCACGCGCACCCGGTCCGGCCGGCGCTCGGCAGCGACAAGGACAACGACTACGACGCGCTTCGCGTCGAATCGATGGAGCCGTACACCGAACCGGTGCGCACGCGCGAAGGAACGCCGCTGGTGCTCGATGCCTGGCGCGCGCTGTTCGGCTATCGCTACACGGACCGCGCTCCCGATCACGTGCGCGAGCTGCGCGACCGCAAGAAGCAACTGCTGGAAGAAAAGCGCGACGGCTATGCCAACTGGGTGCTCGATCAACTGGGAATCGAGACCATGCTCGCCAACCGCGTCGCGATGGGACCCGGGCTAGCCGCGCCGCGATTCCTTTGGGTTCCCTTCGAAGACGCGCTGATGTATCCGCTCAGCAACGCGACGCTCGCAGCCAGGAACTCAGACCGCAAGGCCTTCTACGCGGACGAAGAACGGCTGCTCCAGCGCTACCTGAAGGAATCGGGCGTGAAGGAGCCGCCCGCGACGCTCGACCTGTATCTGCAAAAAGTAGTGACTCCGACTCTGGAGCGCCACAAGCGCGCCGGAGCGATCGCCGTGAAATTTGAGGCGGCCTACCTGCGTTCGCTGTCCTTCGAGGACGTGCCCAGGGCCGAAGCTGTGCGCATCTACTCCGGCGCGCACGCTCTGCCGGCGACGGAAGCAGCCTACACAAAATTGCAGGATTTCATCTTCCGCTACATCGCGGAAGAGTGCGGGCGGCTCGGCATGGCGGTCCACATTCACGCGGCTGCGGGTGCGGGCGGATATTTCCACATCGCCGGAGCCAATCCGCTGCTGCTCGAACCGTTGTTCAACGATCCCAAGCTGCGCAAGACCAACTTCGTGATGCTCCACGGCGGGTGGCCGTTCACGCGCGAGGTGGCGGCATTGCTCGCGAAGCCCAACGTCTACGCGGATTTCTCCGAGCAGACCTTCATGAATTATCCTCGCGCGGTCGCGCAGGTGATTCGCGAATGGCTCGAATACGCGCCGGAAAAGGTGCTCTTCGCCACCGATGCCTATCCGTTCTCGGACGAGATGTCCTGGGAGGAGGCCGGATGGGTGGCCACCACCACGGGCCGCGAAGCTCTGGGCCTGGCTCTCACGGAGATGATGCGCGACGGCGAAATCACGCGCGACCGCGCGCTGGAGCTGGCCGGCATGGTGCTCCGCGACAACGCCCGCAAGCTGTATCAGCTCAAGTAGTCCGATTCGCGCTTCTGCTATCCTAGGATTTCAGCGTTACTCCCCGGATCAACCACCTTGAAAATTGGTTTTGTAAGTCTTGGCTGCCCGAAAAACCTTGTCGATACCGAGGTGATGCTGGGCCAGCTCTCAGAACGCGGGCATGAGATCACGCACGATCCGAAGCTCGCCGACGTCCTGGTGGTGAATACCTGCAGCTTCATCGACCCGGCCAAGAAAGAATCGGTGGACACAATTCTGGAGATGGCGGAGTACAAGAAATCGGGGCGCGCGCAAAGGCTCATCGTGGCCGGCTGCCTCGTGGAGCGGTATCGGGATGATATCCGCAAGGACATTCCGGAAGTGGACGCGGTGCTCGGCACCAACGAGCTGGAAAACATCGTCGCGCTGTGCGAGGGACGCGAGCCGGGATCGAACGCGTTCGAGCCGTACCTGTATCACGACCTGACGCCGCGCGTTTTCGCGACCGCGCGCCACTACGCTTACATCAAGATCGCGGAAGGCTGCGACCATCCCTGCTCGTTCTGCGTGATCCCGCAATATCGCGGCAAGTTCCGCAGCCGCCGCTTCGAATCGGTGATCGCCGAGGCCACGCGGATGTTTGCGCAGGGCGTCCGCGAGATCAATCTCATCGGCCAGGACACCACCTCGTACGGCGAGGACCTGGGAATCAAGGACGGCCTGGCGCAGCTCATGGCGCGGCTGGCCGGAATCGATACGCCGTTCGACAAATGGATTCGATTCCTGTATTGCTATCCCAATCGAATCACGCAACGGCTGCTGGACACGATCGCGGAACACGCGGCGCTGGTGAAATACATCGACATGCCGCTGCAGCACTCTAGCGCGGCGGTGCTCAAGCGGATGAAGCGCGGCTCGCACGGCGATTTTTTCCTGAAGCTGCTGGAACGGATTCGCGCCACCATTCCAGGCGTCGCCATCCGCACCAGCATGATCGTCGGTTTTCCCGGCGAAACCGAAGCCGACTTCGAGCTGCTGTGCGACTTCGTGAAAGCCGCCCGATTCGATCGCCTGGGCGTCTTCGCGTATTCGGACGAGGACACCAGCGCGAGTTTCCATCTGGATCAGAAAGTGGATGCCCGCGGCATCTACAACCGCAAGCGCAAGCTGATGGCGGTGCAGCGCCGCATCGCGCGCGCCCGGAATCGCAGCCTGGTCGGCCACGAAGTCGACGTGCTGGTGGAGGGGCCGTCGGAGGAAAGCGAGCTGCTGTGGCAGGCGCGCATGCCCACTCAGGCGCCCGAGATCGACGGCGTCTGTTACGTCAACGATTTTGACGGCGCGCCGCCACGGACTGGCGAGATCCGGCGTCTGCGCATTACCGAAGCGCACGACTACGACCTGGTCGGCTCACTCGCGCGCGAGCACGAATCCTCGCCGCCCCGCGTCGAGGCCCAGCCGTTTCCGATCCTCGCCGCTCCTTGAGGAAGACGCGATGAAGTGCCCGATCTGCAAGAAAGACGTCGCTCCGGACGGCGATTTCTTCCCGTTCTGCAGCGAGCGCTGCAAGATCATCGACCTGGGCAACTGGGCCAGCGAGAAGTACGTCATCTCGACGCCCATCCAGCCGGTGGAATCGGAAGACGACGGCGAACGCGATGAGTCTTAGCCCGCTGCCCAAGGGACGCTGGGATTGGTCGTTCATGCTGGCCACGTGGTTCGGCTGCGGTTACGCTCCCAAAGCGCCGGGTACCGCGGGATCGCTGGCGGCGTTGGCGATCGCAATTCTGATCCACGCTGGCTACGGTTCGGGCCGCGGAACTTTTCTCGTGCTGGCCGCGCTCCTGACCGCGCCGGGCATCTGGGCGGCGGGCGTGATCGCGAAACGCGAGCGGCTGGAAGATCCCGGCATCGTCGTCGTCGACGAAGTGATCGGACAGTGGATCACGCTGGCGGGCGCATCCACGCTGAACTGGAAGAGCTTTCTCGCCGCCTTCGTTTTGTTCCGCGTTCTGGATGTCTGGAAACCTCCACCCGCGCGCCAGCTGGAGCGTCTGCCGGCGGGCTACGGCATCGTGGCCGACGATGTGATGGCGGGTATCTACGGCGCGCTTGCTATATTCTTATTAGACCGATTGCAGTTTTTTTGATATGGCTTCCAAGAAGGACGCGAATGGGCGCCCGCAAATTTCGAACGTAACGCCGGAGGCCGCCATACCCGGCGGCGAGTTTCAGATCCGCGGCGCAGGCCTGGCGCGCGCCGAGCGGCCGCGCGTGACCATCGGAGACGTCGAAGCTCCCATCGTCATCGGATCGGACTCCTACGTGATCGTTCGTGTGCCCGAAGGCGCATCGGCTGGCGAGCTGATCGTCGAATCCGGCAAGCAATCCAGCCGCGCCTGGACCTGCGACGTCGGCGTTCAGATCGCGGAGAATCTTTACCCGGTGGGCAACCCCGCCGTCGACAGCTTCGGCAACATCTACGTGACCTTCAGTGGTTCGCGCGGCCAGAAGACCCCCGTTTCGGTTTACAAGATCGATCTCAACTACAATCTGAAGCCGTTCGTCACCGACGTGATGAATGCCACCGGGCTGGCATTCGACAAGGCCGGCACCCTGTACATTTCCAGCCGATACGACGGCATCGTCTATCAGGTCACACCCGGCGGCACTGTGTCGGTGTACGTGGAAGGCATGGGCGTCGCCACCGGCATTGCGTTCGACGGCGAAGAGAACCTGTACGTCGGCGATCGCAGCGGCACCATTTTCAAGATCAGCCGCACGCGCCAGATTTACGTCTTCGCCACGATCGAGCCGTCCATCGCCGCCTACCACCTGGCGTTCAGCGACGACGGCTATCTGTACGTCACCGGTCCGACGACCTCGAGTTTCGATTCGATCTACCGCGTCTCCCCGAATGGCGAGGTGGAAACGTATTATCGCGGTCTGGGCCGCCCGCAGGGAATGGCGTTTGACGCCGAAGGCCGGCTGTACGTGGCGGCTTCGCTCGGCGGCCGGCGCGGCGTCGTGCGATTCGCTCCCAAGCAGGCGCCGGAGCTGTTTCTTTCCGGACCGGGCATCGTGGGCCTGGCCTTTACGCCGTCGCGCGCCATGGTGGTCACCACCAACGGCGCACTTTTCCGCCTGGACGTCGGGATCGCCGGCAGACCACTTCCCTGATGCCGGATGCTGAAATCATCGCGATCGGCTCCGAGCTGCTGACGCCCCAAAGACTCGACACGAATTCCCTCTATCTCACCGATCAGCTCAACGCGCTGGGTGTGGAAGTGGTGCGCAAGACCGTGGTGGGCGACGAGCGCGAGCGGCTTACGGATTCGATTCTGGGAGCGATGGCGCGCTCGCAGATCGTTGTGTTGACCGGCGGCCTGGGGCCGAC
The DNA here is from genome assembly GCA_020073265.1 of Terriglobia bacterium. Lineage (GTDB taxonomy): Bacteria > Acidobacteriota > Terriglobia > Bryobacterales > Bryobacteraceae > Palsa-89. Next base: position 19,537 of record JAIQFN010000065.1, on the reverse strand, counting down.
TGAAGACGACCTGACGCGCGACGCGGTGGCTTCCGCGCTGGGCCGAACCCTGGTCTTCGACCAGCAGATTTGCGATCAGATCGAAGCGCGGTTCCGCAGCTTCGGCCGCAAGATGTCCGAGATCAATCGCCGTCAGGCTTACCTGGTGAGCGGCGCCGAGGTTCTGGTTAATGATCGCGGCACCGCGCCCGGGCAATGGATCGATCACTCGGGCGTGGTGCTGATGCTGCTGCCGGGTCCGCCCAACGAGCTGAAAGCGATGTTCGAGCATCAGTGCCTTCCGCGTTTGGGAAAGGTCCTGCCGGCGCAGGCGATCCGCACGCGGCACCTGCGCTGCGTCGGTATCCCAGAGTCCGATTTGGATCAGTTGATCTCTCCGGTTTACAAGCAGTACCCGAGCGTTGCGACGACGATTCTCGCGGTGTCCGGCGAGATTCATGTGCATTTGCGCGCGCGCTGCCCTAACGCCAACGACGCCGAGGCGTTGGTCGCGGAAGTCGCCGGCAGGATCGAGCCTCTGATCGGAGACCGCATCTATTCCCGCAACGGCGATTCGTTGGAGAAAGTCATCGGCGACCTGCTGCGCTCGCGGCATGCCACGTTGAGCGTCGCGGAGAGCGCCACCGGCGGCCTGTTGGGCGGGCGCATCACCGCCGTGCCGTCAGCTTCCGATTACTTTGTGGGCGGCTTCGTTACCTACTCCGATGAGATGAAGACCAAGCTGCTGGGCGTGCCCGCTGAGATGATCGCCGGGCATACCGCGGTGAGCGAGCCGGTCGCGCAAGCCATGGCCGAAGGCGCAAGGGCACGAACCGGCGCAGACTACGCATTATCCATCACCGGGTACGCGGGGCCGGATGGCGAGAAGATCGGATTGATGTTCATCGGACTCGCGACACCAGACGGCAGCGAGGCGCGGCGCGTTCAGCTCCCCGGCGATCGCGAGCGCGTGCGAATGTTCTCCACCAACACCGCGCTCGATCTGCTGCGGCGAAAACTGCTGGCTGCGCCCGGTAAGTGAGAAAATAAAAGCATCGATGCCGTTTCAGGTGTTCGAGGCGCAATCGAAAAGCATCCTCAGCCCGACCACCGGCTTTATCGCGCGGGCGGGTTTCACGCACTCGCTGACTCCTGCGCGCAACTGCACCTTCGGCTGCAGCTATTGCTACGTTCCCACCATGCGCACCTATGGCGGTCTCCAGCCCGAGGACTGGCGCCGCTGGGGCCAGTTCACCACCTTCAAAGCGAATGCAGAGGCATTGCTGCGCCGGCAATTGCGCGCCGAGCAGCGCATCTACTGTTCGCCGCTGGTGGATCCATACCAGCCTGCTGAAGAAGAACAGCAGCTCATGCCCGGCGTGCTGGACGCGATTCTCGACCGCCCGCCGCGAGTGTTCGCGATTCAAACGCGCGGTCCGCTGATCCTGCGGGATCTTCCGAAGTTGATCGAGCTGTCGCGGCGTACGACGCTGCGCATCAGCTTCTCCATTACCACCAATCGCGAGAGGGTCCGGACGTTGTACGAGCCGCATTGCGCGTCCATCGAACGCCGGATGGAAGTGGTGCGCCGGTTGCGCGCGGCAGGCGTCGAGACCTTCGCCACTCTCGCTCCGATATTGCCGTGCGATCCGGAGAAACTGGCTGCCCTCGCGCTCGAAGCCACCGATCGCGACATCATCGGCGATCCGCTGCACGTGCGCGCCGTGAAGCCTCGCGGAGCAACCACGCGCGAAGCAGCCTTCGCCATCAGCGAGCGGCACGAATTCTCGGCGTGGCTCGATTCCGAATTTCAAGCCGAGGTGATTGCACGCATCGGAAGCGTCGTAGCAAAGGCCGGGCGCCGATTCGCGACCGGGCCGGAGGGATTCGCGTGGCTGGCACAGTAGCGGTGCATCCGGTTCTGGAGAGGCTCGGAATCGAGCCGGAAAATTCCGGCGCGTGCGGCCGCGAGTGGATTGCATCGCCGGACGCAGCGGCGATTGCGTCAGTGAATCCCGCGGACGGCCGGGAGCTGGCCCGCGTCCGCCTGGCATCCGCTCAGGACTACGAGACGGTGGTAACGCAATCAGCCGAAGTGTTCCAACGCTGGCGCATGTTTCCGGCCCCCAAGCGCGGCCAGATCGTGCGCGAGATCGGCGACGAGCTGCGGCACGTCAAAGACGATCTCGGCGCGCTGGTTACGCTCGAGATGGGCAAGATCCTGGCCGAAGGCAAGGGCGAAGTTCAGGAGATGATCGACATCGCGGACTTCGCGGTAGGCCTCTCGCGCCAGCTCTACGGACTCACCATGCCCAGCGAGCGCCCGCAACACCGCATGTTCGAGCAATGGCATCCGCTCGGCGTGGTGGGCGTCATTTCGGCTTTCAATTTTCCGGTCGCGGTCTGGTCCTGGAACGCTTTCATCGCGGCGGTGTGCGGCGACTGCGTGCTCTGGAAGCCGTCGTTGAAAACGCCGCTGACCGCCATCGCCGTGCAAAAGATCTGCGACCGCGTCCTGGAGCGGCACGGCTGGCGCAGCGTGTTCAGCCTCATCATTGGCCAGGACGCCGTGGCCGGCAAGAAGCTGCTTGAAGACCCGCGCATTCCGCTGGTGAGCGCCACTGGATCGTGCCGCATGGGACGCGTCGTGGCCGAAACCGTGGGGCGCAGGCTGGGCCGCACGTTGCTCGAACTGGGCGGCAACAACGGCGTCATCGTCACGCAAGACGCGAATCTCGATCTGGCGGCGCGGGCGGTTCTGTTTGGTGCTGCCGGTACCGCCGGCCAACGTTGCACCAGCATCCGGCGGCTGTTTCTCGAGCGCGGCATCGCTACCGGGATGATCGAAAAACTCAAGTCGGCCTACGCGCAGATCCGCGTCGGCGACCCGATGGAAGAATCCACGCTGATGGGTCCGCTCATCGATCGACAGGCGGTGGACGCGATGCAGGCCGCGCTCGCTCGCATCCGCGCGGAAGGCGGTGAGGTCATCTGCGGCGGAGAAGATCTGGGCGGTTGCTACGTACGTCCGGCGCTGGTGAAGGCGGCGCCCGGGATGCCGATCCTCAAGGACGAGATCTTCGCGCCGATCCTGTACCTCATCGAGTTCGACGCCATCGAACAGGCGCTGGCGTGGCACAACGACGTGCCGCAAGGGCTTTCCTCGGCGATGTTCACCACCAACCTGATCTCAGCCGAGACGTTTCTGAGCGCGCGCGGCTCGGACTGCGGGATCGCCAACATCAACATCGGCACCAGCGGCGCGGAAATCGGCGGAGCCTTCGGCGGCGAGAAGGACACTGGTGGCGGCCGCGAATCAGGCAGCGACGCCTGGAAGTCCTACATGCGCCGCCAGACCGTGACGGTCAACTGGTCCGACGAACTGCCGCTGGCGCAGGGGATCAAGTTCCCGATCTGATCTGCTCCAGGTGATGTTGCATGTGGTGCAGGTAGTCGGCGGCCAATTCTTCCAGCGTCATGGGCGCGTTGTCGCCGATCAGGCAGCGCGTGCCGAGCTTCGCTGGGGGAACGCCGGCCAGCACATGCGCCAGGAACCGGTTGTAACTGGTCCAAAGCTTCACCAGATCCGTCCACTGCGCGTCCTGATAGCGCTGCGCCCGAACGCAGCCTTCCTGATCGTAGCTGGGCCACTTCAGCTCGTCAGCGAGCAATGCTCGGACGAATCGCTGATGATTGTTGGAAGCCGAATCGATCAAGTGGCCGAGCACCTGCTTTCGCGACCAGCCGCCCGGTTGTATCGGCTTAGCGGCCGTTGAATCCGAATATCCCGCGAACTCCCGCGCGGCGGCCTCCGCGACTTCCTTCAAGTGACGGCTCAGTTCATCCATGATCCTGATGTGATGCGCGCGAACCCGATCCGGTAACATAAATCTGTGATCCGTCCCGCAGCCTGGCTGCTGGCCTGCGCACTTTGTTTAGGCGCGCAGGCTCCCATCGAAAACACCGGCAAACCGATGCGGGTTCCTTTCGAATGCACCGAGGCCGACATGGTCGCGACCGGCTTGAGCTGCTCGGAAGATGAGCCTTGCCCGGTGTATCTGGAACTCGCCAACATGCAGGCGGCGGGCAACAAGCTTTTCCTGGTGGGAAATCTTCACACGCCCACCACCACGCTGTTCTCCATCCTGCTGGCCAGCGAGGACGCCGGCGCCACCTGGACCGAGCCGCATCCACGCATTCGATCGGCGGGCCTGGATCAGATCCAGTTTTTCGACTTTCAGAACGGCTGGATTTCAGGCGCAAACCTGCAAGGCGCGCCGCGCGACCCGTTCTTTCTGGTGACTACCGACGGCGGCAAGACCTGGCGCCAGCGGCCGGTGTTCGACGAGAGCCGCCTGGCGTCCATCGAACGCTTCTGGTTCGAGTCGCCCGAAAACGGCAGCATGCTGGTGGACGCGCGGCTCGACAATGCCAAGCACGAGCTGTACGACACCCGGACCGGCGGCGAAAGCTGGGCGCTGCGGCAGGCCAGCGCCGATCCGATTCGTTTCCCGGGCAACGCCGAGCCGGCCGCATCCGGATGGCGCGTGCGGGCCGACGCGGCGACTCGCAGCTACGCGATCGAGAGATCGGAAGGCGAGCGCTGGCAACGCGCCGCCAGCTTCTTGGTCGCAGCCGGGACCTGCAAGCCATGAAGCCGGATCCGATCGAGTTGGAGCTGTTCCGGCATCTGCTGGTCTCGATCGCCGAAGAGATGGGCGCGGTCCTGCGCAAGACGTCCTATTCGGCCAACATCAAAGAGCGCCGCGATTATTCTTGCGCCGTCTACGATGCCGCGGGCGAGACGGTGGCCATGGGTGATCACATGCCCGTGCACCTGGGCGCCATGCCGCTTTCGGTGCGCCACGCGATGCAGGCTTTCGATCTCGGGCCGGGTGACGTCGCGATCCTGAACGATCCCTTCCGCGGTGGAACGCATCTGCCCGACATCACGGCTGTCTCGGGCGTTTTCGTCCCGGGCCAACGCAAGCCGGCGTTCTTCGTGGCCAATCGCGCCCACCACGCCGACGTCGGCGGCATGAGTCCTGGCTCGATGCCGCTGGCGCGCGAGATCTACCAGGAAGGCATTCGCATTCCTCCGATCCTGCTGGCGCGCGCGGGTCGATTCGATCGCGAGCTGCTGGCGCTGATACTGGCCAACGTACGGACGCCTGTCGAACGCGAAGGCGATCTGCTGGCGCAATGCATGGCCATCCGGCGCGGCGAGCAGCGCCTGCTCGAATTGGTTTCGAAACGAGGCCTCGCCACAGTGCGCCGCAACATGACCGCGCTGAAGGACTACAGCGAGCGCATGATGCGCGCGGCAATCCGCAGGCTGCCCCAGGGCCGGTATCGCTTCGAAGATGTTCTGGATGGCGATGGCATCACTGACCGCCCGGTGCGCATAGCGGTCACTGTGACCATCCACGGCGATCGCGCCACCATCGACTTCACGGGTTCCGATCCTCAGGTGGAAGGCTCGGTGAACGCCAACTATGCGGTCGCGGTCTCGGCGACCACCTACGTTTTCCGCTGCCTGGTGCGCGAAGATATTCCATACACCGCCGGCGTGATGCGCCCGCTCGAGGTAATCGCGCCGGACGGCTCGGTGGTCAACGCGCGCCCTCCAGCGGCGATGGCCGCAGGCAACGTCGAAACGTCACAGCGAATCACCGACGTCGTTCTAGGGGCGCTGGCTCAGGCCGCGCCCGAGCTGATTCCGGCCGCGAGTTCCGGCACCATGAACAATCTGACGTTCGGCGGTTGGGATCCCGTCCGCCGCCAGTCGTTCGCCTATTACGAAACCATCGCGGGCGGGATGGGCGCATCCGCTGTCTCGGACGGAGCGAGCGCCACGCACACGCACATGACCAACAGTTGGAACACGCCTGTCGAAGCGTTCGAGCACCAGTATCCGCTGCGCGTGCGCGGCTATCGCATCCGGTCCGGCTCGGGCGGCAGAGGGAAACATCGCGGCGGCGACGGCATCATCCGCGAATTTGAATTTCTGACGCCCGCGCAGGTGACCATTCTGGCGGATCGGCGGCTGCGCGGTCCCTACGGGCTTTTCGGAGGCCATCCCGGCGCGCCCGGGCGGACTCTGCTGGTTCGACGGAAAAGCACCACCGCGATTCCGGGGAAAGCCCGGTTCGAAGTCGCGCCCGGCGATGTGCTGCGCATCGAAACGCCGGGCGGAGGCGGCTACGGTCAACCGGTCTGAAGCGCAGCCCATCACCCCCTGGCCGCCCGAAGCGGTGGAGCGCGTGGCCATGCGCCAGACCTGGCGGCATCTGACGTTCTTACACTGGCGCTATGCTCCTGCAGTGGTGCGGCCATTGCTGCCGCCCGGACTCGAACTCGACACGTTCGACCAGGACGCATGGATCGGCCTGGTTCCGTTCGAAATCTGCAACCTCGCGGGCCTACCTGATTTCCCAGAAACAAATGTGCGCACGTATGTCGTTGGACCGGACGGCGGACGCGGCGTCTGGTTCTTCTCGCTCGACGCGGCACGCTTGCTGGCCGTAGTCGGGGCACGCATCGGATATCGCCTGCCGTACTTCTGGGCCGCCATGCAAGCAGCCCCGGAACAAGACACGGTGCGTTATCGAAGCCGGCGGAAGTGGCCGCACCGGCCGGAGTCGGCCGGCATTTTGGTCAAACCCGGCGCAGAGTACGATCCACAAGAACTGACCGAGCACGATCATTTCCTCACCGCTCGCTTTTGCCTCTACAACGTGACGGGAGGCCGGCTGGGCCGCGCTCAAATTGAGCACCCAGTCTGGCCGCTGGCCCGCGCAAGCGTTTTGGAATTGAACCAGACTCTGATCGAAGCTGCCGGTCTTCCGCCGCCCGAAGGGCCGCCGCTGGTGCACTATTCCGCCGAAATCGACGTGAAAATCGGTTACCCGCGGCCGTGCTGAATGCGCAAATTCCCGCGTTTCGTTAAGCTATTAGCATGGCAGGAGTAGCTGCGCGATTCCGTCCCCGGGAGTTGCTGATCCACACTCCCGACGGAAAAACCCGCACGCTTCCCCTGGACCGCGACCGCATCACCATCGGCCGCTCCAGTGCCAGCGACTTGTGCTATCCGGACGACGCCGGCCTTTCGCGCCAGCACATGGTCCTGGAAAGGGACGCCGAGACCTGGAGCGTTCGGGATCTCAACAGCAAGAACGGAACGTTCGTCAACGGCAATCGGATCACGGAGCCGCACCTGTTGGGACCGGATGACCGCGTGACCGCCGGCCACCTGACGCTCGAATTCGCCGAGAAGGTGTCGCCGCCCGCCAACACTGTAGTCTTCGTGGAAGGGAACGCGCCCGCGGCCGCTTCCACCACGGTCGTAACCAGCCTGCAGGGTTTGCTGAGTCATGAGAAGGAGATTGAAGGCGGAACGCAGATGCGCGCGCTGATCCGCGCGGGACGCGAGCTGTCGGGCAACCTGCCGCTCAACGAGCTTTTCAATCTGATCATGAACCTGTCCATCGACGCAGTGGGCGCGGCCCGCGGGGTGCTCATGACCTTTGAAGGCGACGAGCTGGTGGTGAGCGCGGCTCGGGGCGAAGGATTCCGGATCAGCGGCACGGTGCGCGATCGCGTGATCAAGGAGAAGGCTTCGCTGCTGGTCCGAGACGCGCGGCTGGACGAGGCCTTCGCCGAGCGCATGAGCATCGTGCAGCAGCAGATCCGCAGCATGCTGGCGGTCCCGCTTCAAACCGACGACCGCGTGATCGGACTGATCTATCTGGACTCGCCGCATTTCGTCCACGAGTTCACCAAGGACGATCTCAACCTGCTCACCGTCATGGCCAACGTGGCGGCCATCCGCATCGAGCACACCAGGCTGGCCGAAGTGGAGCAAGCCGAGCGATTGCTGGCCAAGGAACTGGAACAGGCCGCCGAGATCCAGCGGCGCCTGCTGCCCACCAGTGCGCCGCAGGTTCCGGGACTCGATCTGGCCGGTTACAACGCGGCTTGCCGGACCGTCGGGGGCGACTACTACGACTTCCTCACTTACCCGGACGGCCGCGTGGCCATGCTGGTGGGCGATGTGGCGGGCAAGGGAATGCCTGCGGCGCTGCTGATGTCGAGTTTGCAGGCGCGCGCGCAGGTCCTGTTCGACGATCCGGTCGACCTGGCGGCGCTGGTGACCCGCTTGAACCGGATCATCGCTTCCAATTGCCCGAGCAACCGCTTCATCAGCTTCTTCATCGGCGTGCTGGATCCGAAGACCGGCGAGCTGAAGTACGTGAACGCCGGCCACAATCCTCCGCTGCTGGCCAAGCGCACAGGCGAAGTGGAAAGACTGGAAGGCACCGGCGTCATTCTCGGAATCCTTCCGGCGGCCAAGTTCGAGCAAAAGACCTGCACGTTGGACCCCGGCGACGTGGTAGTGCTGTTCAGCGACGGCGTGACGGAAGCGTGCCGGATTGATGTTGACGAGGAGTTCGGCGAAGACCGGCTGGCGGAAGCGCTGGCACGATTGAAGGACCTGCCCGCGCAGTCCATGATCGAGTCGATCAATCAGCAACTCCACGAGTTCACCTCCGGAGCGCCGCCGGCGGACGATATCACGCTGGTGATCGCCAAGCGGCTTCAGACCTGAGCGGCTCAGCGGTAGGTCAGCAGGTCCGGATCTTCCAGATGCGGATGATTGTTGAAGCTGCTGAGCGAGAAGCGATCCGCGGAAAACAAGAATTCGGTATAACCGGCGTTGCGCGCCGTCCAACTTACCTCCAGCGTCCTCTGCGGCGCCAGGCCGAGCGCTAGTCGAACCGCGGCGCCGATCACTCCGCCCGAAGTAAACACTGCGATGCGCGCGTTCTTGGGCGCCTGATCGCGCATCCGGCCGATCCCCTGCTGGACGCGATCGCAGAAACCCTTCCAGCTCTCCACGTCGGGCGAATCCAGCTCCTCATCCACCCACATGCGGACGATGCGCTGGAACAAGCGGTCATACATGCGGAAGGCCAGGCCCTTTTCGCCGGCCTCGCGAAAATCTCTTTCCAACGCGCGGATGTCTTCGTGCGTCTCCATCAGGCCCGGCAGGAAGCGGCGCACCACGTCGATGCCCGGATATTCGTCCAGCTCGGCCAGCGTGATCGGTTCGGGCCAGTCCACGCCGGCTTGTCTGTACACCTCGGCCACGGCGTCGCCGGTTCGCCGGTGACGGCAAGCGGGACCGTAGTAGACCTGGTCGAAGGTGGTTCCGGTTCTCAGCCAGTATTCGCCCAGGATCCGCGACTGCAGTTCGCCCAGCTCGGACAGCTTGTCGTAGTTGTGTTGTAAGAAGGAAGCCTGGCCGTGACGAACCAGCGTAAGCAGCGCCATTTCTAGGAACTAATCCTGCGCTTCTTGAGCCATTTGAAAATCTGCGGCCAGAGTTTGTCCATCTCGGCGGGTGTGAAGCCGTGCTTGCCGCCTGGCACGGTGATCAGCTCGGCATCGTCGCCGGCGGATTTGAGTGCCTGGATCAAGCGAACGCTCTGGTCATAGGGCACCGTGGGATCGGCGTCACCGTGGATCGCGAGAACGGGCGGCAGGCCTTTGCGTACGTGCGCCAGGGGTGACAGGAGCGGGTCCGGAGACTCGACGACACCAAAGAAATCAATCACCGCCGCGACGCTGGCCGCGGGACCGAAACTCGCTGCTTGCAGCCCCAGACGCCCGCCGGCCGAGGCACCCAGTACGATAATCCGCCGGGTATCAACTTTGTATTGGCCGGCGTGATCGTGGAACCAGTCCACGGCGGTCAGCACATCGCGGACCCCTTCCGCCGACGCTGCCTCGGCCAGCCGGTATTCCACGTTCGCAACCACGAAGCCGTGCTGGATGAACGGTACCGCGAATTGTTCCACCATGCTTTCTTTCTGCCCCTGCACCAAGCCGTCTCCGTGAATGAGGACTACGCCGGGGCGATTCTGCAAGGCCGGCGCCCGGGATTGCAAAATGTCCAGCACGTTCTCGGGAAAATGACTATAGCGGATGTTGCCTTCCACCTGGTAATCCGCGGCGCGGCACAGAGCGGCGAAGACGAACAGGGATAGAATAATCGCTCGGTGCATTCTGTCTCTACGATTTTACCGGGTGAACAAAGAGAAAGGCCGGAGGCGCCCCAGACGCTCCCCGGCCTTCTGTTGAGTTCCTTGACGAAAGGCTGCTTATGACTTTTTCGGAGGAACGGCGCAACCGCCCTTCCCTTTGCAAGTGTTCTTTCCCTTGCAGCCGGCGTCGCCAGTCTTGCAGCCGCCCTGGCCCTTGCAATCGTTCTGGCCCTTGCAATCGTGCTTCGCGGCCTTGCCCTTCTTCTCTTTCTTATCCTGGCCGAAGAGCGCGGAGCCCGCTACCAGTCCAGCCGTCGCGGTCCCAAGAGCGATGGTAAATTTTCTGCGATTCATTAACTGCCTCCCTTTTGGTCTAAATCCTCGCTGAGCGTATTACCGCACTCAACGCGTTCCCCCAAAGATTAACCGCTTCCCAGTAGGGAATGCAAGGGGCTTTCTTTAGCGAGGTTAAAGCTTCTTAACCTGAGGTTCGGAGGGCCGGACAAATTGGATACCATCGAAGCATGTCGGCACGACGCGTTGTGGGATTGCTCCTCGGCGTTGCGGGATTGCTCTCAGCGCGCGATTACGGCCCGCCGGTAGGGAGCCGGATGCCGGATTTCGCGCTCCAGGATCAGGACGGCAAGACCCGAAGCCTCCAGAGTCTGCTGGGGCCGAAGGGCGCCGTGATCCTGTTCTTCCGCTCGGCGGACTGGTGACCCTACTGCAAGGCCCAGCTCGTGGAGCTGGAAAAGAACAAGGACGAGTTTCGCAAGCTCGGCTTGGGCGTCGCCGGAGTCAGTTACGACAGCGTCGCGGTGCTGCACAACTTCTCCGATCGCAAGGGCGTCCATTTTCCGCTGCTGTCGGACGTGGATTCGAAGACCATCCGCCAATTGAACATCCTCAACGACACCATGCCCAAGGACAACGCGTTCTACGGGATTCCGTTTCCGGGATCGTTCATTCTGGATGGCAAGGGAACGATTGTCGCGAAGTATTTCGAAGACGACTACCGCGAGCGCTACACCTCCGCCGACATCCTGAGCCACCAGTTTGGCGTGATCCCTTCGGCGGGCAAGACCGAGGTGCAAGGCAGGCAGCTTCGGCTCACCGCCACGGCCAGCAATTCGATCGTAGCCACCGGGCATCGCGTGGCCCTGACGCTCGACATCGAGCTGAATCCGAACATGCACGTTTATGCTCCGGGCGTGGAAGGCTACATAGCGATCGACTGGAAGCTGAAGGACTCCGACGGCTTCGCGGCGCACGAGGTCGCGTATCCGAAGTCGGAAAAACTTTATCTGAAGGCCATCGACGAGACGGTGCCGGTGTATCGCAACCGGTTCCGGCTGACGCGCGACATCACCCTCGGGCAGGATGCGAAGCTGAGGCCCTTGCTGGACAGCGCCGGGAGTTTCACGGTGGAGGGAACGCTGCGATATCAGGCCTGCGACGACCGGCTGTGCTACATTCCGCAGGAGCTGCCGCTCAAGTGGACGTTCCAATACCAGGACTTCGACCGGCAGCGGGTCCCGAAGGAATTGCAGCGTAAGTGAATCACGGTGTAGCCAGAGCTTTGACCAGCTCGTACAGAAACGCTTCGCCTTCGTAGAACTGCTGGATGCCCAGGCGCTCGTCGCGGCCGTGAGCGCGAAAATCGTTCACTTCGACGAACAGGCCTTGAATCCCATAGGTAGGTATGCCGGCGTTTCGCAGATAGAGGCCGTCGGTGGCGCCCATCACCATCACCGGAACCACAGGCACGCCGGACCACATGGTGTCGGTGATGCGCGAGGCCGCTTTCATGAGGTCGCTGCGCAGCGGCGATGCCGGGCCGGAGACGATCTCGCCCGAAGGCGTGATGGACACCTGGGCATCGGCGACGATGCGCTTCAACGTCGCCAGCACTTCTTCGGGTTTGGCGCCCGGCAGGACGCGGCAATTGACGGTGGCGCCGGCGGTCTGCGGCAAAGCGTTCATGGCGTGGCCGCCGTCGAGCATGGTAGCCACGCAGGTGGTGCGCAGCGTGGCGTTGAGGGCGGTCGAGCTGTCGGCCAACTGTTCGATGGCTTTGGCCGATCCTTGCGCCGCGGCTCGCATGAGGCCGGCGGTGGACTCGGGTGACACTTTGGCCATCTGCTCGAGGTAGGCTTTCGTCACCTCGTTGGTTTGAGCCGGAAACTTGTACTTCGAAATCCGGATCAGAGCCTCAGCCAGCCGGTAAATGGCGTTGTCGGGCACGGGCAACGAGCTGTGGCCGCCTTTGTTTTTCACTTCGAAGCGGTAGGTGGCGACGTACTTCTCGCTGACCTGCAGATTGTTCGCCGAAGGCTTGCCGTTCAGCATGTCGCCCCAGCCGCCTTCGTTGAGGGCGAACTCGGCGTCGATGAGGTCGCGATGATTCTTGACCAGCCAGGCCGCACCGTTGTACGGTCCGCCGCCTTCTTCGTCGGCGGTGAGCGCCACGATGAGATCGCGATCGGGCCGGAAGCCCTCGCGCTTGTAGCGGATCAGATTGGCCAGCCAGATGGCGGCCTGCGCCTTGTCGTCGATGGTTCCGCGGCCGTAGAAGAACCCGTCCTTTTCGGTCAGCTTGAAAGGATCCAGCGACCAGTCGGACGGCTTGGCCTCGACCACGTCGAGATGAGCCAGCAGCAGCAGCGGCTTGCGCTGGCCGCCGCCGTGATAGCGCACCACCACGTTCATCTTGTGGGCTGCCGCTCCCAGCACCTGGATGTCGGACGCCGGAAAGCCTTCCGAGCGCAGCAGCGCGGCGACAGCTTCGGCCGCGGGCGTGGTGGCTCCAGTGCTGAAAGAAGTATTGATTTCGATGAGCTGCTTGTAAATGTCGTGCGCCAGCTTCTGGTATTCGGGTGGAGGCAGAGCGGCTGAGCACAATGCGGTCGCGAAGCAGGCCCAAAGCGCAAGGGTCGAAAGAGTGGGTTTCACTGGGGGCCAGTATACCCCGGCAAGCACGCGTGTCTGATAGACTCGATCCCATGCCGGGCTTCAGAACGCTGCTGCTGGGCGCCGCAGGTCTGTTCGTTTCGTTCGCGCTGTCGCAGGCCGCCGAGCCGCGGCTGCTCAAAGTGGACGACATGCATCTCTTGCGCGAAGTCCGCGATCCGCAGGTTTCGCCGGACGGCAAATGGGTGGCGTACACCGTAAGCTCGGTGGACGTTGCGGCCGACAAAACCGACACCGACGTGTGGATGGCGAGCTGGGATGGGAGCGAGCAGGTGCGGCTCACCTCCAGCGCTGAAAACGAGAACGCGCCGCGCTGGAGTCCGGACGGCCGCTACCTGGCTTTTCTTTCGGGACGCCCCGGCAAGGCCAAGGGCACGCAGGTCTGGCTGCTCGACCGCATGGGCGGCGAGGCGCAGCAACTGACCAGCGTGAAGGGCAAGCTGTCGGCTTACGAATGGTCGCCCGATTCCAAACGCCTGGTGCTGGTGGTGCAGGACCGCGACGCGGACGATCCTGACGAAGAAAAGCCCGGCGACCAACAACCCAAGAAGGCGCCGAAGCCGATCGTGGTGAATCGCTACAAATTCAAACAGGACATCATCGGCTACTTGATCCAGCACCCGGCGCGGCTATATCTGTTCGACATCGCGACCGGCAAGACGGAGGCGTTGACTTCCCAGAGCATCGAAGCAGCCGCGCCCTCGTGGTCGCCCGACGGCCGCTCCATCGCATTTCTGGGGAAAGAGGGCAAGGACGCGGATCGCTACAACACCTCGAACGTCTACGTGCTGGAAGCGCGGGAAGGAGCCGCGCCAAAGCAGATCACTCACTATGACGGAGTGAAAGCGTCGGCATCCCGGGCGCGGCCGGAATGGAACCCCGACGGGACACGCCTGGTCTATCTGCAGAGCACCGGAGCGAAGCTCGATGCTTATAACATGAACCGCCTCGCGATCATGCCCGCTTCAGGCGGCGAACCGCGAGTGCTGGCTGCGAAACTCGACCGCGGCGTTGCTGCCCCGCGCTTCTCCGCCGACGGCGCCTCGGTTGTGTTCCTGGTGGCCGACGACCGGTCGGAATACTTGGCCCGCGTTCCAGCCTCGGACGGCGCAGTCGAGAAATTGATCCGGGGTCCGCTCGTGATTTCGAGCGTCGCGCTGGGCAAAGACGGGCGAGTGGCGGTGGTGTCCTCCACCGACACCACGTCCGGCGAAGTGCACGCTCTCGAGAACGGCAAACTGCGCGCGCTGACACACCACAACGACGCATTGATGGCTGAACTGAAGCTGGGCGTCACCGAGGAGTTCAGTTGCAAAGCGAAGGACGGCAACGAAGTGCACGGGTTGATTGTGAAGCCGTCGGACTACCAGCCGGGCCGGAAGTACCCGACGCTGCTCCGCATCCACGGTGGACCGAACGGCCAGGATGGACACTCCTTCAGCTTCGAGCGGCAGATCCTGGCGGCCAGCGGCTACGTCGTGGTGGCGGTGAACTACCGGGGAAGCGCGGGGCGGGGCGAGAAATACCAGACCGCGATCGCGGCCGACTGGGGCGACAAGGAAGTGGTGGATCTGGAGGCCGCCATGGATCACGTGGTCTCCATCGGTCTGGCCGATCCCAGCCGTCTCGGTGTTGGGGGGTGGAGCTATGGCGGCATCCTGACCGACGCCATCATCGCCAGGGATCACCGGTTCAAGGCCGCCACCAGCGGTGCGGGGACGGCGCTTCCGATCGCTCTCTACGGCGTGGACCAGTACATCGTCCAGTACGACGAGGAGATTGGTCCTCCCTGGAAGGTCGGCCTGGAGCCGTGGATGAAGATCTCCTATGCGTTCCTGCACGCCAACCAGATCACCACGCCCACGCTGTTTTTGGGCGGCGAGAAGGATTTCAACGTGCCGCTGGAGGGCGGCGAGCAGATGTACCAGGCGTTGCGCAGCCTGGGGGTGCCGACCGAACTAGTCATCTATCCCGGGCAGTTCCACGGCATCACGCGGCCGAGCTATCAAAAGGATCGGATCGAACGCTACCTGGCTTGGTATGCGAAGTATCTGAAGCCGGCCGAGGCGCCGGTGGCTACCGGAAGCCGCTGATCGAGGTGCGGAGTTGCCGGCCCTATAGGAATCACCGAATGTCGCCGATATGAAGAAAAGGTTAGGAGACGGTCATGGCGACGTCAACTCTGGATGGCTGGTCAGTGGCATCCATCCGCAATACGAAGGGGATCTCGCTCGAAGAGATCTCGAACAACACCAAGCTGAAGGTTTCGACGCTCAAGGCCATCGAGGAGGGCAAGTTCGACGTCCTGCCCGGCGGCATTTACAACATCAGCTACATCCGGCAGTATGCCCGGGCGATCGGGGCGGACGAGAGTTCGCTGGTGGAGTTGTACCGGACGAAATTTTCGGCCAACGTCTAAGGTGCCTTCCCTAACCCATCCTGAATTGAAAACCCTAAACCACGCCTAGACCACAAGGAGCATATCGTGTCCGCTGCGCCAACAGTCCGAATCGAACAGCCCAACGGTAAGGCCGTCATCGGCCCCAGCGTCGTCATCAAGGGACAGATCCAAAGCCGCGAGGACCTGACCATCGAAGGCCAGGTGGAAGGGACCATCGAGATGTCCGAGCATCGCCTCACCATCGATGCGAATGGGCGAGTGCAGGCGGGCGTCAACGCGCGCGTGGTGGAAGTGCAGGGTTCCATCCAGGGGCAAGTGGAGGCGGTGGACAAGGTGTACATCCGCAAGGGCGCTTCGTTTGTGGGTGATATTCACTCCGCCGGCATCGTGATTGAAGACGGCGGCTACATCAAGGGCAACATCGATCTCACTCGCCCGGCCGCGGGCAATCGCGGCGCGAACGCGCCGGCCGCGGTGCACGCCCACGCTGGTCTCGAAGTGCTCGCGTCCTGACACTCCTTTTCACCAACCTCTCCGGCGCGCGATGATATTGGTTGCCACTCTGGTGGCAGCCAATGCGCACGCTGAATCGAAGAGTTTTCTTTGCGACCGCCGCGGCTGGATTCGCGAGCGCCGCTAAAGCTCAATCGCCTGACATCCCCGAAGCGATCCGCAAGCTGCGGCCCATGACCGGCGGCATTCAGCCTATCAGCGATCAGGAACGGCGGGCGCGCATCGAGAAGGCGCAGAAGCTGATGCGGGAGCAGCGCCTCGGCGCAGTGGTCATGGAAGGCGGGTCCAGTATGTTCTACTTCACTGGAACCCGCTCGGCGGCCACGGATCGCACTTTCATTCTGGTGCTGCCGGCGCGCGGCGAACCTGCCTGGGTGGTTCCGGTCGCCGACGAGACGCGGGCGCGCGCGGCGATTCGCCTGGGCCAGGACGTACGCGCGTGGTCGGGCGAGGACGGCGAGTATAAGAGCATCGCGCAGGTGTTGAGGGATCGGGGCGCCGCGGCCAGCCGCGTGGGGATCGAGGAGCGCACTCGCTTCGAAGTGTTCGACGGCATTCGCAGGCAGATTCCGGCGCTGGAATGCGTGAGCGGCGATGCGGTGACGGCGGGCTGCCGTATGATCAAGTCGCCGGCCGAGATCGCGCTCTTGCAGCGCGCCAACGAGATCACCATAGCGGCCTATCGCGCGGCCTTCGCCAGCCTGCGCGAGGGCATGACGCAGCGGGAATTGAGCGCGCTCATCGCGGCCGTCTACCGCGCGCTCGGCGTCGAAGGCGAAGCGATGGCGATCTTCGGCAAGTACACTGCCTATCCGCACGGCAGCATCCAGCCGCAACAGCTTCGAGAAGGCGATCTGGTGCTGGTGGATGACGGCTGCAGCGTGGAAGGTTATCAAGCTGACGTCACGCGGACCACGGTGTTCGGGAAACCGACGCCGCGACAGCGCGAGATCTGGGAACTGGAGCGAAAAGCTCAGGACGCCGCACTGGCAGCCGCGAAACCGGGCGCGACCTGCGAGTCCGTGGACGCCGCCGCGCGCAAAGTGATCACGGATTACGGATTCGGGCCAGGTTATAAAATCCCAGGCCTGCCGCACCGGACCGGGCACGGAATCGGCCTGGATATTCATGAGTGGACGTATCTGGTGCGAGGCAACCAGACGCGGCTGGAGCCGGGCATGTGTTTCAGCGACGAGCCGACCATCGCAATTTACGGCGAGTTCGGCGTGCGCCTGGAAGACTGCATGCACATCACCGAAGACGGCGCGCGCATGTTCACTAAGCAGAGCGCGGCCATCGACCAGCCATTCGGATAATCGACATGCCGCAGACCACCGAAACTTCCGCCGCCACCTATCGCGCCCGCATCGAAAAGCTGCAGCAGGCCATGCAGGAGTTTGGTCTCGAGGCGGTGGTGCTCGAGCCGGGACCGGCGATGCTTTACTTGACCGGAGTCCGCTGGGGACGCAGCGAGCGTACCTTTGCCGTGGTGGTGCCGTTGAAGGGCGAGCCGGCCTACGTGCTGCCGGGTTTTGAGGAGACGCGCGCGCGCGAACTGGTCCACCCTGGCTCCGACGTTCGCATCTGGCAGGAGGACGAGAGCCCCTATCAGCGCATCGCCGACGTACTCAAGGACCGCGGTGTCGCGTCCGGGCGCGTAGGGATGGACGCGTCGGCGCGCTTTTTCGTTTTCGACGGCATCCGGAAGCTGGCGCCGAAGCTGGAGTACGTGAGCGCGCAACCGGTCCTGAAGTCGGCTGGCGTGGATACCGTGCAGCCCGCTCCCCGAAGGTGAACGATCAGGCCGAGGCGGCTCTGACCGTGGCCTTGGCGCGGACCGGGAAGTGGATGTTCTGCGCGGCGCCGTGGCCTCCCAGCGGCGAGGATCGCATCGAAAACCGGCGAAAGTCAGGCGGCGAGGAGACTCGGACGATGGGTCAAGGCTAGTGGAACGCCCAGTCCACGGCATGGAACGTGGTGACGAGCTGGAACCCGACTACATTGAAGCGAGTGCCGGTTAGCGGCTGGATCTTCAGCCATTCGTAGCTGGCCTTCAGGAGTTGATGCCGGTTGAGCCAGGAGCCGGCCGCCATCTCGTAGGATGCGATGGAGGGTGCGAACTCGGCCGCCGAAACCTCCTGCTTGTCGACCACTCGCCGCGAGTTCAGCCAGCCTGCGCGGCCCGCCAGAAAGAAGCGCGGTGTGATCACGCTCTTCACTTCTACGTACGTGGAATCGAGGGAGGGCGCAACGGTGAAGTTCGGCGACGCAAACCAGAAACGCTGCCATTCGCCGGTGGCGCTCCAGCGTCCGCGCGCCCACTGCGCATCGACGCCCAAGGCGCTGGCGGGAAAATCGCGCGCGCTGGTTCCGGCGGGCAGCAGCGGCGTGAGCGAATGATCCAGATACGGTCCGCGAAAGCCGGAAGCGCCGATGCGGAATCCCTGACGGATGGTGTAACCGCCGCCCGCGGTCCATTGGACGTATTGGCCGGCGCGGTCCCAGCCTTGCGGGCTCGCGGGTGAGCCGTTGGTCACCTGAAAGCGCGCGTCGACGCGGTGGCTGGAGACTTCGGCTTGAATTCCGGGCAGGCCGTAGAGAGTAACCGGTGTCAGCCCCCGGTCCCGCCCTGGCACTCCGCCGCAGCGGTTTGAAATTGAGCCATAGTGTTGCGCTGCCAGGTCGTTGACGCCGCAAGGCAGCTGGTCGGTGCGAAGAGTCAGGGTCTGGACATAGCTGAGTGGCTGATCGAGCACCGGATTTTCAGCATCGTCGTAACGCAGAGCGTAGGAGCCAAAGGCCGTCGACAGACGTCCCGCTTTGACCACCCAGGACGTCTTGTCGTTGCGCCACGAATAGCCCACGAAAGCTTGCAGCGTTTCGATGTACCACTCGCGCTCCGGATCGTAGGCGTCGTAGTAGAAGTACGGCGTCAGCCGGACTTGCAGAGCCGCATATCCGAACCAGTGCGAGCCGAGCCGGATGCTCGGGTACAACATCGCCCGCAAACCACCGGCCAGTGCGGACTCATCCGGGTCCGCGAGCTGGAGCCGGCCGGTGTACATCGCTCCGCCGCTCACGGTCACCGGCACGCTGATGCCGGAGTTTGCGTCTTGCGCGAGCAGAGGCGATCCCAGACATCCGAGCGTGACAGCCATCGCGACCGCGCCTTTCAACATGGCTTAGTCTCCTCAACTCTCTCCGAGTGGACGGACCGGATCAGGCCGCTCAGCGACTCGCCGGCGCGATCGAGCGGCAGGCGCAAGGTAACGGTGAACTTGGAACCTACGCCGACGCTGCTTTGAACGGCGATCTTGCCGCCCATCAATTCGACCAGTTCTTTTGCGATGGCCAGGCCCAAGCCGGTGCCGCCGTAACGCCGGGTCATGGATCCGTCGGCCTGCGTGAACTTCTCGAATATGAGATCCAGTTTGTCGGCTGGTATCCCGATGCCGGTGTCTTCGATGGCTACGCATAGAGCCGCGTCGCCGGAGGTCTGCTCCAGACAGTCGACTCGCACTTCCACTCGCCCCTGCTGGGTGAATTTGAGGGCGTTACCCACCAGGTTAGTCAGGATCTGTCGAACGCGCAGGCCGTCGCCGATGAGCCGCGACGGCGCTTCGGCTGG
>JAIQFN010000120.1 GCA_020073265.1 Terriglobia bacterium | reverse complement strand
ACCCAGGCATACAGCTCTTGCCGATGGCTGGCTTGAAAACGCAGCTCCGAACTGCCTTCCAGAAATGCCCGGATCTGCTCCAGGCTCAATCGTTGTCCTTCTAGCACGCTGATCTTCAATCCCCAGCATGCGCAATCGCCCCTTCAGGCTCATCTTGTGTGAGAAACCGATTCCCGCTTCAGGCTCATCTTGCATGAGATAAGACTGAAATCCCGCTCGCCAACAGAATGTGGTAAACTAAACCAATCCAGTACAGCCCAAAGGGAGCCAGGAACGTATGCCCCAGCAGCGGCGTGATCCAGCCAAATAGCGCGTTCGTGAGCACATCCACACTCTTGGTTGCGGCAAGTACCTTGCCCATGCTGGTCACCGACGCGACGAAGAACACCAGCAGGTAGTTCACGCTCTTGAGATCCTCGATCCGCAGCACACCGATGCCCGGCAACATCGCCGCCAATACAATGCCTAGGGCGATCTTGGAGGGCGGAATGTGGTGCAGAGAATCCGTAGTCCACAGTCCGACGGCGGCCAGCATTAAGACCAGGGACCTCTTCTCCATGGGTTTCCAGGCGCCCAACTTCGCAAGCTCTCCTTGGAGGTAGGCCCTCCCGCCCGGGAGCGCCCGCTTTTCCGGCGGAAAGAACCACAGTGTCAGCCGCCAGGCCGCCAGCGTCAGAACTACGTCAACGGGCAGGTAAGCCAGCAGCCACTGGCTATACAGCACTTCCATATGACCAAAGCGTTCCATGGCGGCCCGCGCCGTGATGGTTGCGGCGCCGGCAATGATGGTCTTATCAAGTACGCTGGCCATGTAAGTGAGGGTCAGCAACATGGCGCGTGCGGTGTTGCTCCCCGGCTCTAAACCAAACGCCTGGTTCAGCCCCAGCGCGATGGAAGCCATGATGATTACGCGCGGTACTCCCGACGGAATGAAGAACGTCAAAACAACGTCCACGAGAATGAGTCCCAGCAGCAGCCGCGAGAACGAGGTTCCCACCCGCAGCATCACGGCGTAGGCAATTCTTCGCGCCAAGCCTGATTTCGTGGCCAGTGTCCCGAACAGGATGGCCCCCAGCAAAAACCAGGCCGGATCGTCTGCAAAACCGCCAAAGGCTACGTCCACGCCGGTCACGCCTAGCGCCCAAAACAGATAGCACCCTATTAAACCGGTGAGGCCAGGATCCAGCGCCTCAAACGCCCAGGAAATTACTAGAAACAACGAGATCGCAATGGCGTGCTGCGTCCGCGCGGCGAGGTGGAGTGGTGCGAACCAGACCGCCGCCGGCAGCACCGTCATCAGCACCCATCCCACTCTCCGCCACCAATCCAACCGGTGGACTCCCGTTGGTGAGGGAACGATCCCTTCAGAGGCCGCGCCGGCAGGAATGTTGAAGCTAAGTATGCTCTAGAGTATACAATCCCGGGTAAGTTGCCAGATTCGACCTGCGTCCGCAACATGCAAGTTTCGTATAATTTCGAAGATGGGTAGTAGCCTCTCGCGCTGGGACCAGGCCGTAGTCAGTTACGCCCGAACCGCCCGGGGCCTTCATTCCTTCTGGCGAACGCCGCCACGCCCGAATGCCGAAGCATTGGTGCGGCGCCAACAGCAAGAGCGCGAGTCGGCGTTCTTGAACAATCTACAGCAGGTCGTCTTCGATCGCCCTGCGCATCCTTACCGCCAGATGTTCCAGCTGGCTGGATGCACTCATCAGGATCTGGCCGGGCTGATAGCGCGAAACGGCTTGGAATCGGCGCTGCGGAAGATTCGCGACGAAGGAGTGTATCTCAGCCAGGCTGAATTCAAGGGCACGAAGCCGATCGTGCGCGCTGGACGGGAAGTCGCGGCGCCTTACGGCAGCTTCGCCAATCCGCTGGCCGGCGGGACCATCCGCACTGTCAGTAGCGGCAGCCGGGGCAAGCCGGCGGCCACCCATCGCAGTCCGGCGTTCCTCCGCGATGAGGAGGCGCTCCACGACGTCGTGACTCGAGAGTTTGGCCTGAACGCTCGCAGCCAGTTCGTCTTACGCTCCACTTTGCCCTCCCTGCTTGGGCTGCAGACTTGTGCCTTCGGCGCGCGCCAAGGACACCGGATGGAATGCTGGTACGCCTCGGGCACGGGAGGCTATTATGCCCTGGCGACGGCGGCTCTCGTGTCGCTGGCCCGCGTCTCCGGCTGCCGCATTCCATTTCCCAGGTACCTTCCCGACAACGACTTCACGGTGGCGGCGGAACGCGTCGCTCGGCTTTGCAGTGCTGGTATTCCGTGCTGTATCTCGGGGCCCGCCAGTCCGGCGGTGCGGCTGGCTGCGGCCGCGCTCCATCGAGGCCTCGACATTCGAGGCACGCTTTTTCTGGTAAGCGGCGAGACCGTTACCGATGCCAAGCGCTCCGTGATCGAATCGGCCGGCGGCGAGCCTTTCGCGCGCTATGGGGTCAGTGAATTGGGCTTTGTGGGCCACGCCTGCCGCCAGATGACCGAAGGCGATTGCGTGCATCTCTATAGCAACGCACTGGCGGCCATCAACCACCGCCGCCCGGCTCCTCTGACGAACGTGCTTGTCAACTCGCTCCTGTTCACGACGTTGTTGCCCACTGCTCCCGTTTTTCGGATCAATTTCGAAGTGGATGACTCCGGAGTTCTCGAGCCTGCTGATTGCGATTGTGCGTTCTCCCGATTTGGGTTCACCACCCGCATCCGGGACATTTTCAGCTTCGGCAAGTTGACCGGATACGGCATGACATTGGTGGGAACAGACTTGCTGCGTATCCTGGAGGAGGTGTTGCCTGCGCGGCTGGGCGGCCGCCCTGGCGATTATCAGTTGATCGAACGCGAAGACATGGCCCACACCACCATCGAACTTCGAGTCAGCCCTCGCGTGCAGGGGTTTTCTCCGGAGAGAATTCGCGACTGCTTTGTCGACGAAATGCGACGCGTCTACGGCGGCTCTCTGGCGAGGCGGGTGTGGCGGCACGCCGAGGCTCTGCAAGTCGTCATCGCTGAACCAGCCACCACCAGTACCGGAAAGGTGAATCCTTTGCATCTCCTGGGCCGCGAAGTGGAGAAAACCACATAGGCGCCCGCCGCAAAAGGTCACTTGGCCGGGACACGCCCAACACGCCGAAATCAATAGCTGACAACCTTCGATTTCAAGCGCCGTCTTCAACATCCGCCCTTCCTAAGTCGCGCCGCTCTCCGCATCGGGACGCTCGTTCGCAATGCGATCACGATCGTAGCGAAGCTTTTTCTCCCGCCGCATCCACGCTTTCTGAAATCCCGCCGTTTTTCGTTCCCCCGCCGACACCTGGGACCCACGCTTGGGCGATTGGCGCCGAGCGCCAAAAAGTAGCCCGACCCACGTGGCGCACGCACTCATGCCAACGCTATGTGCTGGCAGATCAATGTACCCACCCAAACAACAGTTCGACGGTTCGCCGGCTGCACGGCTATGTGGAAAGTTTCCGCATGGCCACCACTCGGACACTATCCCGCCAACTCTCAGGAAGCGAGAGTACTATCAGAGATTTCCGCCGGCGCCCGCGAGTGGCGTTATTTGCCCAGCGGCACGCGCTGCCGTAGATAGTCGAAGAAGTTTTCGAGGAACACCACTTCGTGGTCCTGCTTGGGCCCTTCACCGGATTCGACGGGCGTCACCACTATCACGCGCTTGCCGTCCGGAGCCAGATCCCAGTCGGTTCCGCCGAGCTTGGTGATCCACACCCGCGGTTTCTCGGCCACAAACGTGTCGCCCTTTACCGTGTAACTGGCGGCCATGATCTGGGCGCCGGACCGGTAGACCAGATCGTGCCCGTTCCCCGACCAGCGTGGGTAGGTACCGCCGCTGTTTGAGATCTGCCATTTTCCACCCTGCCCGGACGACGACGGTGGAAACGCCCGTACGTACACTTCCTCCTTTCCCGATTCGTTCGATTGGTACGCCAGCCATCGCCCGTCGGACGAAAGCGACGGGTCTCGGTCGCTGAAGCTGCTCTTGAGAAATTGCTCTGGCATCCCGGCTTTCAACCGGCCGCCCTTGTCCTCTAGCGATATGGTCCAGATTTGGGAGCTTCCCAAGCCTCCTTGGTAAGCCAGCCGTTTGCCATCCGGCGTGAAAGACCACGGACGCTGTACCGACTTGCTTTCCGTCAGCGCTTGCGGCTGGGTAGCGCCATCGGCGCGAGCCTGGACGATGCCGCTTCCAAGAGAACTGAAAACGACGTATTGGCCGTCGGGGCTCCAAGTTGGATAACCATTAAACCCTCCGCGGAAAGTCAAGCGCGTCATGGCGTCCCGCTGCGTATCGTAGACCCAAATATCCTGATTTCCTCCCTCGGTGACCGCGAGCGCTACTCGTTTGCCATCCGGTGACAGGCGTGGATTCTGATAGAAGCCGGGTTTGACCAGAAGCGCCTCACTCTTTCCGGCTGAATCGACCCATTGCAGGGTCATCATTGTGGAGGCGCCGCCGCCGGCCCTGCGGTAGACGAACGTGCCGTGCCCAGCCGGCGCCCAGGAGAAGTCATACTGACCGGTTCCGACACCGCTCATATAGGCGACATCGTCCAGAACGGGCATCGCCGTCCCGCGCGCCTCCAACTTGTCCAGATCGAAGGGGACCGCGAACAGCGTTGCCTTGTTGACGTAGACCAAATGGCCCAGCCCGCTCGATCCCCCAATCGATGTGGCCAGATATCGGGCCGATTGGCCGCCTCGGGCCACGATCTTCCGGTGTCGATCCGCCAGCGTGAGGACCTCGATGGTGTGCTGATTGACGTCCAGCGTAGTGCCGATCGCAAACAGGATCGCTTTGCCTCTGGATAAAATCTGCGGGAGCGCCATGGCAATTTCTCCGTTGGCCAGTGTCGCGACTGACTCGGGCGGCCCTCCGCCGGCGGGAATCCGCAGCAAACCTCTCCCGTAGGCCTCGCTCACGATGATGCCGCCGTCCTCACCCCAACTCGCGCCGGCGGTTCCTCCGGGGATGTCTATGAGCGAAACCACGGCGCCGCCTTCCACCGAGATCTTGTTCAGTTTGTTACCAACCGTGAATCCGATCCACTGCCCATCGGGTGAGAAGAACGGCCCCGTCGTCACCCCCTGGGTTCCCGGGAGCTCAGTGGCTTTCGGTTGATCGAGGCGCCGGATGAACAGCTTCAGCGGAGAGCCTGAAACGTAAGCCAGACACGTGCCATCCGGGGAGATGGCTACGGAGCTGATGTTGGTGGGGGTAGGCAACGAAACATCCGAGCCTAGATCGACGTCCAGCCGGACCAGCGCACGATCCACCGGCTTCTCCGCACGCCACGGCGCCCACAGTGCAGCCGCGAGCGCCAGCGTCACCACCGCGGCCACTGCCGGCCACGCCCACACCCAACCGCCCGCTCGCTGGCTCGCCCCAGTCACTGGAGCCGCACCCTCTTCCAGCAGCAAGCGCCAATCGCCGATGGCCTGCAATCGCTGCTTCGGGTCCTTCTCAAGACAACAACGCAGCAGGCGTTGCACCTGCGCGGGCACTCGCTCCAACCTCGGCTCTTCCTTGATCACCGAAGCCAGGGTTTCCGAGAGGTCCTCGCCCTTAAACAACTTCTGCCCCGTGAGCATTTCGTATAGCACCACGCCGAAGGCCCAGATGTCCGCGCGCTTGTCCACTTCCTTGCCGCGAGCTTGCTCGGGCGCCATGTAAGCGGCGGTGCCGAGAATGACTCCCGCCTGAGTCGCCCCTATCGTCAGAGTAGGCGAATGGTCCGACTGCGCCGTGGGAGTGCCGCCCATCTTCGCCAGTCCAAAATCGAGCACCTTCACGGCGCCGTCGGGCTTGATGATGATGTTGCCGGGTTTCAGATCGCGATGCGTGATTCCCTTCTCGTGCGCGGCTTCGAGCGCGGAGGCAATCTGCTTGGCAATCGCCAGCGCTTCATCGAGTGGAACCGCACCCTGTTTGATGCGCTCCGCCCGTTCCCGGAAAGCGTGGCCAGCGCGGAGATCGTCAAGGCCGGCCAGCAGGGCGGCGACGCGCCCAGATACGTCTTCGGCGCCATGGGCTTTGCGGGACTGCTGCAGATCCTGAAAACGGACAAGGGCCTGCAGGTGTTTCGGGAGTACGTGGAGGGGTTTCTGGCCTTCCCGAAATCGGTGGTGCACCATTTCGATTT
>JAIQFN010000064.1 GCA_020073265.1 Terriglobia bacterium | reverse complement strand
CGAAGTGATCGATCGCGGCATCTTCACTTCCGTCGCCGACCTCCGGCGCAAGATCCTGCGCTACATTCGGCTATACGGAAAATCTGCCAAGCCCTTCCGCTGGAAATACTCCGACCCAAGGCGGAGAATTCAGTCGTGGTAAATACTTCTCACAGACAGCCCACTAGTCTCCGTTCTCGGCATTTTTTCGCTACTCCTCGCGCCCGGCATCCTGCGGGCTCAAGGAGACGGCGACCCTCAGACCGGGCAGTCGCCAGCACGGGAATACGCGCAGCGCATTGTTAACCCGGGATCCCTGGCGACGTCCAGTGCCGCAGCGGGATTCGACCAGGCTACGACCAACCCGTATGAATGGGGCGGCGGCATGGTGGGCTTCGGCAGGCGGCTTGGCTCGGCCCTGGGAACCCATGTGGTCCGGTCTTCCATTCATTTCGCGGTGGGCAAGATGCTGCATGAGGAGCTCAAGTACCAGCCCTCCGGCAAACAAGGCTTCGGAGCGCGCCTCAAGTACGCTCTGGTGAGCACGGTGATCACGCGCAAGACCACCACCAGGCAACGCACCGTGGCGGTGGGAGAAATTTCGGGTATCGTGGGAGGCGGATTCATTTCACGCCTCTGGCATCCGGCCAGCTACCATACTGTCGCGAGCGGATTCGCCGCCACCGGTGTCGGCTTTGGGGCCGAAGCGGGCATGAACGTGCTGCACGAATTCTGGCCTGAGATCCGCCACCCACACCGGCGCGCGGACAACCTCACGACTCCGAACAAGCCGGAACGAATCGGAGACAAGGCTGAGGCGGGTAAATCCATTTCCCCGGCGATAGGGCCGGGCCCCGCAGAGCCGGTGGACGATTGCACAGGTCAGGGATGTTGACGGCGCGGATCCCTGCGAGGAGGTTATGATGTGGCTGCTCTGGGTCATCATAGTGGGCCTGATCGCGGGTTGGGCGACGGGAAAAATCATGAAGGGTTCCGGCTACGGTCCGCTCATGGACATTCTCGTAGGAATCTGCGGCGGGATCGTGGGCGGATGGATCCTGCGGCTGCTCGGCCTTCACAGCGGCGGAGGATTGATTCCCAGCATCCTGGTCGCGATCCTGGGCGCCGTTCTGCTGGTGGCATTCGTGAGAGTGCTGAGAAGGGCGTGAGCGTTTTTCGAACGAAGAGTGCGAGCCATAGTGGCTCACAAGCTTCTGATGGCGGGTTTCCACGCGTCGTGGTACCAGGCTTGCAGGCCCAGAACGTGGAGGCAGCATGTTGTTACATCAGGTTAAGACTCTTCTGACATCGCTCGCGATACTAGCGTTGTTCCCGGCCTGGGGCTGGGCCGAGAGCCATCATCACGAATTGAATGGCACCTGGAAACTGGCACCCGCACGGAGTCAGTTTGGCGGGGAACCCGCGCTCCAGGCTGGCACGGTAACGATTTATGACCGGGAGCACCACATCTACGTTGCGGAAAGCTTCACCTACGACCAGAACGGCCAGACCGTGTCCTACCGCTTCAGCGCGGACGCGCCGCACAATGCATCCATTCACTCCGGTCCGGATTCCAAGGCCAAGCCCAAGTGGGAAGGAAACACGCTCGAGGTCACTTCGACCAAGGACAACGCAACTACGGTCGAACGTTACAATCTCGCAACCGACGGCTCGTTGGTACTGACGGTGGAGCGGCCCGGCCATGGCCCGGAGACTCTGGTCTTCGAACGTCAATAGCAGCGCAAAGAAGCCCGCCCGCGTCAGTTCCAACTCGCGGAGACGTTGCTGCTCGCGCGCCATGCAAGGCGATAGAAGCGATGTCGGCATGAGCGGCAGCGGAAGGGACGCAGACCAACCAGGTTCAAGACGCGGTCCAACCGGGTCCGTTTCAAGGAAGGACGCACCGTCGTCCAATGGCACTTCGGACAAGTGCTGGTTGGGCGTAACGGGTTCATAGCTCGAGCACCAGTGCAAGCACGGCGATTGCCACGTCCAAACCGTGATTCGGCGAGGATTTATCGCTAGCGGTCCTTGGCAGAAATTACAGTCCGTGTAAGAGCCGCCCGACCGGCTCATTCTCGATTCGTAACATCCGCTCTGCAATAATTGAGATGGATTCCGAGAGAAATGAGCCCCAAGAACCGCAAGAGCGGCTTCGACGCTCCCGAGGCAGCGCACGAATCGCCGCCAGGAGGATCCGAGATCCAGCAGTTCCCCGCGGCCGACCAAGAAGACTCTCGCGCCCAGCTGCGCAGGGAACGAAAGCAACACAGCGAGGATTTCCGCCAGTTTGCGTACGCCGTCGCGCACGATCTGCGCCAGCCGCTGCGAACCGTTGCGAGCTACACTCAGATGCTCGACCGGGTCTATGCAGGCCAGTTGGACAGCACTGGCCGCGAGTTCATGCAATACATTGTCGACGCGGTGCAAAGGATGGATCGCCTGCTCACCGATCTGCTGGTTTATTCACAGCAGTTCCGAGACCCGCGGGAGCCCCTCGCGCAGGTGGATTCCGGGGCTGCATTGCAGGGGGTTCTGCTCGATCTCGATAATGTGATCCGAGAGACCGGCGCTCAGATCAGCTTCGATCCGCTTCCCGGCCTCAGGTCCGACTACGCGCAATTGTCTCAATTGTTCCGGCAACTGCTTTCGAACGCACTCACATTCCGGGGAGCTGACCCGCCGCGAATCCACATCTGCGCCGCGGAAGGCGACGACTCCATCACGTTTGCCGTCAAAGACAACGGGATCGGCATCGACCCTGTCGATCACGAACAGATCTTCGGCGCATTCAAGCGCCTTCACGGCGCCGAGTATCCGGGCAGCGGCATCGGGCTGGCCATTTGTAAGCGCATCGTGGAGCAACAGGGTGGGAAAATCTGGGTGGAATCGGCGGCCGGCCAAGGCGCAACCTTTCGGTTCACGCTGCCAAAACAGTTGGGCCCCGTTTAAGCGTCCGCTGGATGTCGAGTCAGCGGGCCGTTGCTGGCAATCGATGGAGGCCAGTCATCTCCTCTCCAACACTCCCTTGCGTGTGCCGTGCCTTCCGGCCGTCCATTTCCGGATCACCGCCCAGAGGGCTTCCGCGAAGGCGTCCAGAGTAACCGGCTTCTCCACAAACTCGCTCGCTCCGAGTTCGAGAGCCCTGGCTGCATCGGTGGGGCTCTTGGAAGAGCTGAAGACAACCACAGGAGTATCGCCGCGCTGATACCGGATTAGAAAGTGGTCGCCGGAGGATCCAGGAAGGTTCAGGTCCGTAACGATGAGATCCGGCTCGAACTCCGGATTGCGGAGCATGCTAGTTGCGCTCTCGCCATCTTCGACGATCGTCACTTCGATTGGCATGGACGAGCCGGACAGGATCGTCCGCATCAGCAAGGCGTCAGCCTTGCTGTCCTCGATCACTAGGACAGACACAGGGTTCATAGGCTGCTCCTGGATGCTGACTTGCTTAGTCTAACGCGATCGCGCGGCGGATACCACCCGCCTTCGGTCCCTGGCGCCGCGGCCCATCGCAACGCTGGCCGTCGCGCCAGGATGGCCGCCATTGGATGCACTAGAATAGTTCACGTCCACCTCAGGAATCTGGCATGACCTGGCCTCGTCGCCTCTTCGTTCTGTTGATCGTCACGCTGGTCTACATTGCGACTGGAAAACTGGGTCTCAGGCTGGCGTTCTTGCATGAGAGCGCGACCGCGGTCTGGCCTCCCACCGGCATCGCGCTTGCCACCATGTTAATGCTGGGTGTTTGGGTGTGGCCCAGCATCCTGGCAGGTGCGTTTATTGTCAATTTGACGACCGCCGGAACACTCTGGACCTCCCTGGGGATCGCGTCAGGAAACACGCTAGAGGCCATCGTGGGATCGCTACTGGTGAACCGGTTTGCGGGCGGCCGCGAAGCATTCTTCCGGCCGCTGGACGTTTTTCGGTTCGCACTGCTGGCCGGCGTCAGCACCGCGGTTAGCGCCACCATTGGCGTGACGGTCCTGTGTCTCGGCCGGCTCGCGGCGTGGAATGCGGCTGGACCCATTTGGTTGACATGGTGGCTTGGAGACGCAGTCGGAGCAGTGCTGTTCGCGCCGTTGCTGGTGCTCTGGGCTCGGCGAGAGCGGATAAACTGGCTGCGTATCGGCGAAGCGATTCTGTTGATCGCATGTCTGTTGGTCTTGGGCATAGTCGCCTTCGGTAGCTGGGCGCCGTGGAGCCGAACAAACTACCCTCTCGAATTCATCGTTACTCCAGTACTGCTCTGGAGTGCGTTCCGTTTTGGCCCCCGAGGCGCCACCGCGTCGAGTGTTCTTCTGGCGAGTGTCGCCCTGCGGAGCACGCTGCACGGTTTTGGCCCTTTCGTGACAGGTTCGCCCAATGAATCGCTGCTGCTGTTGCAGGCCTATCTGGGCGTGGGTGCGGTCATGGTGCTGGCAGTGTCAGCCGTGGTCTGGGAACGTGAGCAAGCCCGCAACCAGCTTGCGAACCAGGCCCAGGAGCTGGCGCGATCCAACGCCGACCTGCAGCAATTTGCCTATGCCGCCAGTCATGACTTGAAGGAACCCCTGCGGATGACCGGCAGCTTTGCGGAGCTGCTGGCGAAACGCTATCGTGGACAACTCAGCGAGGAGGCGGACGAGTTCATAAACTACATCACTTCTGGCGTGCGTCGCATGGCAGCCCTCGTCGACGGATTCTTGCTGTACTCAAGAGCCGGTGATATGGGGCTATCCGGCGCGGATACCGATGGCACTCGCGCGCTGCAAGCAGCGCTGCTGAATCTGGCCGCGGCCATTCAAGAGAGTGAGGCTGTGATCACGCACGATCCACTTCCCGTGCTTGCTATGAATGAGCCGCAACTGGTCATGGTCTTTCAGAATCTCATCGGAAATGCGATCAAGTATCGCGACGACAAAACCCCGCGGGTGCACGTCTCAGCCGCGGAAAGCGGCGGCGAATGGGTCCTTTCCGTGAGTGACAACGGCATCGGCATTGAACCTCAGTATCGGGATCAGGTCTTCGGTCTATTCAAACGTTTGCACGGCCCGCAAGTGTCCGGCGCCGGAATCGGTCTCGCGCTTTGCAAGAAAATCATCGAAAGGCACGGCGGCCGCATCTGGATCGAATCGCCGCCGGAGCCTGGGACCTGTTTGCGCTTCGCACTTCCCAAGGACCTCCGGACCGGAACGCTATAGCTTCGTGCCGGGGACTGCAGCCGCGACTTGCGCCGGCGCGCCAGTCAGTCGCGATCTTTTCCTTTGCCTTCGCCGTCATGATCCCGGTCATCGTCACGGGCGTGCTGCGGCCTGATCTGGCCGAACAACCCATGGTCTTCCACTGCGCCCGGGCCGGGAATGCCCGCCGTGAAATACAGAATCCCTGGATCGCCCGCTTGCCCGCCGTTGCCGAACGTCAAGCCCCACAGGCCCTGGATCGTCAGAGGACGGCCCGAGGGAATCAGCAGTTGGCCGCGCAGCGCTCCCGTCTGCGGGTCGAACGCGTGGATCGTTCCATCGCCGAAGTTTCCAATCAGCAGGCTGTTGCTGAAATCGCCGAAGTTGGCGGGCGACATCGCGATGCCCCACGGAGAATTCAGAGCGCCTGCCGAAATCAGGCGCTGCAGCAGCGTTCCGTTTGAGTCGAAGACATCCACGAAGCCGTTACCAGGGCCCGCGATGTCGTCATGCTTGGCGGCATCCTGCTTGGCGTAGGTCACCAGCAACTTGCCTCCTACGTTCTGGATGCCGAAGGGCGCGAAGCCGGCCGGAATGCTCGCGTCCAGGAACGAGCCGGGCATGGCCGGCATGAAATTGCTGTCGAAGACATCCACCCTGCCTGCATTGAAATTGGTTGCGTACAAGAAGGTCCCGCCGCCGCTGCTGCCCAGGGCCAATCCCTTGTACACGGCGCCTGATCCCGAGTTATCCACCTTGAGAATCGCGTGCGTGGGATCGACTGATTGATTCCAGCCGGAGATCGTTCCGTCTTCGGTCGCGAAGATGAACAGCGCCGCTTTGCCAGGCGCCAGAGCGAAGTTCGCCGTGCCGTTGAAGACGATTCAGGTTGGAGCGGCGGGCGGCATTCCTCCCGCTGGCGGCGGGATCTGAACCACCAGCGGCGCGCCTTCGGGCAGCGAGTTCCCACGCGCATCGTAGACCGTTGAAACGCCCGTATGATTGTCCGAGATCCAGAAGGGACCCGTCGGAGAGAAGGTGACGCCCCAAGGGTTCACCAGATTGGGGTCACGGTGCTCGGAATGGGCCGGCAAGTCTGAGACCAGATTGTGCCGGATATAGACGTTGCCGCGCGGTTCCGACTTCGCAATTCTCGGAATCGCAACCACCAGCAGGGGCGCGGTCAGGTAGAGAATGATGTGCTTCTTCATGAGCGATCCTCCGCCGGTTGGATCGCTCCGGACGCGCGCTTGCTACGCTCCAGGAAGCTAAGATATTGTGAAGTTTTTGTAAGACCGTGTACTCCGGCGACGTTAGAAACAAGTGACTGGCGAGATTTGAAACCGTGAGAAGGCAACCAATTGCATTTCGCGGGCGTCTTCTCTTTCGGCCCCCCTTAAGGTTCGCATCCAATGAACTTCTATCACTCCTCGCTGTGGCGCCGGATGGCCGTGTGCCTTCTCTCGGCATTTTTGCCGGTTCTTTTGGCCGCCGGCAGCCCACAACTAACCGGCGTTTCCAACTTTCAAAAAGTCAGCCAAACGGTGTATCGAGGCGCTCAGCCTGCCGAGCTGGGATTTGACAGCTTGGCGAAGCTGGGAATCAAGACCGTCGTCGACCTCCGCCTCATCGGCGAGCATTCCCAGGCCGAGGAACAGCGGCTGGTCGAAGCCAGGGGCATGCGATACGTCAGCGTGCCCATGAAGGGAATGAGCACGCCAACTGACGAACAGGTTGCCAAGGTTCTCGCGCTGTTCGATGACGCCACGGCTGTTCCCGTTTTCGTGCACTGCCAGCGTGGGGCCGACCGGACCGGCGCCGTGATTGCGTGCTATCGAATCGGTCACGACCGCTGGGACAACAAGAAGGCGCTCAGCGAAGCCCGGTCCTACGGAATGAGCTGGTATCAACGCGCCCTGCAGAAGTACGTGATCCAGTATCAGCCGCCTCAGAAAGCCGCCGCCGCTGCATCGGGAACAGGGACCCTGCCGGCGACCCTGCCCGCAACTCAGGGAGATCCGGCCCTCCAAGCTCCCAGCGTGCGCTAGTGTGCCTGCCGAATCTCCGAGCCGCTATGCCTTCACGTTGATGAGGTTCCGCACCGCCTTGACGCCGTCGGTGTCCTTGGCGATCTGCTCGGCTTCCTGTTTGGCAGCCGCGGAGTCCACGTCGCCGCGCAGGGTTACGACATTCCTGGCGACGTCGACATTGATCTTCAGAGCCGGCGTGGTGGAGTTGCCCGCCAGCTTGGTCTCGATCTTGGTATAAATCCAGGCGTCATCCAGCGACTGGCCGATCTTGTCGCCCAGCGCCTTGGCCTTCTCCCTGGTCTCTCGGGCCATGTCCGCGGTGTAGTCGCTGCGCGATACCTCTGGCGGCTTCACATCGATCTTGTCCACCACCTGCAGGTTCGCGTGGGCAGCTTTGGCCATATCGACGGCATCGCTGCGCGCCTGTTCGGATGCGACCGAACCCGACAATGTAACCTGGTTTTGATCCGCATCCGCGCTTACCTCAACCTGCGCAAGCTGTGGATCGGAAGTCAGCTTGGACTGTACCATCTGCTGCAAATCCGAATTCGTCAAGCTGGCCGCTGACGTCACCTGCGTGCCGGTATTCGAGCAACCCAGGCTAGTCAGCAATCCAGCCATCAGTAGAGTCATTGCGATTCGCATCTCGGTCTCCTTTCTCGTTCCTTTTCACTGTTTGTTCGTTCCACTGCGTTGAGCCGGTTCGCCGCTCCAGCGATGCGCCTGCTCTGGCCAGCGCTGGGAAGACGGGCGAACGGCGGTCAGTGGATCGCGGGCTTTGCGCAGGTTGGTGGCCCCCTCCGGAGTTCGAGCGCGCCGCAGGTCTCTTCGATCGCGCTCCGACGGCCGCAGATAGAAGCCGACCGCGGTTCCCACGCTGATGCCCAACATAAAACCCACAATCCGTTCTCGAGTCACGTTCTGTCACCTCCCGGATGGATGTTGTTCGGGCCGGGTGAGGCTGTAGGTCTGTTCCCACAGCGGCAGCTTGCCGATGGCGTCTCCCGCGATCACGATTTCGACTCGCGAGTTTTCTTTGCGCCACTGTGAGGTGGCGTTGGAAGACAACGGACGGCTGTCGCCCAATCCCGTCGCGGAAACCGAACCGGCAGGCACGCCGTTGGCAACCAGCTCATGACGGACCGCGTCGGCGCGCTCTCGCGCCTGCGTATCCCGGGCGGCACTGTCTGAATGCCCTTCGACGGAAACGGACAGACCCGGCTGGCGCATCAGGATCGTGGCCATCCGAGCCAC
This sequence comes from Terriglobia bacterium, assembly GCA_020073265.1. GTDB lineage: Bacteria > Acidobacteriota > Terriglobia > Bryobacterales > Bryobacteraceae > Palsa-89. The sequence goes on along the minus strand of JAIQFN010000064.1, from coordinate 26,636 downwards.
CTGACCTGCGGACGCACCTCGAACCACTCCGCCGACAAAGCTGTCATCGGGCAGCGTGGCCACCAAACCACGAGTCGTGTCCAGCGTGGGAAAGACTCGCTTCAAGTCCTGCAGCAGCCGCATGCGCGAATCGCGTTCCCGGGCCGCGGTCAGTTCGCGCTGATCCTGGATGCCGCTGGCCGCGGGTCGCGACGGCGCAACTCGCTCGCGCGCTGCCCGTGCCTCAGCCTCGGCTTGATCGCGCGCGGCCAGGGCCGCTTGAGCTTGTGCCCGCGCGGCGTCCGCCTCGGCCTGGGCCTGCTGCACCTGGCCGGCGGCGCGTTCCTGGACCTGTTGGGCGCTAGCGGCTTTGGCCTGCGCTTCCGACAGCTCCGCATCGGCGGTTTTCAGTCGCTCGGCCTGCTGGCGCTGCTGAGCGATCATGCGAGCGTCCTCCGCGGTCTGCGCCGCTTCGCGCGCGCTCTGGACCACCCGGCTATAGTCGGCCTTCTCGTCATGCAATCGCTCCGCTTCCGCGAGCAGTCTCTTGGCTTGAGCGAATGTGTCCGCGGCGTAGCGTTCCGCGTTTGCATTGCCCGCGATGCCGACGGCGTTCCGAGCCTGGTACAGCTCGACAATCGCGTCATACTCGTGCATCGAGACCTTGGGAGAATTGACCGGGGGCGCGCCGAGGTCGCTCGGCACGCGCCAGGTGTACTCGCCGCGCGGCAGAAGTTCGTACTTGGCTCGAACCGGCTCGACGATCCCCAGGGTTTCGGGACGCACCTCGTTTTCGAGCACCACAACATCGCTCGGCTGCCGCACCGCCGAGTAAGGCTCCGCGGTCACAATTAACGCGAAAGCCTGCAGATCGGTGGTGACGTGGACCCTGGCCTTATCGGAGCCATCGGCGATCAATTCCCCAATGTTGTGCGGCCGGCCCTCCGGCGTGATCGCCCACAGGACATAGGTCAAGTATTCTCTGCCGAAGCGTTGGGGTGTCGTCAGGCCTTCCAGCCTCGCCCCAATTTCAGTGCGTCCCCGGCGCGCTTCCACGGTCGCGTCACCTTTGGCGTGTGGAAGCAGCACCGTGCCGCGAAAATCGATCTTGGTGGGCCCGGAACGGTATTGGTAATTGATGGCCTTAGCGGTACGTTGCACTACCGTTACTCGGTAGATGGGCGCGTTACCCTCGCGCGGTTCCGCCTGTTGAGCTGGCGCCTGAGGTATCGCCATGGAAAGAAAAGCAAGGCTGATTGCGGCCATCAGGATTCCGGTCTTCATGGTTGCCACCCTTCTGCGCTGACAGATGCAAGCCCCATGCCAGCACCCGGATCTGACTCGGGAGAAAGGGATGTACGGCCAGGCATCCGCCGGCCAGGCGGTAAGAATTCCACTGTCGGGCAAGAATAACGGCCCGAGCAGGTTTATTGGATGCGTCCTCGTCCGGAACAAGTCACCTGTGCGGGCAACTCCATCACTTCCGTAATTCGCGAACCTTAACCTTTACCTCGTTCACACCGGCGGGAATCTCCAAGTGCATGCTGTGTTCGCCCTCCTCGAGCGGTTGAAACCGCGTTCGCAAAGGAGACCAGAATTGTCCCTGCCCTGGCGCCAGTGACTCGGTCGTGTTCACTAGCGTCTGGCCTTTCGGGGATTGCACCACAACGCTGAGCTGGATCGTGCCCGGGGGCGTCTTGCCGGCGCCGGCTCGCGGCGTGAGTTCGACTTCGTGCATGACAGTATGGTCGGTCACCGGAAACGGAGAGTCGCGAGTGGTGGACGCTTCGCGGCTCGCCGGTCCCGGTGTGGACGTCGTGTACGTGTCCGGAGGACCTCCCCAGTCGAAGAAATACGATGCGATTTGTATGCCGAACCCCAGCAACGGAAACACTCCGATCAGTACCGCGATCGCCTTGAGCCGGGGCTGATTCAGACGTATCGCGAGGTACCAGACGCCGAGTGCCGCCACGATGCTGATGAGGACAATCAATATCGCGGTCGGCAGACGCTCTAAATCCATCCCACAACCATACCGCATGCGCCTGCGCATTCAGGGATACTAAAAGCTAAGCAAAGGAAGGGAGAAAAATGCAAAACGCGATCACACGGGCGAACATCGCGGCCTTAGGTTTCGCCGCCGCGATCACGTTATCGGCGCAAACCGGCTTGAAGGGACATTGGAGCGGATCGATCGAGGTTCCGCAGACCTCTCTCGGCGTGGAGGTCGACTTGGACAACACGGCCAGCGGCTGGGTTGGATCGATCTCGATTCCGATGCAGGGCGCTTCCGGGATTCCTCTGGACCGGATCACCTTCCGCGACGGAAAGTGCTCATTCCACATCAAAGGTGGGCCCGGCGATCCGACTTTCAGTGGAACGCTGTCGGCCGACGGCAAGACCGTGTCCGGCGATTTTTCGCAAGGCGGAGCAAGCATGTCCTTCAAACTCAGCCGAACGGGCGAAGCCAAGGTCGCGACCATCAAGGCCAGCACCGCCGTGAGCGCGCAATTTGTCGGCGCCTGGGAAGGGACTCTGGAAGTCGGCCAGTCACTCAGAATAATCCTGAAGATTTCGAACGATCAGGAGGGTGCGCGGGCTGTGTTGGTCAGCGTCGACCAAGGCAATGCTGAGATTCCGGTCACTTCGGTCGAGCAAAAGGGAACGCACTTGACAGTTCAGGCGAACGCGATCGGCGGAAACTACGATGCCGAGATCAATAAGGAAGGCACCGAACTGAACGGTACCTGGAGCCAAGGCGGCGGCAGCGCTCCCTTGGTGCTCAAGAAGTCGACGGCTACGAAGCCCTGACGACGGCGCGTAAGCTCGCGGCGAATATCAGCACCGGGCGCGTTGAGATACCTCGCCGGGTTCGACATGTACGCCGGCCGGCAGTTCGGCCACGAACAGGGAGCACATCGCCGAGGGGCGAAGCTCGCAACTTTGCCTCCAGGCGGCTCGGAGTAGCCGGCCCAGGATTGGAATCGGGGTTGCAGATCGAAGCAGCGTGGAGCGCCGGACACGAAGGCCGGCTCCCCTTTCCGACCCGAAAGGAGGAATGGATGGATATCCGCCGTAACCCACGCGTGTTTCGCGCCTGGCGAGTCGAGCGCCTGAGGAATTCGGCTTACGGCAAGCCCATTTTGATCCCCAGGAATGCCAGGAAGCCGGTGCGAAGCCGCCCCGAATACAATCGAGACGGTCGTTCGGGATGACACTGCGAGTGGAATGCTACTCGGGCTATAAGGCTGAGGAGCGCCCCTTGCGCTTTCGTCTGGGCGGCCAGGACCACTCGGTAGAAGCGGTGTTGGATCAATGGCATAGTCCGGATGCAACGTACTTCAAAGTGCGCTCGGACGACGGCAACATCTATGTCTTGCGCCACACCGTCTCACCGCAGCAAGACGGCTGGACCCTGGAATCGTTCCGGCGAAGGTGACGCGCTCGCTTGATGGGGGTGTGCCGGCGCTTGGAAGATGGCGTGCAGAGCTATACGCAAGGAAGAAGTTCAATGAACACCACTGTACTGCACAAACGATTGCACGAGAAAGAGCAAGAACTGCTGGCGGACATGGCGCGGACCGAGGCGGAGGCTCGAGCCCTAGGCACTGCCGAGTCTGAGGATAGCACGGTCTCGTCGGAGGGCAAGGAAGCTCTTTTTCAGGAAACGACATCTGACTGGAACCTCTACGCGCTCGTTCGCGATGCGTTACTGCGCATAGAAAGCGGCACGTATGGCACGTGTGTCGACTGTGGGAACGCGATTGAGGCTGATCGGTTGGACAAGCTTCCGTGGACACCGTATTGCCTCGAAGATCAAGACCGGCACGATCGGCAGGCCGCACTCGCGCTCTAATCCCGTTGTTCGGCAGGACAAACGCCCGGTTCCAAGCAAGAAAGAAGGTGAATTGACATGCTGCGTCCTCTAGAGATCTCATTTCACAACACTGCGCCCGTAGACGAGGTTGAAACCCGCATCAGACAGGAGCTCGCGGAGCTCGAGAAGTTCTGTGAGCGGATTGTTAGCTGCCGGGTGGACGTAGAGCTTCCGAAGCACGCCCGCCGCGGCAGCGTATCCAAGGTGCTCATCGACTTGGAACTTCCCGCCGAAGTCGCGATGGCTAAGATCGAGCCGAAAAAGGGTGTGCAGCACGTGGACGCTAAGGCGCAGCACAAGAACGCCGCTATGGCGGTTCACGGCGCTTTCAACATCGCTCGCCGCCGTCTGGAGGACCTCAAGGGCTAGAACTCAGCGCGCCGCAAAAACGAGCAGGCGCGCGACGCTTCCAGGAGAACATTATGAAAAAACTCTTAGCCGGACTCATCGTCTTGCCCGCACTCTGCGTCGCGGGCGAACTCAAGCCCGTCGAGCTGCCGGCGGCGCAGACCGACGGCGGCAAACCTCTGATGCAGGTACTCAAGGAGCGAAAGTCGTCGCGCGAATTCAGCGCCACCAGACTTCCGCCGCAGGAGCTTTCCAATCTGCTGTGGGCGGCGTTCGGGGTGAATCGGGCGGACGGCAAGCGCACGGCCCCATCGGCGATGGACCGCCAGGAAATCGACATTTACGTGGTCACGGCGGAGGGCTTGTATTTGTACGAGCCGAACGCGCATCGGCTGACGCCGCTCCTTTCCGGAGACCTTCGAGCCAGCACGGGCACCCAGGCCTTCGTCCGCGATGCCGCGGTGAACCTGGTGTATGTGGCGGATTTCGGCAAGCTGGGAAACATGCCGGCCGAAGACAAGGTCTTTTACTCGGCCGCCAATACCGGATTCATCGGCCAGAACGTTTACCTCTACTGCGCTTCCGCGGGTCTGGCGACGGTGGTACGCGGCTCGGTGGACCGAACCGCGCTTGCCAAGACCATGCGCCTGCGGCCCGATCAGCGAATCGTCCTGGCGCAGTCGGTTGGCTATCCCAAGTAAGGCCGTCGCTCGTCCGGGCATCGCGCTTTGGACAGATGAACAGCCGGTGCAGTCCGATGGAATTCGAGCTGCTCACGGACCATTGGAGCATTGCTCTTCAAGCGAACCTGTTCCTTTTTCACATCTAACCGAGGGCGCTTGTAGAGCGCGGATTTGAGTGGAATTCCCTAGATGGGCTGGGTGTAGTCGCGCATCCGGAACAAGAAACAGGAGGTCACATGGGAAAAGAATTTGGCGCTCGGTTCCTGATTGCCGGCATCGGCGTCGGCGCGGGATGGATGTATCTGATGGATCCGGATCGCGGCAAGTCTCGGCGCGCGGTGCTGCGCGACAAGGCGGCCAGCGCCTGCCGGCAGGCCCGAACTTCGGCAGACCGGGCCGGGGCCGACTTGACGAATCGCGCACATGGATGGATCGCCAACGCGAAATCCATTGTGCAGCACGAGCCGGTGGACGACGATCAACTGGTGGCGCGAGTGCGGGCGAGATTGGGGCGGCTGGCATCTCATCCGCATGCCATCGACGTTATCGCGCACGATGGGAAGATTACGCTAAGCGGCGCCGTTCTGGAGCATGAGGCGGCGCAGTTGCTCTCCGGAGTGGGCTCGATCCGAGGTGTTTCATTGGTCTGCGATCATTTGCTACGCCACCGCGATGCCTTTAATGTCCCCACTCTGCAAGGCGGCCGCGAGCGTAACACTGAGCGCCCGGGACTTCTGCGGTGCGACTGGCCGCCCGCGGCCCGCATGTTAACCGGAGTCGCCGCAGCGAGCCTGGGGTTCGGACTGCTGGCACGCATTGCAAGTCAGAGGAAAAGGAGTCTGCGCAATGAAAGCAACTGGTGAACTAATTGAACGGAGTGTCCTCATTCCGCCGACCGGCCTGGAAGGGAATCTTGTAATTCCCGAGAAGGCCACGGCGGTCATCGCATTCGCGCACGGAAGCGGCAGCAGCCGGCACAGCCCGCGCAACCAGTATGTTGCGCGAGTGCTGCAGCAGGGAGGGCTGGCGACGCTGTTGTTTGACCTGCTCACCGCCGACGAGGAGCGCATCGACGTCCGCACCGCGCACCTCCGGTTTGACATCGCTCTGCTCGCGCGGCGGCTCTCCGAAGCAACCGCGTGGCTCAAGAAAGATGCAGACACGCGGAACCTGCTGGTCGGCTATTTCGGAGCCAGCACGGGCGCGGCGGCGGCGCTGGTCGCAGCCGCTCGGCGGCCCGAGGACGTCTTCGCCGTCGTCTCGCGGGGCGGACGTCCGGACCTTGCCGGTGCATCCCTGCCGTCGGTGAAAGCCTCCACGCTGCTCATTGTCGGCGGCGAGGATACGCCGGTGATCGACATGAACCAGGACGCCTTCCGGCAATTGCACATGGAAGAGAAGAAGCTCGAGATTGTTCCCGGCGCCACGCATCTTTTTGAGGAGCCTGGCACTCTCGAAAAAGTCGCGGCCCTGGCGCGCGACTGGTTTCAAAGAGAGTTGAGATACTTGCAGGGCCGGTAGCTTGAACCGCGCGAAATCACGCGGTCAATATTCCCAAGTGGTGGGCCTAGCCGCGCAATACGTCTTGCCCAAGCGCCTCACTCGCGACGCTCAGCGGCTTCCACCGCGTCGGATTCCGCCTTTTCGAATTCGGTGCGGGACATTTCGAAGCGGCCACAGTCGGAGCACAAGATCTCAACTACAGTCTTCTCTTCGTCGAGAAAGAGCCAAGTCGCCTCTGCTTTACACCGCGGACATTCGAGCGGGCCTTCTTCTTCTCCAATCCTGCGCATGCCTGCCTCCTAGCACGAACATGACCATGTCCTGTCGCAGTGGCGTTCTAAGACTGATGCCACTGGAGGACGAGCCGATGATCGTCTTTCAACAACACCTGAGTTCCGCTTTGCCTGCCTTCCCGGTTCAAGGTGTCTCGCAACCAGACCGCGTCCTGATGTCCGGCTAGTCGCAACTGAAAACGTTGGATCTCCAGAGGCGTCATCTCCAATCGGAGGAGATTTCCTGTGGACGCGTCGATTGTCACGAAGTACATCAGGACCAGATGACTTCGGAATTCCTCGTATCCTGCAATGCCTTCGTAGTCATTCAGGAAATCTCCACAGCCGTAGAGGATCGGCTTGCCTCTGTAAGTCTCGACCGGTTTCGGATGGTGAGAGGAATGACCGTGAATCACATCGATCCCGCCGGCGTCGATGAGCTGGTGAGCGAAGACTCGCTGCTGTTCTGGAATCCGGTAGCCCCAGTTCGGGCCCCAGTGAATCGACAGGACCGCGATATCTCCGGGCTGTTTCAAGGCGCGCACTCTTTCGGCGATACCTCCCACCTGGGTTTGCAACCGTCCTGACAACAAAGCGATTCCGGGATGCGTGCCGTTCGCGGCCCAATCGGAAGGTATTCCGCTATCCGTCATGCCCAGACCGAATACCAGCGCTCTTGCGCCGCCACCAATCTGGATGACCGCCGGCTCTAAGGCCTCCGTTAGATTTCGCCCTGCTCCCGCCGTCCGGATGCCCGCGTTGTGGAGCGCGTCTAGTGTTTCGGTCAGTCCGGCGTGGCCCCAGTCGAGCACGTGATTGTTTGCAAGCACGCAGCAGTCGATCTTGGCCGCCGTCAGGCACGGCGTGTTGGCGGGATGCATTCTGTAGTTGATGCCTTTGCGCTCGTAAGTCTCACTGGTGGTTACGCTGGTTTCCAGGTTAACGATCCGGGCCGCCGGCGCTACCCGATCAAGCTCCCCGAGGGCATCGCCCCAGATATAAGAAAAGCCGGCCGGTTTGGGAATCGGCCCGTTCGCTCTCTCGGCCATGGCGACATATTCGAGCGCGGAAGCTACATACGGCTCGAACAGAACGGGCTTGGACGGGTGCGGAAGCGCCTGGTCGATCCCTCTTCCGGTCATGACATCTCCGCACAGAAAGAGGGTAGTGGGACGCACTGCTTACTACTTTCGCCCGACTGGCATCAGGTAGACAGGCTCATGGGATTCCGGGAGTTCCGCGACGCGCTTCACCTCGTCATCCTGGAATGCGCCTACCGTAACGGTTCCAAGCCCCAATGCAGCCGCCTGGAGACAAACGTTCTGCGCCGCGTGTCCTGCTTCCATGTGGACGTAGCGCGTGGCGCGCTGCCCGTATTTCCCCCCGGTGCGTGCGTAAACCGCAGCGAACAGGATCGTTGCAGCGGCGCTCTGGACGCAGTCCTGTTCGAAGGTCGCTCGCGCCAGTTCCTGCCTGAGGTCGCCAGGCTTTACGAGCAATAGCTCGTGCCGCTCCGGCCGGTAGTGATAGAGTCCCGGCGAGACGCCGTCCACATTGCCGGCCACCAGATAAACTTCGAGCGGGTAAAGAGCTCCGGCCGAAGGAGCGGTCCGGAGATGCCCTTCGGCGGTGACGCCCTGCGCCGCCCAGAGAAGCTGTCCGACGGCGTCCAGTAAAAGGGGGACGTCACGATAGCTGCGAACCGACCTTCGGTTCAACAAGCAGTGCTCCAGCGAGGTCTCACCTTTCGTGCGAGGCTGCGGCAGAGCGATGGTGTGGTCTGCAAGACCTGCACGCGTGGCGAGTGCGGCGACTGGTGGTAGAAAGGATCTCCTGGTCATGTACATCTGGCGACACCGCAATCGAGATACCAAGAGACGATGCCGGCGTCTCAACGGAGGAGTTGGCGGATGGCACCAGAACTGCTACGTGGGCTTTGTCCTGACACGGACTGGAGGTGTAACTATGGCAAATATCACTGTTCAGAAGATCGAAAAGCCAGGCATGCAGCCGCTTCCGATCTTCGAGGAAATGGAGAAGCGTTTTGCGGATGTCCGTCAGCGGGCATTCGAGCTGTTCGAGAAGCGAGGGCGAGCGTTAGGACATGCGCTCGACGATTGGTTCCGGGCGGAGCATGAAGTATTCGGCTGGCCGGCTGCGGAATTGGACGAGAAGGGCGACGGGTACCAACTCCAGATGACGCTACCAGGCTTCGACGCCGGCGAGGTGCAGGTCACGGCCACGCCTTCTGAGATCGTGGTGCACGCCGAGATCAAGCCGGAGAAGAAGGCCGAGGAGGCCAAGGTGCTCTGGACGGAGTTTGGCCCGAACAACGTATGCCGGCGGTTCGCAATGCCGCAGCCCATCGATATAGACAAGACCCGCGCTACGCTCGACAAGGGCATGCTCCACATCACGGCAGCCAAAGCGCCGGCGGCCCAGGCGAAGCCGATCGCCGTCGCCGCGGCGTGATCAATGCCGTTGGGGCTCGGCCATGCTCGCGGGCGTTGGCCGAGTCCGGCTCCTTGGGATTTCGGCAGTGAGAATTCCCGATCCTAGTCACAGTCGCACAACACCGGCTATTTGGCACGTTTCGTGCTAGCAGCTTTGGGGTTCGTTAATCGTCCGAGCGCACCAGAATGCGAGAAAGGAATCACCCATGCCTTCGAATCGTTACAGCTTTCTGGCTAATCCGGCACGTCTAGAACATCCGCGGAACAAAACGATATTCTGTCGTCGCGCAGTATCTCTCTCACTCTTTTGTGCCCTTTTCGCGGGTTCCGCATTCGCGGACCCAGTGTGTAGCAGCGGCAGCCTAGCCGACGTGATCGGCACAACCTGCGATATCGGCTCTCTCCAATTCACTTTCACCAGCCTGGGCATTGTGAATTATTACTACGACGGCAATACCCAGACATATACATATCCGACTCAGTGGAGCGCAAGCGATTTCACATTCATTCCGCTGAGCAACGGCTTCGCCTTGGGATTCGCAGGCGGCCAGTCTATCACTGCAGACAGCAATGCCACCGCTGAAGATAAGGCAATTCTCTTCTTCAACTTTGTTGACCTGAACGGGAACATTGTTGGCGAGCATGTCTCCGGCGGTTTGCGCTGGGTTTCGGGTTCCGGTTCTTCAGTTGTTGAATATGTTGGGGATACCTATTCCACCGATGGCAACAACTTTGTAGGGTCGTACGGCCTGATTGGTCAAGACGCCGGAATTGTGGTGCAGGACTTCAGTGATCTGACCGCTGTTGGGGGGAACCCGTTTTCCTCGGGCTATGGTATTGCCGACCCCTTCTGGCTATGGGCCTCCAACGGCGCCAGCGCGAGTTGGGATGGGACACCCACCGCGTTTACCTTCGACACAACCGCACCCGTGCCTGAACCCAGTTCGCTGCTTCTGTTGGGCGCTGCGCTGCTTGGCATGAGCCGGTTCGCGTTCGCCCGCCGAAATACGTTTGAGGCGAAGAGAACCGAGTCGTAATCCGTTCTAACACCCGCGGCCAAGGCGAAGCCGATCGCCGTCGCCGCGGCGTGATCAATTCCGTTGCGGGTCGGCCACGTTCGCTAGCGTCGGCCGAATCCACACGCCCGGGATTCTGACGCCGCATTCCGGGCAAGCCGCATCATCGCTCATGCGATTTTCAAGAATCCGGAACCCGCGCCTGCGGATCAGCGTCGCGTCGCAGGCGGGGCAGCACGTGTCTTCGCAGCCGCCGACTTCGCTTGGCAGGTTGCCGGCGTACACGAATTTCAATCCGGCCGCCCGTCCGATCTCCACCGCACGCAGCAGGGTTTTGGCGGAAGTGTCCCCGGGAGAGATCATCTTGTAGTCCGGATGAAAAGCGGTCACGTGCCAGGGGATGTCAGCCGAAACGCCGGCGATGAACTTCGCCATGGCTTCGAGCTCTGCTAGCGAGTCGTTGAAGCCGGACACAATCAACGTCACGATCTCCAGCCAAAAGCCCATCTCATGAATCTGCTGGATGGAATCCAGGATCGGCCCCAGCCGCCCGCCCAGCTCGCGATAGCGGCGATCGTCGAAGCTCTTCAAGTCCACCTTGTAGAGGTCCAGCCAAGGGCGAAGGTAGCGCAAGACCTCGGGCGTCGCGTTTCCATTGGACACGAAGCCCGTCAATAGCCCGGCCTGGCGCGCCCGGCGAAAGACCTCCACCGCCCATTCGGCCGTGATCAGCGGTTCGTTGTAGGTGCTCACCACTGCGTCCGCACCATGCCGCAGCGCGGCGTCGACGATCTGCTCCGGCTGGGCCCGGGTGAAATCGATAGCCGAACGCGTGTCGCGGAGCGCCTGCGACGAAACCCAGTTCTGGCAGTAGCCGCAATGCAGATCACACCCCAGCATGCCGAAGCTGAGCGCCAGCGCACCCGGCCGCACGTGAAAGAACGGCTTCTTTTCGATGGGGTCGCATTGGACAGTGTTCACGTACCCATAGGGAGCGAACAGCTTTCCGCCGCGGTTGAATCGAACTTTGCATACGCCCTGGAAGCCCGCTCCGATAGGACAGCGATGTCCGCACGCCAGGCAGCGCAGGCGTTGGGCGTCGATGACTTCGAAAAGCTCGGATTCCTGGCTTAGTTCGGTGAGTTGGACAGCTAGGGTCTTCAGTGCGGTGGAACTTCCTGCAACTATTCTAGCGCGCCGGCGCCGGATTTCTCCGTTTGTGGCATTCGTCTTGCTGCCAACTCAGGAGCCAGGGCGCATGACACAGCCACTTGTTCTGTCGGGGCCGCAGTTGAGCCTGATCCTGGAGCTGTTGCAAAGCGAACAAAAAGAATTGCTTGTTGAAATCCGGCAAACCGATACCGCCAACTTCCGTGTGGGCCTGAAGGAGCGCCAGGCAACCGTGGAAGCGCTCATTCAACAGGTTCAGGCCGCGCAGCCAGTCCAACAGCCCGCGCCCGTCTGATATCAGTCCTACCTTGGGTGGACCCTGACGTGCACAACGACCCGTAGTTTCACGGAGAAACTTGCGGAGGTACACAATGCCGGTAGGTGACATTTGCGTGCGCGATGTCGTCATCGCGGGCCGGGATACGACCGTTCGAGAGGCTGCTAAGTTGATGGCCAAGCACCACGTGGGTAATCTTGTGGTGGCTCGAGAAGAGGCCGGCGGCCGCGTGGTTCCCATCGGGATCATCACAGATCGGGACATCGTTCGCAACGTGGTTGCCGAAGCCCTGGATCCGGCCGTTTTTGCACTCGGCGACCTGGGAGTCCGGGAACTGGTGACGGTCCGGGAGGATCAGGGCGTTTTTGAATGCATGCAACACATGCGCATGAACGGCATCCGCCGAATGCCGGTAGTCGATCGCAACGGCGGGCTGGTGGGTATCCTGTCTCTGGATGATTTGATCCAACTGCTGGCCGAGGAGATGGGCGAACTGGCCAAGCTGGTCTCGCGGGAACAGGCGCGTGAGGCCGAGGTGCGGCGATAGGCGCGCATGGTCACGGCTGTCGATACAAAATGCTTGCCCCCGGAGGCCCTGTTCCGCCGCTGTGATCCGGCGGAATTCAAGTTCAACACCAGCGCCGAGTTGGAAGACCTCACCGAGTTCGTCGGCCAGGAACGCGCGCTCGAAGCCGTCCGATTCGGCGTCGGCATCCGCAGGCAGGGCTTCAATCTCTATCTGCTGGGACCCGCCGGAACCGGCAAGTATGCGAGCGTTAGCGCCTTCCTGCAAAAAAGGGCTGCCCAAGAGCCGCCTGCAGATGACTGGTGTTATATCAATAATTTCGATAGTCCGGAGACGCCGCATGCGCTGAAGCTTCCACCCGGCCGAGGCGTGCTGCTGCGCGATGACGTGCACCGGTTGATCGACCATCTGCGCTCCGCCATCCCGTCCGCATTCGAATCTGAGAGCTACCGGGCGCGCAAGCAGGTCGTTGAACAGGAACTCAAGGATCGCCAGGAAAAGGCCTTTGAAGAAATACAACGGGAGGCCGGCGAGAAAGACGTCGCATTGCTTCGGACTCCCACTGGCTGGATACTGGCGCCGACGCGAAATCGCGAGGTGATCAGCCCGGAGGCGTTCGAGCAGTTGCCCGAACCGGAACATCAGCGGATCGAGGCGGCCATGTCCGAAACGCAGCAGAAGCTGCAGGCCGTCCTGCACCAGGTGCCAAAGTGGCAGCAGGAAGTGCGGGAGAAGATTCGAGCGCTGAACGATGAAGTGGCGGCGTTCGCAGTGGGCCACTCCATCGAGGATCTGCGGAAGAAGCACGCCGACCTGCCGGAAGTGGTCGGGTTCCTGGACCGCATTCAGCAGGACGTGATCGCAAACGTGGATGAGTTCCTGACGCCGCCGGACAATCCCCTGGCAGCATTGATGGGAATGTTTCTGCCTCACGCGCCCAAGGGCCCGGCCTTCTTCCGCCGCTACCAGGTAAATGTTCTGGTGGATCATAGCGCGAACCATGGCGCACCCGTGGTGTACGAGGACCATCCCACTTATCAGAACCTGGTCGGCGAGATCGAATACATAGCGCAAATGGGAGCGCTCTCCACCGACTTCAATCTCATCCGGCCGGGAGCACTGCATCGTGCCAACGGCGGCTATCTGATTCTGGACGCCTACAAGCTGCTGGTTCAACCGTATGCCTGGGACGCTCTCAAGCGAGTTTTGCAGTCCTCCCAGATTCGCATCGAGTCACTCGGGCAGATGTTGAGCCTGGTGAGTACAGTCTCGCTGGAGCCCGAGGCGATTCCACTGAACGTCAAAGTCGTCTTGGTGGGCGAAAGACTGCTCTATTACCTGCTCTCCTCGCTCGATACCGAGTTCGGCGAGCTTTTCAAGGTGGCCGCCGATTTTGAAGAGCGCATGGAGCGAAACGCCGATAGCCATCTGCTGTACGCGCGATTGATCGGGACCATCGCTCGCCAGGACGCTCTGCTCCCGTTCGACCGTGGCGCGGTGGGACGTGTCATCGAACAGAGCTCGCGCCTGGCGGGAGACGCACAAAAAGTCTTGGCGCACCGCAGAACGCTGGCGGACTTGCTCCGGGAAGCGGATTACTGGGCGCGCGAAGCGGCGCGGCCCGCTGTCACGGCTGAGGATGTTCAACGGGCTATCGATGCCCAGATCCATCGCGCGGACCGGCTGCGGGACCGGTTGCTCGAGGAGTTCCTGCACGGTACGATTCTGGTCGACACGCAAGGCGAACGAGTCGGCCAAGTGAACGGCCTCTCGGTGATCCAGTTGGCGGACTTCGCTTTCGGACATCCCAGCCGGATCACCGCGCGCATCCGGCTCGGCAGGGGCGAGGTCATCGACATCGAGCGGGAAGTGGAGCTGAGCGGCCCCATTCACTCGAAAGGCGTGCTGATTCTCTCCGGCTTTCTCGGCGCGCGCTATGCTCCGGATCATCCTCTGTCGCTGTCCGCGAGCCTGGTCTTCGAGCAGTCCTACGGCGCGGTGGAAGGTGACAGCGCCTCATCCGCGGAACTGTATGCGCTGCTTTCCGCCCTTTCCGGTTTGCCCATCCAGCAATCCCTGGCTGTCACCGGGTCCGTCAACCAGCATGGGCAGATTCAGGCCATCGGAGGCGTCAACGAGAAAATCGAAGGATTTTTCGATCTGTGCAGGAATCGAGGGACGTTGGATGGACAAGGAGTGCTGATCCCGAGCTCCAACATCCGGCATCTGATGCTGAGGCGCGATGTCGTGGAGGCCGTCCAAGCCGGCAAATTCCACGTCTATGCGGTGGAGACCATCGACCAGGGCATCGAGATTCTGACCGGCATACCGGCCGGCGAGCGCGACGCCTCCGGAAGGTTTCCCGAGGGAAGCGTGAACCAGAGAGTCGAGACGCGCCTGATCGAGCTGGCTCAAAAGCGGCTGGCGGCCGGGCGGCGAATACTCACCGAGACACAACTGTGAGCGATCCCGACACCAGCCATGCGATCCGGCGGATTCTGGTCGCGCTGGATGCCTCCCCGGACAGTGTGGCGGCGCTGGAAATGGCCGTCGACCTAGCGGCCAGGATGGAGGCCGAGCTGGCCGGTTTGTTTGTCGAGGACGTTGCGCTGCTTCGCATGGCGGATTCCCCCTCCGCCAGAGAGATCGCGTATCCGGCCGCCAGCCAGGCTCCTCTGAACCGCGCCATCATGGAGCGCAAGCTGAGAGCTCAGTCCGAGCAAATCCGAAACACGCTGGCGGCCGCCGCGCATCGCGCTCAACTGCGATGGTCATTTCAGACCGTGCGTGGCGAGGTCACATCCGTGTTGCGGACCGCGGCCGGCCAAAGCGACATCGTGGCCATCGGCAGGCTGGGCTGGTCCTCCGGCAGCCGGTTGCGAATCGGTTCCACTGCGCTCGAGCTCGCGACCAGCAGGATTCCCCTGCTGCTGATCTCGCGACGCGCCGTGCTAGGCAACCTGCGGCTGGCGGTCTACTATGACGGCTCACCGGCTTCCAAGAGCGCCTTGCTGGTCACCGCCTCGCTGGCGAGACCTGGGGCCCAAGGCATCACGGTTCTGGTCTGCACAGCCGACTATGAGAAGACGCTGGCCGAGATTCGGAGCCTGCTGCAAGGCCGGGCCATCGAAGTCCGATACCGGCGAGTCGATCCGGACCAAAAAACCAGCCTGCTGCGCGCGGTGAAAGACGAAGGAGCGGTTCTGCTGGTTCTGGCGGATCGGCAACTGCTCAAGGACGTCGAATCCTTCGAAGCCCTGTTGCGCGAAGTCGAGGTGCCTCTGCTGCTGCTCGGGAACGGATTCGGACATGAGGAAGCGGACTCGTCTCGGCAGATTGTGGGTTAAATCCCGCAGTTTCACGGCGCGAGGTTGCGCACTTCCATCCTCTGCAAGGCCCGCATTCTGAATCGGTTGCCTGCATTTGCTGGAAGTTCACATGCTCATCGTCACTATCCAAGCAAGGCGTCTTGAGAGTTATGTCCTGGGAGCCCATTAAGAAGGATCCAAGTGCCTGGACGGTTCCGCCCAATCTTGCCTGCTACGAGAAGACCTGCGCTGGGTTCTCCTGGGAAGCGATCCGGCGGGAACTGGACGGGCTGCCCGGCGGCCGCGGGCTGAACATCGCCCACGAAGCAGTGGACCGGCACGCCAACGGCGCCCTCCGCAATCAGCTTGCTCTCCGCTGGATCAGCAGAGAGGGCCAAACTGAAGACTTCACCTACGCGGACCTGAAGGAGAAAACCAACCGCTTCGCGAATCTGCTGGGACAGCTCGGCATTGGGAAAGGTGACGCGGTCTTCGCTCTGGCCGGCCGCATTCCCGAACTCTACATCACCGCGCTGGGCACGCTGAAGAACGGCAGCCTGTTCTGCCCGCTGTTCTCCGCGTTCGGTCCGGAACCTCTTCAGCAGAGGCTTTCGAAGGGTGAAGCGAAGGTATTGGTGACGACCACTCGCCTGTATCGAAAAAACGTGGCTCAGTTGCGCGCTTCGCTGCCCATGCTGAAACACGTGCTCCTGGCCGACAGCGACCAGGACGTGGCCGAGGACGTCTGTTCCTTTCAGCAGGGTCTGGCCGCGGCATCGGGCGAATTCACGATTCCCCCGACTGATCCCGAACAACACGCCCTGCTGCATTTCACCAGCGGCACCACCGGAACGCCGAAAGGAGCGATTCACGTCCATCAGGCCGTGCTCATGCACTACATGACCGGGAAATATGTTCTGGATTTGCATCCCGGCGACGTGTTCTGGTGCACGGCCGATCCAGGCTGGGTCACCGGCACTTCGTACGGGATCATCGCGCCGCTCGCGCTGGGCGTGACCAACATCGTCGACGAGGCCGATTTCGACGCCGAGCGCTGGTATCGCATCCTGGAACAGCAGCGCGTCAGTGTCTGGTACACCGCGCCCACCGCGATCCGCATGCTGATGCGGCTGCCCATCGAGCCTCGCAAGCAATATGATCTGCGGCATCTGCGTTTCATCGCCAGCGTGGGAGAGCCTCTGAATCCGGCCGCGGTGCTGTGGGGACAGCAGGCGCTGGGATTGCCGATCCACGACAACTGGTGGCAGACCGAGACCGGCGGCATCATGATCGCGAACTTCGCGTCCATGGACATCCGGCCAGGATCCATGGGCCGGCCGCTGCCGGGAGTGGAGGCGGCCATCGTACGCCGCATCGACGAAAAGACCGTCGAGCCGATCCCCGAGCCGGGCGTTGATGGTGAGCTGGCGCTCAAGCCCGGCTGGCCCTCCATGTTTCGCGGCTACCTGCACGAAGACCAGCGCTACCGGAAATGCTTCCAGAGCGGATGGTACATCACCGGCGACCTTGCCAGGCGCGACGCCGACGGCTACTACGAATTCGTCGGACGCGCCGACGATATCATCAAGACCGCCGGTCATATGGTCGGTCCGTTCGAAGTTGAGAGCGTGCTGCTGGAGCATCCGGCCGTGGCGGAGGCGGGCGTCATCGGCAAGCCCGATCCCATCATCGGAGAGCTGGTGAAGGCTTTCGTGTCGCTGAAACCCGGCTGCCCGCCCAGCGAAGAGTTACGCCTCGATCTGCTGGGCTTCGCGCGAAAGAGGTTAGGATCGGTTGTGGCGCCGAAGGAGATCGAATTCCAAAAGAGCCTGCCCAGGACCCGCAGCGGCAAGATCATGCGGCGGCTGCTCAAGATGCGCGAGCTGGGGCTGCCCGAAGGCGACACATCCACTTTGGAGTCTGCCGTATGAGTCCTCCCTTGGAAGTTCAGTCCGCGCCGGCGGTGGAACGCACGCACGCTATCGAATGCCTGAAGCAGATGTTGCGTATTCGCCGGCTCGAAGAGCGCTGCGCCGAGCTCTACACCGCCGCGAAGATCCGCGGCTTTCTACATCTTTATAACGGCGAAGAAGCCGTGGCAGTTGGCGTGGTGCAGGCATTAGGGCCTGAGGATGGCATCGTCGCGACCTACCGGGAGCACGGCCACGCACTGGTCCGCGGAATCCCGGCTCGCGCCATCATGGCGGAGCTTTACGGCAAGCAGGAAGGCTGCAGCCGCGGGCGAGGCGGCTCGATGCACCTGTTCGACGCCAAGACTCGCTTCTGCGGCGGCAACGCCATTGTCGGCGGAGGTTTGCCTGTGGCGGTCGGCCTCGCCCTGGCCGACCAGATGCGCGGAAAAACAACTGTCACGGGCTGCTTCTTCGGCGATGGCGCCGTCGCCGAAGGGGAATTTCACGAGAGCCTGAATCTCGCTACACTCTGGCGGCTGCCGGTCCTGTTCGTGTGCGAGAACAACCTGTACGCGATGGGTACGCGGTTGGATCTGGCCCAATCCGCAACCGACCTGGCGAAGAAGGCCGCCGCCTACGGGATGGCCGCCGAGGCCGTCGATGGAATGGACGTTTTCGCAGTCGAAGCCGCTGCGCAGAAGGCGCTCGCCGCGATCCGCGCCGGAAAAGGTCCTTTCTTTCTGGAGTGCAGGACCTATCGTTTTCGAGCGCACTCGATGTACGATCCCGAGCTGTATCGAGCCAAGGCGGAAGTCGAAGAGTGGAAAAAGCGCGACCCTATTTCGAATCTCGAGTCGTCGTTGAAGCAACAGGGAGCCATCCTCGACTCCGATCTGGAGCGCCTGGAGCGCGACATCGCAGCCGAAATCGACGATGCCGTGGCCTTCGCTGAGGCGGGGACCTGGGAGCCGGTGACGGATCTGGAGCGCTTCGTCTATAGCGAACGGAGGCCGACATGACCGCCGCACAGGCTCCATCGAGCTATCGTGAAGCCATCCGCGAGTCGATCCGCGAGGCCATGCGCAAAGATGACCGCGTGTTCCTGATGGGCGAGGACGTCGGCCGCTACGGCGGCTGCTTCGCGGTGTCCAAGGGACTGCTCGAGGAATTCGGTCCCGAGCGGATTCGCGACACGCCCATGTCCGAGTCGGCGTTCGTCGGTGCGGGAATCGGCGCCGCGCTGGGCGGCATGCGGCCGATCGTCGAGATCATGACCGTCAACTTCAGCCTGCTCGCGCTCGACCAGATCATGAACAACGCCGCTACATTTCTGCACATGTCGGGCGGCCAGTTCAACGTGCCGGTGGTGATCCGGATGGCGACCGGTGGAGGCAGGCAGGTAGCCGCACAGCACTCGCACAGCCTGGAAGGCTGGTTCGCGCACATCCCAGGAATCCGAGTTCTGGCGCCCGCCACGCTCGAAGACGCGCGAGGAATGCTCGGCACAGCGCTGGAAGATCCGGATCCCGTCCTGATCTTCGAGCACGCCGGCCTCTACAACATGAAAGGGCAATTGCCGGCCGACGCGGGCCCGGTGGACATCGAGCGGGCGCGAGTGCGTCGCGCCGGCAGCGATGTCACGATCATCACTTATGGGGCCATGCTTTGGAAATCCCTGGATGCCGCGCAGATGCTGGCCAAGAAGGGCATCCAAGCGGAAGTGATCGACCTTCGCACCCTGCGGCCGCTGGACGAGGCCACGTTCCTGGAGTCTGTCGGGCGAACTCACCGAGCGCTGGTGGTGGATGAAGGCTGGCGCAGTGGCGGCATTTCCGCCGAAATCTGCGCCCGCATCCAGGAGAAAGCCTTCTACGAGCTGGATGCGCCGGTCGAGCGAATCTGCGGAGTCGAAGTGCCGACGCCTTATCCCAAGCATCTCGAGGATGCTTCCTTCCCTCAGGTTGCTGCCATCGCCGCGGCCGTGGAAGCGATGGTGCCCGCGCATGGCTGAGTTCCGCATGCCGAGCCTGGGTGCGGACATGGAGGAAGGCACCCTGATCGAGTGGAGCGTCAAGCCGGGCGATCGCATCCAGCGCGGCGACATCATCGGCGTGGTGCGAAGCGAAAAAGCCGACATCGAGGTCGAGGTCTATCACGACGGTGTTGTCGATCAGCTTCTGGCCCAGCCGGGAGAGACCCTGCCGGTGGGCGCCGTGCTGGCGGTGATTCGGGAAGAAGGCCAGGCACCCGCCGCGCTGGTTCATGAAGCGATCCAGCCCGCGCCGCCTGCACCCGCACCGTCCGCGCCCGCACCGTCCGCGCCCGCGCCAATGCCTCCAGCCACTCGTCTTCGAGTCTCGCCGCTCGCTCGTCGCGTGGCCCAGGAGCTCGGCGTCGATCTCGGTCAGGTGCAGGGCACCGGTCCGCACGGAGAGATTACAAAAGAAGATGTTGACCGAGCGGCCGAGGCTTTGAAGAAAGCGCCGGTGGAAAAGCCCGCGGTTGCGCCCGGCTTCCGAGCCGACATGCGCCGGGCCATCGCGGCCGCCATGGCGCGGTCAAATCGCGAGATCCCGCATTACTATCTCGAGACCAGAATCGATCTCGAACGAGCGTTGAAATTCCTGGAAGCCGAGAATCGCAAGCGTTCCGTAAGCGACCGGCTGTTGAGCGTGATCCTGCTCATCAAGGCCGTCACGCGCGCGTTGCAGGATGTACCCGAGCTGAATGGCTATTGGATTGACGATCAGCTTCAGCCCAAGGAAGCGGTGCACATCGGCTTTGCGATCTCGCTGCGACAGGGCGGCCTGGTGGTGCCGGCGATCCTGGATGCGGGCCGCAAGAACCTGGATGAATTGATGCAGTCTCTGCGGGACTTGATCACGCGGGCCCGAGCCGGCCGGCTGCGCAGTTCCGAAATCACCGACGCCACCGTCACCATCACCAATCTTGGCGATCTGGGAGTGGAGACAGTTCACGGAGTGATTTATCCGCCGCAGGTGGCGCTGATCGGCTTCGGCAGGATCATCCAGTCGCCCTGGGCGGAGAATGGAATGCTCGGAATCCGGCCCGTGGTGACAGCCACGCTGGCTGGCGACCATCGCGCCACCGACGGCCATCGCGGCGCACAGTTCCTGACCGCGCTGAACCAGCATCTGCAGGAACCGGAGAAGCTATGAGCGACCCGGAGATCAAAAATGCGGTGTTCAAAATCCTGCGAAGGATTGCTCCCGAGGCCAACCTGGATCAAATCAATTCAGAAGAAAACTTGCGAGAGGCTCTGGATATCGACTCGTTCGACTATCTGAACCTGATGATCGGACTGCACGAGGAGCTAAAGGTCGAGATTCCTGAATCAGACTACCGGAGTCTTGGCACCTTGGGCGAGTTGGTGCGCTATCTCGCCGGCCGGCTCAGGTAACTCCGCGATTACACCCTCCTGCATCAGCACCTTCAACATGCGCTGGGAATCCAAGATGCGGCGAGTCGCGCTCTCCAGGTACTCTTCGCGAGTGCGCGTGACGCGCGCCAGGCCGAGCTCTTGCGCCTTCATCGCGGTCGCGGCGGCTACGCGCGGAACCACCTGCCAATCCGTCATGCGGGGCAGCACCGCGTCCTCCCTCAGGCCGAGCTCCTCGGCGCAGCGAGCCAGTTCGATCGCGGCCGCCAGTGCCATGTCATCGCTGATGGTCACTGCTCGCGCATCCAGCGTTCCACGAAAGATCGCAGGGAATACCAGCGAGTTATTCAGTTGGTTGGGGAAATCGCTGCGGCCGGTCGCCACGATCCGGGCCCCGGCGGCCTTCGCATCCCAGGGCCAGATCTCGGGCGATGGGTTGGCGCAGGCGAACACGATCGCATCCTTGGCCATGCTACGGATCCAAGCGGGGTCGATCAGCTTCGGGTTGGAGCAAGCGAAAGCGATGCACACGTCCGCTCCCCGGAGCACTTGCTGTATCCCGCCCGTCACCTGGTCCGGATTGCTTTGTTGGCACACCGCCCACTTCTCGGCCAGGTCTGTCTGCCGATCCTCGATATCGCGGCGGCCCCGGTGCAGGGTCCCCCGGCTGTCGCAAGCCACGATCTGCGCCGGATCGACGCCGTAGGTCTTGAGCAACCCGTAGGTCGCGAAGTTGGCGGCGCCCATCCCGATCATCGCGATGCGGATGGAATCGATGCGCTTTCCAACAACTTTTAGCGCCCCGATCAAGCCGGCCAGCAGCGCCGTGGCCGAGCCTTGTTGGTCGTCGTGCCATACGGGAATCGGCATGGTCTTGCGCAACTCCGCCAGCACGCGGAAGCAACGAGGCTGTGCGATGTCCTCGAGATTGATCGCGCCGAAGGCAGGTTCCAGAAGCTGGACCGCGCGCGTGAATTCCCGAGCATCCTGAGTCGCCAGACAAAGCGCCACGGCATCCACGCCGCCCAGATATTTGAACAACAACGCCTTGCCCTCCATCACCGGAAGACCTGCGTGTGGCCCGATGTTTCCAAGGCCGAGAACGCGAGACCCGTCGGACACGACGGCGATCAGATTGGACTTGTTGGTCAGCTCGTAGACTCTGGAAGGATCGGCTTGAATCGCCTTCGACGGCGCCGCCACGCCGGGCGTGTACCAATAAGCAAAGTCGCGGGCGCTCGAGATCGGGCACTTGGGCACAACCTGCATCTTGCCCTGATAGAAGGCGTGCAGGCGCAGCGATTCTTCGTCCGGCTTGCTCGCACGCGCTTCAAGCTCTTCCCGCGTGGGAGTGCGTGGCTCGGTTGTCATTTGAAGAGCGTGCTGGTCCATGTCCTTATCGTCTCCAGTGGCGCGGAAGTGCTGGTAGCCATGGCCGCTGCCGGCAGGGCGAAGCCGACCAGCTCCGTCATGGCGCTAACGGCCAGGCCTTCCTCTTCCCTGATGAAATTCAGCCGGTCCACAGATCGGTCCAGGTCGATCCGAATGCAGTCGCCGCCGCGGACTTGTTCGGTCGCGATCAGATTGGACATCGGTTGTACTAACAGCCGTTCGATGGCGCGCTTCAAGTGCCGCGCACCGTACTTTGCATCCGTGCCTTCTCTCAGCAGCAGTTCCTTGGCGCGATTGGTGGCGGTGAAGATGAAAGAGCGCCGTGGTCCGCCACTAAAGATCCGCTTCTGAACCCGCTTGAGTTCTATATCCAGGATTTGGCGCAGCTGGTTCGTTCCGAGCGGCTTGAAAGTGACAATCTTGTCCAGGCGATTGATGAATTCGGGCGCGAATTTCCTCCGCGCCGCTTCCTGCACGCTCCGGCCGATCTTGTTCTCCAACCGGCCGGTTTCCCCCGACCCCTGTGTCTGGACCGCGAACCCAAACCTGGGGCTGAGCAAAGCGCTCATTTCCGCTGCTCCCAGATTGCTGGTCATGAAGATCATCGCTCGGGAGAAATCAACTTTGCGGTTGTCGCCGAGCGTAAGCGTCCCTTTGTCCAGGATGCCCAGCAACAGGTTCCACAGCGCGTCGCTGGCTTTCTCGATCTCGTCGAAGAGAACGAAACTGATTTTCGTCTTGCAGGTGAAATGCTGGTCCAGCGCTTCCTGGCTCAACAGGGGATTTGTATTGTGATGCCCCATGTAACCAGGAGGGGAACCGATGAGCTTGGCGATTTCATGGCTGTGCTGGAACTCGCCGCAGTCAATTTTGACCAGCGCCCGGGAATTCCCGAGCAAGCACTCGGCGGTGGCTTCCACGATGCGGGTCTTGCCCGATCCGGTAGGTCCCAGAAACAGGAAGTTCGCAATCGGCCGTCCGGGCAGGCTCATGCCGGTCGAGTGCATCTGGTAAACACGGACAATGGCTTGGATCGCTTCGTCTTGGCCGACGATGAGCTTGCGGAGGCTCTGCTCCAGGACCTCCGTCTCCGACCCCATCCTGGCGGGATTCAGCCGGATGTGCATGCATGCCATGGTGCGCCTGTGCCACTGAGATGCACGTCCAATACCATGCGAGATGAAGCCGTCCGTGGCCTTGGGCCTCGGGTTGCAGAAGCCCAAGGGATGGCGGGGAACGAGTCAACATGAAGATTCTTCTGGCGGTCGATTCTTCAGCGCAAAGCGATCGTGCGGTCGCAATTGTGGCGGACCGTCCCTGGCCTCCGAACACGACTGTCGAGGTCCTGAGCGTGGTCGAGCCGCTGTACGCCTGGGACGTTCCGTCCTTGATGGAGACGCTCAATCAGATGGCTGACGAGTCCGTGCAAGCTGCGGCGCAACAGCTCCGTTCGTCTGGCATTCAGCCCACTACGCTGGTGTCATGCGGCGACGCAAAAGCTGCAATTGTTGATCGCGCCCGAGAGATGGGCGCCGACCTGGTCGTAGTTGGCTCGCACGGAGTAACGTCTGTAAGGCGATTTCTTCTCGGCAGCGTGGCTCGCGCCGTGCTTCGATCCGCGCCTTGCTCGGTCGAAATCGTGCGCGCCGAAGCCGTTCCGGGAGCGATGAAGATCCTGCTGGCGACCGACGGATCCCAATGCTCGGAAGCCGCAGCGCGATCGATAGCCGAACGCCCGTGGCCGTCGGGAACGAAGGTTCGAATCCTGAGCGTAGCGGAACATCCGATACGCCTTCCAGCGGCCGCTGATCGGCATCGCTTGGACCCGGCGGCTATGAAAAAGCTCGAGGAAGCGGCCATCGAGCGAGCGCAAGGAGCCGTGAGGTCGGCCGAAAAGATCATCCGCGAAGGAAGTTTGCCGGCGTCGGGAACCGCGGCCGCTCCTTCCGCTACGCCCAAAGAGATCATTCTCCAGGAAGCCGCCGAGTGTGGCGCACACCTGATCGTGGTGGGTTCGCACGGCCGGCGCGGGATCGATCGCTTCCTGATCGGCAGCGTTTCGGAAGCCGTCGCGATACACGCGCTGTGCTCAGTCGAGGTGATCCGTCATTCGCAATAGTGAAGGCGGGTACGGGCCGAATTGGGTGCTTTCGCCCAACAAGACCTGTGCAATTTCCCTCAGCAAGGCGGCACCCGCCCCGCAGGATGCGTACATAGCTTCCGGCATCGAAGCTGCAGTAGGTCCAGGTTGCTGCAACGCGAAAGGCACACCAGGATGACGACTCCGAACGACTTCGTTCCGGCCTTCAATGAGCTGCTGTCCCGGCAGAACGACGCTCGGTTGATCGGCCAAGTCCTGGATGGCCGTACAGAACTGTTCGCCGATTTGCTGCACCCCCATCTGCCGGGTCTGTTCCGTTTGGTTCGCGCCAGGATGCGAGATGACCCGGACGCGGAGGACCTCATTCAGCAGACGGTCTTGAAAGCGCTCACCAAGCTGGAGCAGTTTCGTGATGAGGCCAGTTTCAGGACCTGGCTGACTAAGATCGCGGTCAATGAGGTGCGGCAATGGCAGAGGAAGCGCGTGACCTCTCGGCTGGTCTCCATCGACCAGGCTCCGCTCATCTATGTGAGCGTGGTTGACCCCGCAGCCTCTCCATTCCAGGAATGCGAGCGGCGTGAAACCGTCAGATCGCTCCAGACAGCGCTCGCCAAACTACCCGCGCCTTATCGACGCATGATCCACCTCAGGGACGTGCAGCAGCTCAGCATCGCCGAGACTGCAGGTCTGTTGCACGCGAGCATCCCCACGGTGAAAACACGGCACAGGCGAGCGCGGCTTCAGATGGCGCACCTTCTCGGTCCCCTGCGCCCAGCCTTGGCTTTCTAACGGGCGCGGCCGTGGGCCAGGTCCTGACCTTGGCACGTGTCCTGCAGGCATCCGGTTGATGGAAGACATCTCTACATTCGTGGATGACCTCGGTCCATCCAAGATCTTGCATATTTCCTTGCTGCACGTGGGACTCAAGGCGGTAGTGGTAGTGGACAACACCGCCTGCGGCCCGGCGATCGGCGGCGTGCGCATGGCCCCCGATGTCACCGCCGGCGAAGCATGCCGGCTGGCCCGTGCGATGACACTCAAGAATGCAGCGGCCGGCCTACCGCACGGCGGCGGAAAATCGGTGATCTTCGCCGATCCGAAAATGCCGTCCCGGGACAAGGAACAGTTAGTCCGTGCTTTTGCTGCCGCTATCGCCGATCTCAAGGATTACGTTCCCGGCCCCGACATGGGAACCGACGAACTGGCGATGGGCTGGGTTCACGACGAGATTGGCCGGGCGGTCGGTTTGCCTCGCGAACTGGGAGGCATCCCGCTGGATGAGCTTGGCGCGACTGGTTTCGGCCTGGCCGCCGCCGTGGAGGTCGCCGCGCAGGCCATCAACCTGGATCTCAAGGGCGCGCGAGTGGCTGTGCAGGGCTTTGGAGCGGTCGGCAAGCATGCTGCCAGGTTTCTTGCCCGGAGAGGTTGCGTGCTGGTGGCGTGCTGCGACAGCCATGGCACGGTTTCTTCCGCGGATGGTCTGGATGTTGCCGCGCTGATCTCGCTGAAAGAGGCGGGCCAATCGGTGACCGACTTTCCCGGCGGTGCGAAGGCCGGTACGGACGCCATCGTTGATGTTCCTTGCGATATCTGGATTCCGGCGGCGCGGCCCGACGTGCTGAATCAGGACAACGCTGCCAGACTACGGGCGAAGATCGTCGCCGAAGGAGCCAATATTCCGTGTACGGCGGAAGCGGAGGCGATGCTGGAAGCGCGCGGCGTTTTGATCTTGCCCGATTTCGTCGTCAACGCCGGCGGCGTTATTTGCGCGGCCACGGAGTATCATGGCGGGAGCGAGACGACGGCCTTCACAGCCATCGAAGAGAAAATCCGGCGGAATACCTCGTTGATAATCGAAAAGTCGCGCCGCGCGGGCATCTCCATGCGCGCAGCGGCTGTTGGACTGGCAACCGAGCGGATCGTGAACGCGCAGCGGGTTCGCAAGTGGAGATAGAGCTGCCCAATTCCAGCCTTTGACAGAGACCATCGGCTCGAGCCTAGCTATTTATCGCGACCGGCCGGCGCAGCTTTATTGCCGGCGCCGCATCCGCGGGACTGCTGGGCACCCTGGCGTTGACAACAGCCGTGGCGCAACAGACCGCGGGGTTCGCTCCCGGCCGCTGCCCAAGATCCGCAGGCGCCGCAAGGCCTTGGTCCTGGCGCGATGCTGGACAATCGCTTCGCGCTGAGTTACGAAACGTCGGTTCCCGATGGAGTGCGGGTGCTGATGCAGTATTTCGCAGCGATGGCAAGAAGCTGTTGCGATGCGAAGGCATCTACTCGGTCACCAACAATGACGGCCGGTGGGCCATCCAAATGATGTCCACGATCTTCACGCCGGCTCACATGACCAGCGTTACGTATTCTATACGATCCCCCGCCCGAGGCGCGCCCTCTACTTGAGCAGATCCAAGCGCT
>JAIQFN010000063.1 GCA_020073265.1 Terriglobia bacterium | reverse complement strand
GGCGTGATCTGATTGAGCAGACTATAGCGCTGGCCCGAGTAACTGCCCGAGTAAGTGAGCCAGTTCTGCGGTTCGCGATCGGTGTGCAGCAGGCGGTCGTTAGTAACTTGCGCCGCCAGCGCGCCGGCCATCAGAGACAACAGGCCGAGAATACTTAAATTCATGGCAAGCCTTTCAAAGAGCATATGCGTTGACTAGTCTAATCGATTCAGACCCGAGGTCTCCCTCAGGTGAGTCTAGCATCGACCATGGCTGCTCGGCCATCCTTATCTGAAGGTTCAGGGTGCGCGGCCTTGACCGCCGGGACCGGGCCGCGATAAACTTGGCAATCGAGCAAGGGCTCCGCCAGTGAATCGATTCGGCAGTTAACTGCCCACGCAGCCACGACGGTGGGCCTTTTCGAAGTTCGCTGTACGCGCTAACCTGTGGTTAAGGTTGGACGTTTTCCAGGAGATCTGAACAGAACAATGGCGACAACTCCGCACCCGATCCGTGTCCTCGTCGCAAAGGTGGGATTAGACGGTCATGATCGAGGCGCTCGCGTCGTGGCTCGCTCACTGCGCGACGCCGGCATGGACGTGATCTACACGGGACTGCATCGCACGCCCGAAGAGGTAGTGATCGCCGCGGTACAGGAAGACGTCGACATTCTCGGCGTCAGCGTTCTCTCGGGCGTCCACTTGACCGCATTTCCGCTGATCATCAAACTGCTGCGGGACGCGGACGCCGAGGATATCGCGGTGGTGGCCGGCGGCCTGATCCCGGATGAGGATGTGCCCAAACTGCTCGAGATGGGCGTGGCGAGGGTCTTCTCCCAGGAAACTCCGCTGGACTCGATCCCGCAACTGATCCGCGACTTGGTGAGCGCCCGGGGTCCGCGCTGAACTCATGCCGCGGATAGATCTGCGTCGATTGGAAACTCTGCGTGGCCTGGATCTCACCGTCTGGCCTCCAGGTTATCGTGCGAACTATCAACCTGCCGAGGCTTCGGACCATTGGTATCCGGAAATCGAATGCGCCGATCCCGGCGAGCGGGACGATATCATCTTCCGCAAGCTGCAAAAACAGATTCAATACGCCTGGGAGCGCAGTTCCTTCTACCGATCCAGATGGGAACAAGCGGGAGTCTCGCCGGCGACATTGAAGTGCCTGGCGGATCTCCCAAAGTTCCCAGTGATCCAGAAAGCGGACTTGCGCCAGGCGCAGGCTGAGCATCCGCCCTTTGGCGACTACTTGTGTGTCGATCCCTCGCGAGTCGCACGCATCCACGGCACCAGCGGCACCACCGGCAGGCCCACGGTTTTTGGAATCGACAACGGAGATTGGGAACGCATCGGCGAGGCGCACGCACGCGTGTTGTGGGGCGCGGGGATCCGCCCACGCGATCGCGTTCTGATTTGTTCGTTCTTCAGCCTCTACCTGGGATCCTGGGGCGCGTTGAAGGGTTGCGAGCGCCTGGGAGCGGCGGTGTTCCCGTTCGGCGCGGGCGTCGCTGGACAGACCCGCATGGCGGTGGAATGGGCCCGTCAAATGCAGCCGACCGCGCTGTACAGCACGCCCTCTTACGCGTTGCACTTCGCCGAGACGGCCCGGCGCGAGGGCGTCGATCCGCGGTCGTTCGGAATCCGCACGCTGTTCTTCTCCGGTGAACCGGGAGCCGGTATTCCTTCCACCAAGCACCAGATCGAAGAAACTTTCGGCGGCGCTTGCATCGACCTTGGCACCATGGCCGAAATGACGCCCTGGATGAGCAGCGGCGAATGCCGGCATCGCACCGGAATGCACCTCTACCAGGACATCGTGTATACCGAGGTCTGCGATCCCCAGAGCTACCAGCCGGTCCCTTATGGATATGAGGGCACGCCCGTCTACACGCATCTGGAGCGTACTTCTCAACCCATGATCCGGCTGGTATCGAACGACCGCACGCGCTGGATCGACGAGCCGTGCCGCTGCGGGCGCACCTATCCGAGATTGCCCGACGGCCTCTACGGCCGGTACGACGACATGTTCATTGTGCGCGGTGAAAACATTTATCCGAGTACCATTGAAGATACGCTGCGCTCGACGGAAGGGTTCGGAGGCGAATTCCAGGTGATCATCTCCCGCGAGGAAACGATGGATGAGCTTCTGGTTCGCGCCGAGTACGCTCCCTCGCACGGCGATCCCGAAAAACTGAACGCGCTGCGTGTCACCATTCGGGAGCGGCTACGGACGCGCCTGGGAGTTCACCCGGTAGTCGAGCTGGTTCCGTCCGGCGAACTGCCCCGCCATGAGTTCAAGGCGCGCAGGGTGGTGGACGACCGCGAACTGTATCGCCATTCCGCCGGAGAGCGGCAAGATGAAGTCTGAGACTCCGGAGATACTGGCGCAACAGATTCGCGCTGGGTCCAGCCGGGCCCTTTCGCGGGGCCTCACCTGGGTGGAGCAGGGCGGACCGCGAGCCGAGGAGTTGTGCGGGCTGCTGTATCCATGCACCGGCCGGGCGCAGATCATCGGCATTACCGGCAGCCCCGGAACCGGAAAAAGCACATTGACCCGCAGGCTGGCGCTGGCGGCGGCGAAGCGCAATCTAAGGACTGGAATTATCGCCGTGGACCCTTCGTCTCCCTATTCGGGCGGCTCCATTCTCGGCGATCGCATCCGCATGAACGACCTTTCGAGCGAGCTCGGCATCTTCATCCGCAGCATGGCCAGCCACGGCGCGCTCGGCGGACTGTGCCGCGCAGCCGAGGATTCCGCGGACTTGATGGATGCCGCCGGCATGGACCTGGTGTTCATGGAAACCGTCGGCGTGGGACAGGATGAAGTGGACGTGATGGGTCTGGCGCACACCGTAGTGGTTGTCACCGTGCCTGGTCTCGGCGACGATGTCCAGACTCTGAAGGCCGGCATTCTCGAGATTGCGCACGTGCACGCCGTCAACAAGTCGGATCGGCCCGGAGCCGACCAGTCCGTCGCGGATTTGCTCGCCATGTTGAACCTTGGCCCCGCCGGTCGGTCCGGCTGGACGCCGCCGGTGTTGTCATGCACAGCGGCGACTGGCGAAGGTGTCGAGGCGCTGCTCGATTCCGTGCTGGGTCACATGAGCGCCTTGAAAGAATCGAACGGACTCCAACGCCGGCAGCTCGAGATCGCCAAGGCCAGGGTTTCGAGAATCGTGCGCGAGGGGCTGGAGAGGATGATCGAGGAGCCGGCCTGCGGGACCGCGCAAATGATCGATCAAATAGCGCGCCGGGAGGTTTCGCCATATAAATATGTAAAAGCGTTGACCTCCGAACTGGCGCAGTTCATTGAGACAAACAAAAATGCCTGATCCAACAGATGTGGAAAAAGCTCGATCGCAGCGCCGAGCCTGGGAACAGAACGAGCTGCGGGATTTCCTGGAACGGCAGCCTGAGTCGCAGCAGGAATACCGTTCGGCTTCCGGCCTTCCGGTGCAACGTGTCTACACGCCGGAAGACATCGCCGATACGCCCTTCGAAGACATCGGTCTTCCAGGGCAATACCCGTTCCTGCGCGGCCCGTATCCGACCATGTACCGCGCGCGCCCCTGGACCATGCGCCAGATCGCCGGTTTCGGCACCGGGCCGGACACCAATGGCCGGTTCCGCTATCTGATCGCTCAGGGCCAGACCGGGCTCTCGGTGGATTTCGATATGCCCACGCTGATGGGCTACGATTCCGACGACCCACGATCGTTCGGTGAAGTTGGCCGCGAGGGCGTAGCGATCGACACGCTGGACGACATGGCGGACTTGTTTGACGGGATCGATCTCGAGCGCATCTCGGTGTCGATGACCATCAATCCCTCGGCGTGGATCTTGCTCGCGATGTATGTGGCCCTCGCGAAATCCCGCAGCCTCGACTTGGCCAAGCTCTCCGGCACCACCCAAGCGGACATCCTCAAGGAGTACATCGCCCAGAAGGAATGGATCTATCCGATCCGTCCGTCCATGCGCATCGTGCGCGACATGATCGTCTACGGCGCCGAGCATCTGCCTCGCTACAACCCGGTCAACATCAGCGGGTATCATATGTCCGAAGCAGGCGCGACGGCGATTCAGGAACTGGCGTTCACCATCGCCAACGGCATCGCCTACGTGGAGCAGGTGGCCGCGACGGGCCTGGCGGTCGACTGCTTCGCGCCGCGGCTTTCTTTCTACTTCGTCGCGCAGGCGGATTTCTTCGAAGAAGTGGCGAAGTTCCGGGCTGCCCGCAGAATTTGGGCGAAGATCATGAAGCAGCGCTTCGGCGCCCGCAAGCCCGAGTCCATGCGGCTGCGATTTCATTGCCAGACTGCCGCGATGACGCTAACCAAGGCGCAGCCGTTGAACAATATCGTTCGCACGGCGTTCGAAGCCCTTTCTGCAGTGCTCGGCGGCGCCCAGTCCCTGCACACCAACGGTCTGGACGAAGCCTACGCGATCCCGAGTGAAATGGCGATGAAGGTGGCGCTGCGAACGCAGCAGATTATCGCCGAGGAAACCAGAATCACCGAAGTAGTCGACCCCCTGGGCGGGTCTTACTACGTGGAGGCGATGACCAACGAAATCGAAGAGGCTGTCAACCGGATCCTGAAGGAAGTCGAGGAGCTGGGAGGCGCCGTAGCGGCTATCGAGGCCGGATATTTCCAGCGGGGACTGGCGGATTCGGCCTACACGTCCGCGCGCGCGCAGGCGTCCGGCAAGCGCACGGTGATCGGAGTGAACAAGTACGTCGAAGCTCCGCAAAAGGACGCCATCGAAATCCACCGCAACGATCCAGACGTCGAGGCGCGACAGATTCAGCGGGTGAAGGCCGTGCGCGCGAGCCGCGACAACTCCCGAGTGGCGACGCTTCTGGATGCGCTGGCGGAGCAGGCCAGGAATCCGTCCGCGAATCTCATGCCCATCACGATCGAGCTGGTGGAAGCACGAGCCTCGATGGGCGAGATTGTCAAGCGGCTCCGCGAGGTGTTCGGCTCGTACGCGGAATCGCCCACGTTCTGATCATGGCCCAACTAAGCGGCGGCACGTTGGTAGTCAAGACGCTGAAGCAGGAAGGCGTCGATGTGATCTTCAGCTTGAACGGCGGCCACATCGCGCCGATCTATGACGCGTGCCTGGACGAGAACATCCGCATCGTGGACGTCCGCCACGAAGAAGCCGCCGGCCACATGGCTCACGCGTTTTCCAGGGTCACGGGAAAGATCGGCGTTGCGGTGGTGTCGGCCGGGCCCGGGGTCACCAACATTGTTACTGCCGTGGCGAATGCTTATCAGGCGGGCAGCCCTCTGCTGGTGATCGGAGGCAAAGCTCCCTTGAAGCAGTTCGAGCTGGGCGCGCTGCAGGATATCCCCCAGGTGGAAATCATGGCGCCGATCACCAAGTGGTCGCGCACCATCCTCGAGACCGGCCGCATCCCCGAGTATCTCAGCATCGCCTTCCGCCAGGCCTTCACCGGCCGGCCGGGTCCGGTGTTTGTGGAGATACCCACTGACGTCCTGCGCGCTCGTGTTGAATTCAGCGATTCCGCAATGCCGGCGAACTATCGCACCGGCGCCCGCGCGCAGGGCGATCCCGACGCGGTGGCGAAGGCCATCCAGCTTCTGACGAAGGCCAAACGGCCCGTGGTTGTCGCCGGAAGCGGCGTGGTGTGGTCGGGAGCATCCGAGGAGTTGCGGCGGTTTGCGGATGCGACGGGATATCCGGTGCTCACCACCTCGGTGGCCAAAGGATGCATTCCGAGCGTCCACCCGCAGCATGTTCCGGCGGCGAGATCCGCTGCTCTGTCACGGGCCGACGTGATCCTGGTCATCGGGACGCGATTCAATTTCGTTATGGGTTACGGACGGCCTCCGCGATTCGCCCAGGATGCAAAAGTGATTCAGGTGGACATCGATCCTTCCGAGATCGGCAGAAACCGTCCCGTCGATGTGGGGATCGTTGGCGACGCGAAAGCGGTGCTGCGGCAACTCACCGGCGCGACGACCAGCCACCCGGGTGATTGGCTCGCGTCGCTACAGGCGAAGAACACCGAGGCCGGGCAACGCCAGGAGGCCTTGTCGAAGAGTGACGCCAGGCCGATCCATCCGCTCCGGTTGTGCCGCGAAATCCAGGCTAGTCTCGACGACAATACCGTGGTCGTCGCCGACGGGGGCGACATCTTCTCCTTCGCGCGCGTCGCCATTCAAGTCAACTCCCCGGGCCACTGGTTGGAACCAGGTGCGTTCGGTTGCCTCGGCGTCGGCGTCCCGTTCGCGATCGCCGCCAAGGTGGCGAGACCGGAACAGCAGGTGATTTGTATAACCGGCGACGGCGCGTTCGGCCTCACCGGAATGGAGATGGACACCGCCGTCCGGCACAAACTTCCCATCGTGGTTGTGATCAGCAACAATGCGGCGTGGGGCATTGAGCGAACGTCGCAGATTGAAGACTTCGGCCCGGGCAGGATCATTGGAACGGAACTGAATCCGTCGCGCTATGACCTGATGGTTCAAGCACTCGGCGGTTACGGCGAACTGGTGGAGGATCCGGATCAAATCCGGCCTGCGCTTCTGCGCGCCCGTGCTTCCGGCTTACCCGCGTGCCTCAACGTGATCACCGACGCTTCGGCCCGAAGTCCCGATTCCGTGCGCGGTTTAGCCAGGGTGCCGGATGAGCAGCCGCTGGGATGGAGATGAGCAGCTGACGAAAGGCGCCGTCGAAAACTAGAAGCGGATCAATCCTTCGGTCAGCTCGATGTAGGTGCCCCAGGGATCGGTCACAAATCCGATGGCGACGCCAGAGTCCGGCAGCTTGTAGTACATCAGGTCGACCTTTTGTCCCGAGGCGGCGAGCTTCCTGGTGAACTCTCGCAGGTCTCGAATCTCCAGACCGATGTGATCCAGCACGTGGCCCTTGGTGCCTGCCGGAACGGCGGCCGATTTCGAAAAATCGAGTTTGACGCCGGGGAGGGTTGCGAAATCACCCTGCCCGAGAACCGCGCCGAACGTCTTGGCGTACCACGCCCTGGCGGCTTCCGGGTCGGGAAGACTCAACTGGATGGTGTCGCTCGCCACGGCGGTCGCGAGCTTTCGATCGGCGGTTAGTTCGATGCGGATATCGTCTGGCCCAAAAATCACGGCGTGCGAGCGGCTTCGATCCGCGATTCTTGCATTAGCCGCCTTCGCTTTGGCCAGCGTCGCCTTGAGATCCCTCACCTTCAGCCCGATCGACGGCACGGTGGATCCCGCCATCCCTCCGGCAGGTTTCTCGTGGTTCAGCGCGATGAAGAACCCTGGGAGTTTGTAGACATCCAGATCCCCCACCTTGGTAAGCTGGGCGCCGAACACGTCGGTCCAGAACTTCGCATGCGCGGCCGGGTTGTCGCTGTGAAAGTGAAGATGGCCCAAGCTGACGCCGGAAGGGCCGGGCGGCATCACCTGCGCCGGCAAACTTAGAGCCAGGCAAAAGAGTGCGGTGATGGATATGCGCAGCATAGTCGTTCAGGCGCCGTTGCCGAGAGCCGCGGCGGGGTTGCGCAGTTCACCGATCTGTGGAATCGCGATGGTTACGATATCGCCTGGGGCAAGCGCCGCTTCTTGGGGCGCGATGATGCCGGTGCCGGTCAGCAGCAGGGTACCAGCCGGCACAGGATTCGAGCGCATGAGAAATTCGATCAGCGTCTCAATCTTACGGTTCAACTTGTCGAGTCCGACTTCGTCAGAAAACAGCGTCCGGCCGTTCCGCTCGATGCGGCACGACATGCGGAGCGCGCGCAAATCGCCCAGCTCATCGGGCGTAACGAATACCGGGCCGAACGCGCAGGCTCCCGTGAAGATCTTGGATTGCGTCAGGTACAGAGGATTCTGGCGTTCGATGTCCCAGGCGGAAACATCATTGGCGAGCGTGTATCCGAGCACTCGGCCGCGGCTCCCCAGCAACACCGCAAGTTCCGGCTCGGGGGCCGTGAATTTCGAATCCGGCCGGATCCCGATCGCCTCCCCAGGTCCCACGCACACGCGGGCCGTACCCTTGAAGAAAACCTCCGGGCGCTCGTTGCGGTATACCTGCGCGTAAAATCCTTCGCGGGTGCCGTGCTCGGCCTCGCGAAAGGCCGCGCTGGATTCATAGGTACACCCGCAGCCCCACACTTCGGGTGGATGGATCGGAATCCGCGGAAGCGCGACCATCGGAGTCTCCGATGCGAGTTGGCGCGCGAGCGCCCCCAACGGCGTGCCTTCGCGTTCCGCGCGGCAGAGCAAGTCATAGAGCGAGTGCCCCGCTATGGCGCGCGCGTGCGCACCTTCGAACGCTGCGGCGATTGCGGCGCCGTTCCACGAGATTTGGCCGAGGCGCATTCCTAATACTTGAGATAGACGGTTTTGTAGTCGCTGTAGAAGTCCATGGCCGCGGGTCCCTGCTCTTTGGGGCCAAAGCTCGAGTCCTTGGTCCCGCCGAAGGGCAGTTGGTACTCGACTCCGGCGCTCGGAAGATTCACGGTGAGCAGACCGGCTTCGGAGCGCTGGATGAACTCAAACACGCGCGAGAGATTGGTGGTTTGAATGGACGCCGAAAGTCCGAACGGAATGTCGTTGGCGATGCGCAGGGCGTCCTCAAAATCGCGCGCGCGCATTACCGCCAGGACCGGGCCGAAAATCTCCTCGCGCGCGATCGTCATACTCGGGGTCACGTCAGCGAAAATCGTCGGCTCGATGAAGTAGCCCTTGTCGAATGCGCCGCCACTCAGGCGATGTCCGCCAACGCGGGGCGCGCCGCACTCCTTCCGTCCGATCTCGATGTACTTTAAGTCGGTTTCCAGTTGACCTTGATCCACCGCCGGGCCTATGTCGATGCCGGCTTCCATCCCATTGCCGACCTTCAGCTTTCGAGTCCGCTCCACCAGCGCATCGACGAATTTGTCGTAGATCGACTCTTCGACGATGGCCCGGCTGGTGGCGGTGCACTTTTGTCCGGTGGAAAAGAAGGCCGCGTTTACAGTGTTCTCCACCGCCGCGCTGAAATCGCAATCGCTCAGCACGATGGTCGGATTCTTGCCGCCCATTTCGAGCTGGATGCGAAGACGCCGCGCCGAAGCGCGCTCGTGGAGCCACTGGCCGATCTCGCAGGATCCGGTGAACGAGACTGCCTTGAGCGGCGCCGCCTCTACCAGAGCGGCTCCCAGTTCGCCGCCGGAACCCGCGACGAAATTGACGACGCCTTTGGGAACGCCCGCCTGATGGCAGGCTTCCACCAGACGCCAGGCGCTCAAAGGTGCGGCCGAAGCCGGTTTCACCACCACCGTATTTCCGCAAATGAGCGCCGGTGCGAGCTTCCAGGCCGGAATCGCGCTGGGGAAATTCCACGGGGTCACCAGGCCCACCACGCCGATCGGCTTGCGGACGGCGAACATCTGTACCCGCGCGCGCTCGGAAGGCGCGAGAATGCCGAACAGGCGCGAGCCTTCGCCCGCGAAATAGCGAAAGATGTTGATGGACCGCCGGACTTCACCCTTTGACTCGGGAAGCGTCTTGCCTTCCTCGCGCGTCATGTCGGCCGAGATCTCGTCGAAGCGGCTCTCCAGGATCTCGGCGGCACGAAACAGGTAGGCGCCGCGCGCCGGAGCCGGCAGGTTAGACCACTCCGGCAACGCTCGCTGGGCTGCGTCCGCGGCGGCCGCGACGTCCGAAGAACGGCCCTTTACAAACTGTCCGACAACTTCGTCCGTATTCGCGGGATTGCGGTTGTCGAAGGTTTCACGGCCGGAAACCCACTCGCCGTTGACATAGTTCGCGAAGAGCGTCATGCAGGCAGGTTTCCAAGCTGCGATACGTTGTCGGCGGGCTGGCAGTCTGGCACGTTGTGCGCCGCGCTCCTATTGGCCACCGGTCGATGCGGTCGCTGTCACCGGCGGAGCGTCCAGGAAAAAGTCCGGCGACGCGATCTTGGGATCGAAGCCCACATCCATGAACCCGGCCATCATCTCATCCCAGCTCTGCGCTCCCCCTTTCACCCACGCTTTGGGGTCGGGGTTGTCGGGATTGTTGGCCGAGTTGTCATAACCGGCTTTGACGATCAGGATCGTGCCCTTGGGCAGAAGCCTCGGCTTATCCAGATAGTACGTTTGCTGCCAGTGGAAGTTGTAGTGCGGCGTGCGCAAGAGCACTTCGGATTCTCCGCTGGGATAGATGACGCTGTATTCGAAGAAGGACCCCCTGAAATGCATGTGCGGCTGCAACGACACAATCCTCAGCGGCTGCTGCACGATCACACGCGATTCCAGCCGGTAATTCGCATCTCCGGGCGGTATGCGGATGGGAACGCCGTTCTGGATGCGGACGGTCTTGACGCGTTCGACCGGTGGCGTTTTCGCGAAAATCAGGCCAATGCGGCTGCGGTCCATCACCGCCTTTCCGTTGGCCGTGTAGTGCACCTGGAAGATGATGTCCGAGCCGGCCTTGATCAAGCGGGCCTGGCCTGGAGGCAGCACCACTGGATCGCCGCCGGGCACGAAGACCTGCAGGTGCAACGGGAAATCCGGCGCGGAGAACATCAGGCGGCCGGGTACGGGGCGCTTCCGTCCCTCCACGGGGACTTCTTCGTCGAGTTCGAAAAATTCGCCGGGTTTGTGGCCCGCGGCGTAAGTGGATCCCGGCTCGCGCGAGTAGATCGAAGAGTGGTGCACCACGGCAGGCTCGCCGGGGCGGAATTCCACGGCCTGAATCCACTTGTCCTCTTTGAAGCCCGTCGGCACGATGATGTACTCATACGGAATCGTTCCGCTCGCTGGAACTGGGAAGGCCTTCGACATCTCGAAGACGACGTCGGGTGTTCCAATGCGCCAGCCGTCCGTGAAGGCCACCTGCTTGGGACCGTCCTTCGGATCGCCTTCGGTAGTTCCGGTATCGACCCACGACGCCAGAGTCGCAATGTCGGCCTGGCTCAGCGATCGGTCATTGGCGTACTTGCCGACGGTTGCGTCGGCAAACCAGGGTGGCATCTTCTTGGTGAGCACGGCTTGTCGAATCGCTTTCGCCCAAGGCCGCGCCTGCTGGTACGTTTCGAGCGCCATGGGGCCGATTTCGCCGGGGCGGTGGCACGATTGACAGTTCTTTTCGAGGATCGGCAATACGTCGTGGTAGAACGTAGGAACGGGGGCCGCAAACGCCGAGCAGGCCAGCAGCGATGTAACTAAGGCGAATCTTCCATCCATGCCAAGGTGCTCCCTGGACGTCAGAGTACTCAAGTGACGTCGATTTCAGTTTAGTCAGACTGCGCGCCCAGGTCAAGTGCCTTCTACGAATCGATTCGGATCGCGGTCTGATGAAGTCTTCTCACAACCGGAGCCCAACGATTGCGGGCCGCCAAAATCCTTGCAACACGCCCTTCCAGAAGAGACGTTGCCCTGGACTCCGGATCTCACCGGAATCGGATGCTCAACCGCAGTTCGAAACGTTTTGTGACCGCTCAGCTTCTCACTCAAAAGATGTATTTCAGCGCGAACTGAAGAATCCTCGGATCGCCTGCGGTGAGAATCCGGCCGATGTTGGAGTCTGTCAGGGTACTGCGCGGGTTGGCGAACACGGGGTGATTCAAAATATTGAACGCTTCGGCACGCACTTCCACATGCTGCCGCTCGGTGACCGGGAACATACGCATCAACGCCAGGTCGAAAGTGAATGCGCCCGGGCCCTCGATATTGTCGCGGCCCGAATTGCCGTACGTGCCCAGCGCGTTAGGCACGAACGCTTTGGTGTCGAACCAGCGCCCCGTGGTGGGATTTGCCAGGCTGGCAACTCCGACGACATCGGGACGATCCCGGCCGTTCCCGGTGAGCGAGTTGTCCAGCCCGGTAAGCGTGTTGAACCACAATCCGGTGCGTTTGGTGGTGATCACCGACGATTGCCAGTTTCCGAAGAAACGCTGCATCCAACGATCGGCGAACTTGGGCGTCATGGCCACAAAGGAGCCGT
The DNA here is from genome assembly GCA_020073265.1 of Terriglobia bacterium. Lineage (GTDB taxonomy): Bacteria > Acidobacteriota > Terriglobia > Bryobacterales > Bryobacteraceae > Palsa-89. The sequence goes on along the minus strand of JAIQFN010000063.1, from coordinate 23,145 downwards.
TGAAGATCTGCGTTTCCTGGTAGGAGCAGTTCCCGCGCTCGGCCGCCCGGTTATTGGGGTTCATGTAGGTGCCGACGATGTCGTTGTCGCCGTCCAGATCGTCAATGCAGTGGCCCCAAGTGTAATTCAGGAGCATGCTGAAATTCCTGCTCAGGCGATGCTCCAGGGACAATAGCAGCGCATTGTAGCTCGAGTTCCCGCCATCATCCACCGTGGCGAAAATGCCGTACGCGCTCCCATCCGCTGGCCGAAGGAGAGACAGCAGCCGTCTTTGGGCCGTGTTGGCCGTGGTGGAGCAGGGCGCGCTTCCGCAGGTGCCCGGAATGTACACCGCGGAATTTATGGACTGGCTGTTCCAGCGATGCGTGGCCTTGTTGCCAAGGTAGTTTCCAGTGACCAGCCATGAATCGCTGAACTGGCGCTGGATGCTGAAGTTCCATTGCTGCACGTAAGTCGGTTTCACCTCGAACGGCATGTTGGTGTACTGCCCGCCAGTGATGAACCTGGCGTCCTTGGTCGGAGGCGAGGGTTGCGGGAACGGATTGCCGCCGGGCTGTCCGGCGAACGGATCGGTGAAGCCGCCGGGAGGACTGGTCAGGGTGACCGTGCTCGCCCAGGGCGGACCGAACCCGAACCAGACCGTGGGAGCCGTGCCGGGAATATCGTACTGGATGCTGTAAGCGCTGCGAATCGTCAGGCGTCCGTTGCCGCTGGGGTCCCAGATGAAACCCACGCGCGGCGCCAGGTCGTTCCAGTGGTGGCTGGTGGGTGCGCCGCCATCCGGCATTTGCGGATCGCCGGGGAAAAACACACCCGGGGGCGCGTTGGTAAACTGCTGCGTCTTGGTGCCGGCCAGGAAGGCGCTCATCTCAAAATGCGTATCGCGGCCGTTGGTATCCACGGCCGGAAAATAGGGTTCCCAACGCAGCCCGACATTGACGCTCAGGTGTGGAGTGACGCGGACTTTGTCCTCGGCGTACAACGCGAAGTAAGTGGCGATCTCGTTCTGCTTGGTGAGGCTGCCTTGCGTGAACGAACTCGGGCGGCCGAGCAGCAGGTCGGCGATGGGGTCCTTGGTGAACTGGCCGTTAAATGCGTAGGCCGGGTTCTCCTGGGTCGATACCTGGAAGTCCAGGGTGTGGCGGATCACATCCACGCCGAAGGTCATCTGATGGCGGCCCTTGACCAGGCTGAAGTCGTCGGCGAACTGGAAAGACTGGCTGTTGATATGCGCCAGAGAGCAAGTGCCGCAGAAGGTGCCGAAGTCGCTGCCCACCGCGATCTGGGGGAAATTGCCCGCCGAGGGCGCGACATTCAGACCGATTCCCTCCGAGGTCGGCAAGCCGCTGGCCGGTCCGCGAGTCACGTGATCGCGCGACCAGGTGAAATGAAATGAATTGACCACCGCGCTACTCGCGATGTACGTATCGCCCACGGTGAGCGACTGCACACGGTCGAGCACGCCCGGGCGCGTGGTGAGCAACAGATCGCTGCCGTCGTAGGCCGCAGGGTTGCGAAAATCGGTGTAATAGTAACGCCCGAACAAGGTCTGCTTGGAACTCTTAATCCAATCAGCGCGCCCCAGAATCTGATCTTCATCCTGCGGGCTGGGAATCGCGATGATGAGTTTCCCGCAGGGGTCGTTCGAGACCGGCACATACTTCAGGAAGGCCAGAGCCTGCTGGTTGAAAAGCGACGGAGAGATGAAGTTGTTCTGGAAAGCAGCGCCGGTGGCCGGATTGATGAGCGAGCGAGCTTGGCCACAGGCGGCCGAATCGATCGCGCTGAAATCGCCGTTCAGTACTGCCTGGGTCGGGACAAATACCGTATTGGTGGGTGGCGCGGTGCGGATGCGCGTGCCCTGGTATCCTCCGAAAACGAAAAGCTGGTTCTTGACGATGGGTCCGCCCGCGGTGGCGCCGAATTGGTTGCGTTTCAGATCATCTCGCTTAGGTGCAAAGACATTCTTCGCGTTGGTGGCGCCGGTGCGCAGGAATTCGAATAGGTCGCCATGCAGCTGGTTGGTGCCCGACTTGGTCACCATGTTGACCACCGCCCCCGCGCGTACGCCGTAATTCGCCGGGATCGCGCTGGTCTGCACGCTGAATTCCTGGAGCACGTCGGGGAAAGGCACGGGAAGATTGATGGCCGAATATCCATCGTTGTGGTCGGCGCCGTCCAGCAGGTAGTACGTGCCGTTGGGCTGGCCACCCGCCACCGAGAGCGTGATCGAGCTGGGATAGTTCTTGCTGCTGGCAAAGTCGCCTGGAGGCGCGGGCGCCGACGCGCCGGAGAGAAGAATCAACTGCGTGGCTTGACGGCCGTTCAGCGGCAGGTCCACCACGCGGCTCTGATCGATCACCTGCGAGAACCCGTTGGTCTGCGTTTCGACCATGGTCGCGTTGCCGACCACCTGCACCTCCTGCGAGATCGATCCCACCTGGAGCGTAATGTTGACCGTCGGGTTGGTATTGACCTGCAGCACGATTCCGGTTTGCACGTACGGCCGGAATCCGTCGGAGGTCGCCTCCAGCCGGTACGGTCCGATCGGCAGATTGGAGAGCAAGTAGGCCCCCACTGAGTCCGTGGTCGTCGTTCGTATCAGGCCTGTACCCGTCTGCGTTGCCTTCACCTGCGCGTTAGGCACCACTCCCCCTTTTTCGTCGGTGACTACGCCGGAGATCTGGACGACCGAAGTGGCCTGCGCGATAAGTAGAACCGGGAGAGCAACAATGAGCCCGGCAACGATCAACATGGAGTGACGCGAGATCATAGCAGATACTATACGTTCGGGCCGGACAACGTGTCAACAAAAAATCGAACCGATTCGAGTTCTGCGGATGGCGAAAACACGCCAATCTGGGGGGATAGACTGAATGGCCCGGGGCATACATGTTTTCAGGCTTCACACTGCCCTGAGCCGACGTCTGGAAGGCCGCGAGACGCCAATACAACGCGAGCTCCCCGCAGTCACACGGGCAGTTGGGATACAGCGTGAACCGATTACCCCAGTGCTGACCGGCGCTTGGCCAGGCGTCGGCGGATCCCGCCGCGAACCTCTCTAGGCCCCTCCGATGTATGTAACCTGGACCTCCAGCAAGGGGTCTTGCTCTGGTATTGGCTTTTCGGATAAACTCGGAGTTTGGGTTGCGCCTGGCCCGGACGCCGGGCCGCAGTTCGAATCGTTTTGCGTAAGGAGAGGACATGGAAACGAAATGGATCGCGCTCTTGTGCAGCGCAGCCGGTTTGGCCTTCGCCGCCGATCCAGCGGCTACCACATTTTCAAAGAACGTAGCCCCCATTCTCCAGAAGCACTGCCAGCAATGCCACCGGCCTGGCGAAATCGGTCCCATGCCGCTCGATACCTACCAGCAGGCGAGGCCCTGGGCGAAGGCGATTCGACAGGCTGTGGCGACCAGGAAGATGCCACCGTGGTTTGCCGACTCGCGCTATGGCCACTTCTCGAACGACGTGTCGCTGGCTCAAAACGAGATCGACACGCTGGTGGCCTGGGCGGATGCGGGCGCCCCCGAAGGCAATCCCGCCGATCTGCCGAAGCCCGTCGCGTTTGAAGAGGGTTGGGCGATCGGCAAGCCGGATCTGGTCCTGGAAATGCCGAAAGCGCTTCCGATTCCGGCACGCGGCACGCTCGATATCATCTACCTCGTGGTACCGGCCGATTTCAAAGAGGATCGTTGGGTGCAAGCCGCTGAGGTCCGCCCCGGGAATCGCGCGCTGGTCCATCACATCAATGCGATCCTGCGCACACCGGACCAGCGGACCATGCGTAATCTAGCGCCTGGAGTTCCTTACTCACCGCCCAAGAATACGAAATTCACTCCGCCGCCCGACGGCTGGCAACCCGACAGTGAATTCTTCGTCGGCTACGTCCCGGGCCTGTTCGGCAAACGCTGGCCCGAGGGAGAAGCGAAGTTCGTTCCAGCCGGTTCGGATTTCATTTTCCAGATTCACTATTCGACCAACGGAACCGCCGGTACGGACCAAAGCAAGATCGGACTGATCTTCTCCAAGGAGCCGCCCAAGCAGCGAGTGCTCTCCGCGGTCGCCAAGAGTTGGACCTTTGTGATTCCACCGGGCGACGCGCACCACGAAGTCCACTCCGTGGTGGAATTCGCGTCGGATGTGACGCTGGTGAGTTTGCAGCCGCACATGCACTATCGGGGCAGCGACTACGAATACAAAGCCGTGTATCCGACCGGCGAGACGGAAGTGTTGTTGCGGGTTCCGAAGTACGACTTCAATTGGCAGCTCACCTATTTCCTCGCCAAGCCGAAACTGATTCCGCGCGGCACCCGCATCGAGTGCACGGCGCACTTCGACAACTCAGTCAACAATCCAGCCAATCCGGACCCCAATGCCACCGTCACTTACGGCGAGCAGAGTTGGGACGAGATGATGAGCGGCTGGATGGAAATCGGGTTCGATCCGGGCAAGAACGTCAAGAGTCTCTTCGCGGCGATAACAGGGCCAGCCGGCGGCGGCAAATAAAGCTGCGTTTACGCGCTGAATCGCAGCCCGCATCCCGGAGCAGGTCTTCTTTCCACTCGCCGCCGGATATGATGGACGCGTCATGTCTCGCAACTCGTTTGATTCCGACGATCCCTCTCTGTACGACATCCGGACGCACGCACCGGGACCCGCCGGGTCGTTGCCGCTGACGGCCGAGCTGCTCCGCGAGCGACCCTCCGGGGATTTGTTCGGATGGACCCAGAACGCCGGCATGGGATGGAATCCTTCCGCGCTCGGTGGAAAGGAATTTCTCATCCTGTCCACCCATGGCGGGATTCGGGCGGCGGACGGAACACCGGTCGCGCTGGGCTATCACACCGGTCACTGGGAAGTCGGGCTGCTGATGGAAGCGGCGGCGCGCGAGTTGGCGTCGGCGGGAGCTATTCCCTTCGCGGCTTATTGCACCGATCCCTGCGACGGCCGTTCGCAAGGCACCACCGCGATGTTCGACAGCCTGCCTTACCGGAACGACGCCGCGACGGTTTTCCGGCGCCTGATCCGGTCGCTTCCCACCCGGCGCGGAGTGCTGGGCGTCGCTACCTGCGACAAAGGGTTGCCGGCGATGATGATGGCGCTAGCCGCCATGCACGACCTGCCGTGCGTGCTGGTGCCGGGCGGCGTGACGCTGGCGCCGGAGAATGGCGAAGATGCCGGGCGCGTTCAGAGCATCGGCGCGCGGTTCGCCCACGGCCAGATCACGGTGGAACAGGCCGCCGACGCCGGCTGCCGCGCTTGCGCTACACCGGGCGGAGGCTGCCAGTTTCTCGGCACAGCCGCAACGGCGCAAGTAGTGGGCGAAGCTCTCGGCATATCGCTCCCGCATTCCGCGCTGGCGCCTTCCGGTCATCCGATCTGGTTGGATATGGCGCGCCGGTCCGCTCGAGCGTTGCTGGCGCTGGAACAGCGCGGCATCAGCATGCGCCACGTGCTGACCGAGGCCGCGCTGCATAATGCGATGGTCGCGCACGCGGCGTTTGGCGGATCGACCAATCTGATCCTGCATCTGCCGGCGGTCGCGCACGCCGCTGGACTCCGCCGGCCGTCGGTTGACGACTGGGCGCGCATCAACCGCCAGGTCCCACGCCTGGTGGACGCGCTTCCGAACGGCCCGAGAAATCACATTACCGCTCAAGTATTTTTGGCTGGAGGAGTGCCCGAAGTGCTGCTGCACTTGCGCCGCGCGGGTCTGTTGGAAACGGAAGCGTTGACGGCGAGCGGGACGACGCTGGGCGAACAACTCGATGAATGGGAGCGGTCCGAGCGGCGCGAGCGCCTTCGCGACCTGCTCCGCGAGCGCGACGGCGTCGATCCGGATGACGTGATTCTGGCGCCGGAGCAAGCCTCACGCCGCGGCATCACCTCCACGGTTTGTTTCCCGACCGGCAATCTCGCACCGGAGGGGTCCCTGATCAAAGCCACCTCTATCGATCCATCGGTGATCGATGCGGACGGCGTCTATCGGAAGACCGGCCCGGCGAAAGTCTTTATTACCGAAGCGGCCGCCATTGCCGCGATCAAGGACCATCGTATCCGCGAGGGCGACGTGCTGGTGCTGGCCTGCCGTGGACCCATGGGCGCGGGCATGGAGGAAACCTATCAGCTCACTTCGGCGCTCCGCTATCTGGACTTCGGAAAACAGGTGGCTATTGTGACCGACGCCCGCTTCAGCGGCGTGTCCACCGGCGCCTGCATCGGCCACGTTTCGCCGGAGGCGCTGGCCGGGGGTCCTATTGGAAAACTGCGAGACGGCGACATGCTTGAAATCGTAGTCGATCGCGTAAAGCTCGAGGGGTCACTGAACCTGGTCGGCGAAAACGGTGCAGCCTCGAACGCAGCCGACGGTTCTCGAATACTGGCCGGCCGCGAATCCCGGCCCGATCTGGCGCCGGATTCCAAGTTGCCCGATGACACGCGTCTCTGGGCGGCGCTCGAAGACGTAAGCGGGGGAACCTGGGGCGGCGCCGTTTACGATGTGGATTCTATCTTGAAGGTTCTCGCCGCGGGGAAGGCGGCTTTAGCGCGGGAGCGACTCCGCTAGAGAGCCGCTCGCTGGCAGCCCGACCGAGGGTGGCGGCGCCGTCGACTCGCGAATCTTCAGCTCGGCTTCCAGCAACACCGTCTCGTAGGCGGAGGGAGGATTGGCTTCGCCGCTTTCGTGCATCTTGATCTGCTGGATGAGCATCTCCATGCCCCGGCGCCCCAGCTCCTGGGCGGGCTGCACTATGGTCGTCAGCTTCGGATGGAAGTTTTCGGTCCAGGCGAAATCGTCGAAGCCCAGAACGCTGACTTCGTCCGGACAGCTGACGTTGCACTCGCCCAGCGCCCGCACCAGCCCCAGCAGCGTCTTATTGTTGGTGCAGAAGATCGCGGTCGGACGGCGCTCCAGTTGGAGCAGTTGTTTTCCGATCTGATAGCCGGTCTCCGACGACAGAGACCCGGTTCTGAAATACTCGTCGCGGACCGGGATGCCGGGCTCTTGCATGGCCTTGCGAAAACCCTCGACGCGCTGGACGTGCGGCGACAGATCCATCCGGCCGGCCACGATGGCGATGCGCTCGTGCCCCAGATCGATCAGGTGTTTGGTGCCCACCAGTCCGGCTTTGAAATTGTCGGTGGAAATGCGAATCGCGTTCACCCCGAGCGGCACGCGGTCCAGGAAAACGGTGGGAACGTTCCGGCGCGACACCAGATCGAAAGTCGCGGTGGTGTTGTCGCAGCAGGCGATCAGCGCTCCATCCACCCGCCGCGATATCAGCGCCTCCAACCCGCGGCGCTCCTGTTCGGGATCTTCGTTGGAATTGACAAAGATGATCGAATAGCCGGCCTTCCCGGCCGCTTGTTCCACGCCGCGGATCACTTCGGGAAAGAATGGGTTGGTCACGTCCGGCACCACCATTCCGATGGCGTGGGTCTTGCCGGTCTTGAGGCTGCGCGCGATGTGATCGGGATGGTAGTCCAGCGCGGCCATCGCTTCTCTAACCCGTTTGGTGCGGGCCGGGCTCACCACCGCCGTACCGTTGACTACCGCCGAGACGGTGGCCGGCGAGACGGTGGCGAGTCGGGCGACATCGTAGATGGTGGTGGATTTGGACTTGCGCTTGGCCATTGTCGGCGTGGTGCTTAGGAACCGTTTTCGCAGGGCGCTTTCAGTTGCGACGCCTGCCGTCTCCCGAACATCTAGTGTACAAGCTAAGGCTAGTGGTTTGGGATTTAGCTGTATCGAAGCCTGAGCCAGCTGGCTATCAAACCGAGAGACGTTGGTGGCTGGGCGATACCGGAAAACACCATCAGCGCCGGACCTCTTCGCGCGTTCAATCGATTTGAGTACTGATAGCGACCGGAACCATGATTGCTTCCCAAGCTATTGTTACAAAGACAGTTTCATATTGTCATCTACTATTCTAATCGATTTAGTAATCGCTTGACGTCGGCGGTTTTCACGACGTATACTAGTGCGGATCGGTAGGTGATTTCGCGCTATACGGCTTGCAACTTTTAAAATGAAAGCGACACTGATTCTGCTTCTTCTGTGGCCGGCCATGCTGCTGGCCGATCCGCCAGTGGTTCCAGCCGGCCTGGACGCTTATCGCATGTGGGACCGCTGGCCCTTGCAGCGGATCGGTGTGCGAGCGTATATGCGTAGCACCTACGATCGCACGGGAGGGAACGAAACCGCCGACGCGTCGCACTTTCTCTACCAGCTCGCGCCGGACAAAAACATTACGCTGGATATCGCAGGCCCTGGCATCCTGTACTTCGTCCGTTACAACCACTGGCACGGAAGCCCCTGGCACTACGAAGTCGACGGCACCGATCACATCGTCCAGGAAAGCAGCACCGCCGATCCATTGCATCCGGTCGAAAATTCGACCTTTCTGCCGCTCCAGTTGTTTCCTTCTCCGCTGGCGTTCACCTGGTCGATGACCAGAGGCGCCGATCTTTCCTGGATCCCGATCGGGTTCGAAAAAACGTTCCGCATGGGCTACTCGCGAACGTTTTACGGAACGGGTTACTACATATATCATCAGTTCGTCAAAGGCACCAAGCTTTCCCACCCAATTCAGCCCTGGGATGCCGCCACTCCTCCGGCGCAGGATGTGCTCGATCTGCTGGCTAAAGCGGGGAGCGACATCGCGCCGCGCGCGGGAGCGTCGGGAATCCAGCAGAAGTCGGGGAAGATCACGATCCCGCGTCGAGAGTCAACGGTGGTGTGGACCAAATCCGGTTCACCCGGCGTCGTGCGAGCGCTCGAGTTTTCGGTATCCAGGGACCAAGCCATCGAGTTCTCGCGCGCACGGCTCCGGATTACCTGGGACGATCGCGCCACGCCTTCCGTCGACGCACCGGTCTCTTTGTTCTACGGCGCGGGTATCCTCTACAACCGCGACAACCGCGAGTATCTGGTGAAGAGCTTTCCGATGGTGATCCGCTACGACGAAAGCAAAGTTCACCTGAGCTGCTACCTTCCCATGCCGTTCTTTCGTTCCGCTCGGGTCGAGCTGGTGGGAGTCGACGGCGCGGATCTCAAGGATGTCGAGTGGAGCATCCGTTTCGGTCCCTTGAAGGATCCGGCCAATCATTCCAGCTATCTCCACGCGACCTACCGCGACCATCCGTCGCCGGAAGTTGGCAAGGACGTCGAGCTTTTGGACACGCGGCAGGTTGAAGGAGGCGGCGACTGGTCGGGCCAGTTCATCGGAACTTCGTTCATTTTTTCGCATGATGCGATCCTGCGCACGCTCGAAGGCGACCCGCGGTTTTTCTTCGACGACAGCCTCACTCCCCAGGCCCAAGGCACCGGAACCGAGGAGTGGGGTGGGGGCGGCGACTACTGGGGCGGCCTGAACATGACTTTGCCTTTCGCCGGCCATCCGGTGGGCGCCAAGACCCCGCAGGAGGCCAAGAGCCCGGAGGACAAAATCGAATCGGCTTACCGCTTCCTGCTGGCGGACGCGATGCCGTTCGGGAAAAATGCGGTGATCCACCTGGAGCATGGAGGCACCAACGAATCCAAGGAGCATTACGAAACCGTGGCCTACTGGTATGGCTTGCCGGCTCCGTCGCTCATCCGCACCGATGAACTTTCGGTCGGCGACGAAGCCAGCGAGCGCCAGCACAACTACGTTTCTCCGGATGCCTCCAAGCCTTATGAAATCGAATCGCGCTACGAATGGGGCCCGGATACGATCAATGGAGTCGAAATATTCCCGGCCACCAAGGATCACGGACGAACCACCACCACGCGCTCGGAGTTCACGCTGAAAATCGAGCCGAAGAACCTGGGAGTGATGCTGCGCCGCAAGCTGGACTATTCCTTCCAAAATCAGCGCGCCGAGGTTTTCATCGCCGATGCCGCTTCGAGCAAGCCGGTGTGGCGGAGCGCGGGTATCTGGTACCTGGCTGGATCCAATACCTGCGTGTATTCGTATCCTCCCAACCGCAACGAACTGGGAGCTTCCGAGCACGTTCTCCAGACCTCGAACCGCCGCTTCCGCGACGACGAATTTCTGGTTCCGCGCGAACTGACGCGCGGCAGGTCCGCCATCCGCGTGCGCGTCCAGTTCACGCCCGTCCAAATCCCGCTGTATCCGGGTGGCCCGGCGCCGAATCTGGGGTGGAGCGAAATGCGCTACAGCGCGTACAGCTACGTGCTGCCGGAGTTTTCCCTGCAGGCTGGGCGTGCCTCGGCGTCGCGCGGATCCGCGTCCAAATCCAAGGCGAGAAACGGAGCCGAATAGTTTGACGGCCGCCCGCATCCCGAATCTTCGTTGGTGGATCGCCGGATTGCTGGCGGTGGCGACGGCGCTCAACTACCTGGACCGGCAGAGTTTCCCAATCGCCGTGAAAGTGCTCCAGCGTGACATTCCCGTATCGGATCGGCAGTATTCGACTCTGCAGTCCGCCTTTCTGCTGGCGTACTCGCTCATGTACGCGGGCGGCGGACGAATCATGGATCGGCTGGGGACGCGCGCCGGCTACGCGGTGGTCATCCTGTGGTGGTCGATCGCGAATTTCCTGCATGGGCTCGCCACCTCGGTAGGCAGTCTCGCCATTTTTCGCTTCCTCCTCGGTCTCGGGGAGGGCGGATCGTTTCCGGGATCGGCCAAGGTGGTTTCAGAGTGGTTCCCGGCGGCGGAGCGATCCACCGCATTCGGAATATTCAATACCGGGTCGAGCGTCGGCGCCGTGATCGCGCCTCCCCTGATCGCGGGCATGATCGTAGCTTTCGGAAATTGGCGCTGGGCCTTTTTTGCTACCGGAACGTTCGGGATCTTGTGGGCGGGTCTGTGGTGGAAATTCTACGCGCTTCCTTCGCGGCACGCGCGGATCACGGAACCGGAACGCCGGTTGCTCGAGAGCTCGATTCCCGTCGCGCTTCCACCCGCGCCCTACCGGCAGTTTTTTCGATACGTGCCGGTGTGGGGACTCATGACGGCGAAGTTCCTGACCGATTCCGCCTGGTTTTTTTTCATCTTCTGGCTGCCGCGGTACCTGGGCGAGGTTCGCGGCTTAAACATTCAAGAGATCGGCTACTATGCCTGGATCCCATACACCTTCGCCGGCGTAGGCAGCCTGTCGGGAGGCGCGCTGAGCAGTGCTCTTCTTAGACGTGGATTCTCGCTGAATTCGGCGCGCAAAATCCCGCTCAGCCTGAGCGCCGCTCTGATGCCGTTCTCGCTGCTGATCGTGTCATCCCGGCTCAGCTTGGCCATCGTCTTTTTCAGCATTGCTTTGTTCGCGCACCAGTTCTGGTCGACCATCGTGCAAACTCTGGTGACGGATTTGTTCGCGCCGCGGTCAGTGGGGTCGGTGGCGGGGCTGTTGGGAGCCGTGGGATCTTTCGGCGCTATGCTGTTTAATCTGATGGTAGGGATGCTGCTCGCCCAGTTTCACGGTTACGGAGTTGTATTCGCTATAGCCGGCTTGCTGCATCCGGTGTCGCTGCTGATTGTCTTGATGACCACGCGCCGGATCGAGCGGCTGGACAATTTTGAAACGGAGTCTATTCGGGAGTTAAGTTGTCAAACGAATTCGTAAATAAAAAAGCTTGTGTTACCGGCGCTTCGCGGGGAATCGGCGCGGCCACGGCAGTGGCTCTGGCACGCAGCGGAGTCCAGCAGGTCGTCATCCACTACCATTCCCATCGGAAAGGCGCCGAGCAAACGCTCGCGGCGGTCCGTGAGGCGGGCGCCGATGGTGTGCTGGTCTGCGCCGACCTGACCACGTCCTGCGGCATCCATTGCCTGATCCAGGAACTGGACAAAAACTGCCAGGGCCTGGACATTCTGATCAACAATGCCGGCGCTCTGATCCAACGCGCACCCCTGCTGGATTATCCGGAAGAGTTGTTCGACCGGGTGATGACGCTCAACGCCAAGAGCGTTTGGTTCCTGACCAAAGCCGTCGTTCCGCACATGCTCCGCAACTCCGGCGGCGTGATTGTGAATGTGACCTCGATTGCCGCACGCACCGGCGGATCTATTGGAGCGGTGGTATATGCCGCCGCGAAAGCAGCCGTGTCCGCGATGACCAAGGGCATGGCGCGTGAACTGGCTCCCAAGGGGATTCGCGTAAACGCCATCAGCCCGGGCACCGTCGACAACCATTTCCACGAAGCCTTTTCCAACCGCAAGATGCTGGATTCAGTGGTGGCTGCGACTCCGGCGGGACGCTTGGGCACGGACGAAGACATGGCGGATGCCATCATCTTCCTCTGCTCGCAGGCCTCGCGCTATATCCACGGGCAGACCATCGAGTTAAACGGTGGCTTCTACATGGTCTAGGGATCTCGACCAGGCGATTCTAAATCGTCTCAGACCAGGCTCTCCGACCATGGGTCGTCCGGTTTCCTTCACGAGCGCGTAGAGTATCCTACTATCCCTAAGATTAGTTGGGGCTTGTTGGTTTCTTTGCCAGTGTCTAACGCCTAGCGTCGCCAAACCCAAAGACGACCATCGAATCGGTTCAATTCATGCTTGACACCGGTCTCAGGCTCGTCTAGAGTATCACGAAGAGGTTTCGCACACATGACTTGCCACAAACTTGTCGCACTGGGGCTCTTTGTAGCTTCTGCTTGTCTCGCTCAATTGGATACGGCCACCATCCTGGGTACCGTGTTTGACTCGTCCGGCGGCGTGGTGCCGGGCGCCAAAGTGGATGTTCAGAATCAAGGTACGTCGGCGACGGTTTCATCCATAACGGACGCGTCCGGGAACTTTATCGCACCATCGTTGCCGGTTGGCAGCTACCGGATCACCATCTCTGCTCCGGGATTCAAAACCAACGTGCGAGACAAGGTCTCGATCAACTCCGCGGATCGCGTGCGGCTGGAAATCACGCTCGAAGCGGGCGAAGTGTCCGAGAAAGTCACCGTGAGCGCGGAGGCGCCGCTGCTGGAAACCGCATCGACGACGCTGGGAGGCGTGGTGAACGCCCAGCGCGTCCAGGACCTGCCCATGAATGGCCGGTCCATCACGCAATTGCTGGCCGTGATTCCCGGTGTGATGCTCATCGGAGGAACGCAGGTGGTGGGAGGCGCGCCCTCCCGAATCTGGGAAACCGGGGCCAAGTATCTGGTGGATGGCGGGGACTCCGGGCAAGTGGATTCCGATCTGGCCGACGGAGGCTATCAATCGGCGGCGCGAATCAATCGCATCAGCGCGGATGCCGTGGAAGAAATGCGAGTGCAGCAGAATCAGTTCTCGGCGGAATACGGGCAAGGCATTGGCGGAGTGGTCAACTACATCACCAAGTCCGGGACCAACCAGTATCACGCCAGTGTGTTCGAGTATTTCCGCAACGAGAAGCTCGACTCCCGGAACTACTTCAACGCCCCACCGGCGCAGAAGCCGTCCTACCGGCTGAATCAGTTTGGTGGCACCTTTGGCGGACCCATTCTGCGGGATCGCCTCTTCTTCTTCGTGAACCTCGAGGATGTCCGCCAGCGGAGAGGCCACACCTTCAACGTGTTTGTTCCCACCGCGACTTTTCGGGCCTCCTTGGCGCCAGCTCTGCAGCCGGCTGTCGACACCCTGCCATTGCCCAATGGCGCGGTTTCCTCCGCCGACTCGCGCCTGGCGCAGTACCTCGGAAATTTATCAGATGTGCTCGGCGAAAACACGGGCGGCTTCAAAGTGGACTATCAGATCACGTCCAGCGACCGTTTTTCAGCTCGCTACAACGTCAACCAGGCGACCAACATTCTGTGGCAGGGAGTGGGTGCGAATCAAGCCCGCAACGTCCCGAGCCTGTTGCAACTGGGGCGGCTGAACTATACCAAGACGGTTTCATCCACTATCGTCAACGAAGCGAGCATGTTCATTAACCGTGTGCACACGGATATTTTCGGCGCACTGACCGACGACGCGCGCGCTTTCCCCGCGGTGACTATCGGCGGCGGAATGGCGCCGATCGGGCCCGCGCAGCCGGAATTGTTCGTCGGCAATACGTCCTATACGTGGCTCGATACGCTCTCCTGGATCAAAGGAAACCAGCAGTTCAAGTTCGGCGCCGAGATCGTCCGCAGCGACATGAACAAAGCGCGCGGTTTCGGCGAGACGCTGACCTTCCAAAGTCTCAACGATTACGTCGCGAACAGCCCGTTTACGGCCGCGACCATCGGCTATCCGCGCGTAGGCATGCGCGAGAGCAATTTCAACTTCTTCGCGCAGGATGACATCCAGGTCAGCCCCAGGCTTTCGCTCAACCTGGGCCTTCGATACCAGTACGACACGTCACCGAGCGAGGCTGCCGGAAGGGGCGCCAACTACAACCCGGTGACCGGATTCGTGGACCCGGAAGGATCTACCTATATCGACGCTCCTAAGACCAACTTCGGTCCGCGGCTTGGCATCGCGTACACCCCGTTTGCCTCCAAGAACACGGTGATCCGGGCAGGCGTCGGGATGCTCTACTCGAACTTGCAGGGGGCCATCGGGCAATATATGCCTGCCAATATCGCGGGTACCAGCTTGGAGCGCTCCATAACCCGCGCGCAACTTCCCGGCCTGAGTGGTTTTCCTTTCCCCAATATCAACCAGTATGTCCTGGGCACGCTGACCGTGCGTTACATGCCCTTCGACTGGAAACCCGTCTACACCGAGCAGGCGAATTTCAACATCCAGCAGGGACTGGGGCGGAGCATGGTGCTGCAAGTGGGCTACGTCGGCAATCGCACGCTGCACCTCGATCCTACCTTTGAATACAATCCGATCGTGCCCGGCACCGGCGCCCGGCGCAACCCCAGGTACGGATCGATCCAGTGGTTCGAAAATGGCTCCGGCGCGAATTTCAACGCCCTTCAAGTCGGCTTCAAAAGAAGGTTGACGGCCGGGCTCACATTGAATGCCAGCTATACCTGGGAACACATCTTCGAGGACAATCTGGGCCCGAATCCATCCGGACCGCGAGAATACGCCACGGCCACCTATGACGTAACCCACTATCTCGAGTTCGACTACACGTATCAGCTTCCCGCCGCGCCCAAGATTCCCAAAGTTGTGGGCTCAGGCTGGCAGATCAACGGCATCACCACCATGCGGACTGGAACGCCTTACACGGTGACTTGCGGATGCGATCCGGTGGGCGTCGGCTCGCTGACCGGCAGGCCGGATCTGGTCGCCGGAGTGCCCGTGGTGCCCGTCAATTACGATCTGCCAACCAACCAGCTCAATCGCGCCGCGTTCAAGGTGCCGGCCGCTGGAAGCTTCGGCAGTTTAGGCGCGGACACCTACCGTGGTCCGAATGTGTTCAATTGGGACTTCTCGATGTTCAAGAACTTCAGCGTGACAGAAAGGCAGCAGGTCCAGTTCCGGGCTGAAATGTTCAATCTGTTCAACACACCGCAGTTCGGAAGTCCCGCCGCCAGCTTGAGCTCTCCGTCCACGTTTGGGCAAAGCCGCAGCACTCTCAGCGCGAGCACCGGATTCGGGACGAACCGGCAGATCCAGTTCGCGTTGCGATATTCGTTTTAGGCCGCGACCAATAGCGGACAGCAGAACGTGAATCGACACGAACATTCACGAACGGCCGGTTCGTTCGGGCTCGCGAAGGGTAACGACCCACAACTGCCGCTGAAGGTGATGCGTAGATGGCATCCGCATTGCCATAAATGAGTTATCAGGGCCGTACGCCCCCGCATGTCCTACCAGCCTTTACATCGGCTCTAGGTTGATGTATGATTCTACCTGGGTTTCGAATCGGTTCGAATAACTTAGAACACAACCGCGCGCAGCGCTCGTTTTGAGGAGTTGGCCAAATGACACGACCCAGTCTAGTCCTGCTATTGACACTCGCGCCCTTCAGCACCTTTGCGCAACAGCCCGGTGCCGCGACTGGGCCCATCCATTCGCCCGAGGTGCACCCGGATCGGCGCGTGACCTTCCGCCTGCCGGCTCCGAAAGCAGCCGAAGTGCTCCTGCGGGGAGACTTTCTCAAGTCCCGCGAGGTCCTGCGAAAGGACGAAAAAGGCCTCTGGGCCGTGACGGTCGGACCTATTGAGCCTGACATCTACGCCTACGAGTTCTTGGTTGATGGCGTCCGAACGGTGGATCCGAACAACCCCTCAGTAAAGAACAGCTCGCTCCCCATGCAGACTTCCAGTTGGCTCGAAGTCCCCGGCCAGTCTCCGATGTTTTACGACACCAGGCAGGTTCCGCACGGGGCAATGCAAATCCGCTGGTACCGTTCGAAATCTCTGGACTCAGAACGCCGGCTATACATTTACACGCCACCTGATTATGAGCGCGTCACTGCGCGTTACCCGGTGTTGTACCTGCTGCACGGGGCGGGCGGAGACGACAGTGTCTGGCTGGCACTGGGCCGCGTCAACATGATCCTGGATAATCTGATTGCGGACCACAAGATCGCTCCGCTGGTAGTGGTGATGCCATTCGGATATGCGTTCTCACCGAACGCTCCGCCGGAAGGTCTGGCCGACGTACAGCAGAGCCAGCGCGCGGGATTCGAGCGAGACCTGATCGGGGACGTCATCCCGTACGTACAGGCGAACTATCGCGTCAATACCAGCCGCAATGAACGCGGGATTGCCGGTCTCTCGATGGGAGGAGGACAAGCGCTCACCATCGGCCTGCATCACCCGGAACTGTTTAGCCGAGTCGCCGGCTTTAGCGCGGGTCTTCAGCAACGCAACCTCAAGGAAACCTTCCAGGATGTCGTAGCGAATCCCAAAAAAGTCAATGACGAGTTCAAAACCATCTGGTTCTCCTGCGGTACCGACGACCGGCTGTTTGCGGTGAACCAGGAATTTTCCAACCTTCTGACGAAAAACGGAATCACGCACACGTTTCGGCCGATGACAGGCGACCATACCTGGCAAGTATGGCGGCGTTCTTTATTCGAAGTGAGTCCGCTGCTCTTTCCCCAAACTCGGGAGCGGGCCGCTCTCAAGGCACCGGACCGGGAAAGGAAAACAATTCCATGAAGCCGACCCTGCTGATCGAACTCACGCGCGGCAAGCTCGCGCTCCCGCTTCGGGGCGGATTGGCGATCCTGTTCGCAGCGGGCCTGGCTACGGCGCAACCGGCCAACACCGAATTTTTCGAGCAGAAGATCCGCCCTCTGTTGGTCGCGCACTGCTTTGCCTGTCACGGCGACAAGTCGCCGCGGATGGGCGGGCTGAATCTATCCACCGCCGAAGGCTTTTACAAGGGCGCCGCCAGCGGCCCCATCTTCTCCAAGGAAAATCCCGAGACGAGCCATATCCTGGGGGTGATTGGCTACCAGGGCGAGATCAAGATGCCTCCAGGCGGAAAGCTTTCCGATGCGGAGATCAACGACATCACAACCTGGGTCAAGATGGGCGCACCTTGGCCCGGCGCGTCACAGGTACCCGTGCCTGGCAGGTCCGCTGGCGCGCCAGCCGTAGCGAAGAGCGCGGAAAAGCCCTGGTGGGCCAAGCCGCCTCGCAAGCCCGCGACGCCCCCGGTGCGCAACAGCGCTTGGGTTCGAAATGACGTCGACAATTTCATTCTGGCCAAGCTGGAAGCGAATGGCCTGACTCCTGCATCGCCGGCCAGCAAGGTTGTGTTGCTCCGCCGAGCCACTTACGACCTGACGGGCCTGCCTCCCACCGCTAAGGAGTTGCAAGATTTTCTGGCCGATCATTCTCCGGACGCTTTCGCCCACGTGGTGGATCGGCTAATCTCAACGCCCCAATACGGGGAGCGCTGGGGGCGGCACTGGTTGGATGTCGCGCGTTACGCCGACTCCAACGGCCTGACGAACGATCGCTTGTATCCGAACGCCTGGCGCTACCGCGACTACGTCATCGACGCGTTCAATCATGACATGCCGTACAACCATTTCGTCATGGAACAGATCGCCGGTGACATGCTTCCGGCCGGCAGCGGCGGCGAGGTCAACAAGAATGGACTGATCGCCACCGGGTTCCTGGCGATTGGGTCGAAGCCCTTCGTCGAGAAGGACAAGACGAAAATGGTCTACGACACCATCGACGAGCAGATCGACGTCACCAGCAAGGCGTTCATGGGTGTGACCGTATCTTGCGCGCGCTGTCACGACCACAAGTTTGACCCGATCAGCACCAAGGACTACTACTCCATGGCTGCGATCTTCGCCGCCACGCGAAGCTTTGGCCAGGTAGAGGATCCTTCCAGGCCGTATCAAGGGCCGCTGGTGCCCGAAGGCGTCTACGAAGCATATGAGCAGTACCAGCAAAAGATAGCGGCCAAGCAGCGCGAGATTAACGGTTTGACCGATCGCGCGATCGAAGCCCATCGGGAGAAATTGCGCCCGCAGCTTGCCGGCTACATGACAGCGGCGTGGCACGTTGCGAAGAACGAGCCTTTGGAAACCGTGTCCAAGCAAGCGGGTCTCGATCCCGCCATTTTGAAGACCTGGGTGGAGTACTTCCAGGGAACCGGTCCGGGCGCGGGGCAGCGCCCGTATTTGGAGGAATGGCGACAAGCCAGCGCCGAACGGATTCAGGCGGTCACGTCGGCTTACGAAGCGCGTTACGATGCGGCCGCGCGGCGATGGAAGCAACAGTTGGCGGATTGGGACAAAGAAGTGGATGCGACCCTGGCCAAAGGCCTGGCGCCGGTTGCCCGCTCGCCGTTCAAGCCCGAATCGACCGACGACCGGTTCTTTGGGGACGTTGGCTTTGGCGATGGCCCCTTCGGCCTGCCCGAGAGAGGGGCGGAAAAATTTCTTCCCGCAGAGGTCAAACAGCAGCTCGCCGAATCGAGGAAGCAGCTCGATAGCCTTAGAAAGAATGCGCCGCCGGAACCTCCCATGGCGACCGCGGTCGCGGAGGGACAGCCGGTATTGCAGCACGTTTTTCTTCGCGGCGACCACAAGAACGTGGGGGCCGAAGTTTCGCGCGCCTTTCCGCGAGTGCTGGCCGGCGACAATCAGCCCAGTATCCAGACCGGCAGCGGGCGGTTGGAACTGGCCAAGTGGCTGGCGCAAGCCGATAATCCGGTGACCGCGCGTGTGATGGTCAACCGCATCTGGCAGTGGCATTTCGGCGAGGGACTGGTGCGTACTCCGAACAATTTCGGAAAGCAGGGCGAGCCGCCCACGCATCCCGAGCTGCTGGATTATCTGGCCGTGCGCTTTGTCGAGAGCGGCTGGTCGGTGAAAGCGATTACCCGGCTGATCATGCTGTCCAGCGCCTATCAAATGAGCAGCACGGCGACGCCGCTGGGCCAGAAGAACGATCCCCAAGACCTGCTATGGTCGCGGTTCAGCCGGCGCCGGCTGGACATCGAGGAAATCCGCGACAGCATGCTGGCTCTGGACGGTTCACTCGACCTGACCATGGGAGGGACGCTGATTGCGCCGCGCGGCGCGGCCGGCGCCACCGAACCTGGCGCCACCAATCGCGATCCGATGCAGAGCACCCGTCGCACCGTTTACCTGCCGGTGCAGCGGGCGAACCTGCTGCCGCTACTCACCCTGTTCGATTTTGGCGATGCCGCCACCTCCTCGGCCGGGCGCTCTCATACCAACGTGGCTCCACAGGCGCTGTTCATGATGAACAGCGAGTTCGTGGATGAGCGTGCCAAACGGCTCGCCCAGAAGCTGCTGGCCGAGGCGCGCACGCCGTCGGAGTTTGTCGCGCGCGCTTATCTGACTGTGTTCGATCGCGAGCCCGCTGGAGATGAACTGGCCGAGGCTCTACAGTACCTGACCGAGGCTCCCGCGCGGCTGGCCGCTAACGCGTCCGAAGACGAGAAGCGCCTCCGGGCTGCGCAGAGCCTCACCAGAATCCTGCTCAGCTCAAATGAGTTTCTCTATGTGGACTAGCCGCGGTTTAGAATCTCTGACTTAGTAAATTGAGGAGGCATCGATATGAAAGAGCAAAATGAATGTTCGCTGGTTTCCAGGCGCGGACTGCTTCGTAACGCGGCCTGCGGCTTCGGCATGCTGGGGCTGACAGCCATGCTGGCCGAGGAACTGTCGGGACAATCGGTCTCGAACAATCCGCTGGCGCCCAAGACCCCGCATTTTACTCCGCGAGCCAAGCGCCTGATTTTTCTCTTCATGCACGGCGGCCCGTCCGGCATCGACACCTTCGATCCGAAACCGCGCCTGATTCAGGATGACGGCAAGCCGCTGCCCTTCAAGCAGCCACTTTCGTTCGCCCCCGAACAGACCGGCGGCCTGATGCGCTCGCCCTGGGAGTTCCACCGCTACGGTCAGAGCGGTATCGAGGTGAGCGACCTGTTTCCGCACCTGGCCACCTGTGTTGACGACCTGTGCGTAGTCCGTTCGTTGGTTGGCGACGGTGTCGATCACGGGGGCGCGGTCCTGGAGCTGCATACCGGCACGCTGAACTTCGTCCGCCCGAGCCTCGGCTCGTGGCTACTGTACGGCTTGGGTTCAGAGAATCGGAATCTTCCCGGGTTCATCAGCATCAAGCCGACGCTGGAGCATGGCGGCGCCAAGAACTGGGGAACCGCGTTCTTGCCGGCCTACTATCAGGGAACCGCGATCGGCAAGAGCGGCATGAAGACCGAAGACCTCGAAAAGAACCCCATCCCCTACCTTCACAACAACAGCCTCACTGCCGAACAGCAGCGCTTCGAACTCGACATGTTGCAGAAGGTGAACCAGCGGAATCTCCGGCTGAGCCAGTATGATTCCGACCTGGAGAGCCGCATCGGCGCGTTCGAGCTGGCGTTCCGGTTGCAATCGGTTGCGCCGGAGGCTTTCGATATCCGAAGCGAGACCGAGGCCACCAAGAAGCTGTATGGGCTCGACCAGGAAGAGACGCGCAGCTTTGGCTGGCAGTGCCTGATGGCGCGGCGGCTGGTGGAACGCGGCGTGCGGTTTGTCCAGTGCACGGACGCCTTGCCGGGAGCGGGCTTGAAGTGGGACCAGCACACCGACCTGGTGGGCGGTCATACGAAGAACGCGCGCGAGGTGGACCTACCGATTGCCGGGCTGCTCAAGGACCTGAAATCGCGAGGCCTCCTGGACGATACGCTGGTGATCTGGGGCGGCGAATTCGGGCGCACGCCCATTGCGCAGGGCCGGGACGGCCGCGATCACAATCCGTACGGCTACACCATGTGGATGGCCGGCGGCGGCGTCAAGAGGGGCTTCGTGTACGGCGCGACCGACGAATTCGGCTACTACGCGGTGGAGGATCCCATGCACATTCACGATCTGCATGCCACGATTCTTCACTTGCTGGGTCTGAACCACGAGAAGCTCACTTATTTATACAGCGGCCGGCAGTTCCGCCTGACCGATGTGTACGGAAACGTGGCGCACAAGATCCTGGCGTAGAAGGCTATTGGCTCCCAGGAGACTTGTCGCCAGTGTGAACTCCTCTGTCCGCGTCCCGCCCGGCAGGGATCAACCGATGCGCGTGCCATTTTACCAGGTGCTGGACCCTTGAACGGGTGTAAACTTAGGAATTGGTTCGCAATGTACATCCACGAACTGACTGTCCGCAACTACATGATCCACTGCTCTTCGAGCATCAAGCTTTCGCCCATCACGGTGTTGATCGGGCCGAACGGTGGCGGAAAGTCAGCATTGTTCGATGCCATTCTGAACTTCTCGATGCTTTCGAGAGGCAGCATCAAGCAGGCGTTTGGACACTATCCATATTCATACGCGGCGACGAAGTACGGAGGGCGGCACCCTACGAACGGATCGGCTTCGATGTTGTGATGTCTAACACTCAGAGCCAGACGGAACGCCTCACCTATACGATCAACTATTCGCAGCTAGGAACCGCCGAACCAGGCAATCCTACGTTCGAGATTAAGACGGAATCCCTTGCATTGTCACCTGGTGGTCAGGTCTTTAATCGTGATAGCCCTGGGCGTTCCGGCTTGAGGCAGGCCTTAAGATACGTTGATTCCGATTATGGCATCCTTGCGGCGGTCAGAAGAGCGGGGTTTGAGGGGATGGACGACGGCATCCAGATAGTCTCCGACTGTGCAAGAGAGATCGGGCGATTCAATAAGTTTCGTCTAGCAGGTTGCGGAAAAACTCTTTCTCGGCTGCGCAACGAAAATCGACATTGCGATTAGAGGCCCTACAAGCCATCGCCGAGCCCTGGATATACATTTCGCTACCCCCGATCTCGAGCTTGGGAGAGGTCGAGAAGACTTTTTCCGCAGCCTGCTAGCGCCGGGCGAATTGGCGATGCCCAGCCCAGCCCCTGATGTAGAAAGTGATTCGGCGCCGCGGCTCGATTACGTAGGGGCGGGCCTTGCAGCGTGTCTCTACTACATGCACGAGACTGAAGACCCGGCCCTAAACACCATCATCGCTGAAGTTCAGCACGTGTTGCCCAATTTCGAGGGTTTCGAGTTCACTTTTGTAGGTGTGGATAAAGTGGCCTTTTCAATGAAGTTCTCCGATGGGCGTGGGAGCATCAATGCAGCCCGAATGTCTCACGGAAATCTAATTTTCCTCGGCTTGATGGTGTTGACCTATAGCCAGAATCGTCCTCCGGTCATGCTTATTGAGGAACCAGAGAACGGTCTAACACCCGCCGCGCTCATGCGTTTCTATAGGGCCATACGTGCTCTTGCGTTTCGGGAAGACGAAACTCAGCGAAGCCAAATCTTAATATCGTCCCATAGCCCATTTGTAATGTGCGAGGCGTGGAACGGCGAAGACCGCGACTTCATTCACCAATTAAAGATAGAGGATGGCCAGTGCATCATCAGAAAGCTATCTGAAGCAATAGCCCAACAAGGCGTCACCCTGGCAAAGGACGATTCCGGCAATCGAACTATTCTCGGTCTTCGTAACGCTGAAGAACTGATGTCCGGCTACTACGCCTGAATTTCTGACTAACGGTTCGCTTTAGCACCCAACATTTACCGATACGTGACACCTTAAGAAATCGCCAGTGGAGCACATCCACTGGCTTCTGTGCTTTTGGCAAGTCCCCGTGGCCCACTTCGGCATTTTAATTCGGCCCACCCTAAGTTATTGATTCTTAGGTGAGGCGGTTTTTGCCTCACCAGGTTCTTCGACGTTATATATAAGGACAGCAGTCGAAGCGGTGGGAATGTGGGAATCGCGCAGCGATTTCCAAGGGCGGTGGGAAGGGTGGAAAACCTGCCTTTGGTTTTCCAGGCTTTCCACGGACCGTCATTT
>JAIQFN010000119.1 GCA_020073265.1 Terriglobia bacterium | reverse complement strand
GGTGCATTTCGCGTTCGGCGCGCTGCTGGCCTATCCCCAGCGCGAGATGCTAATGCGCAAGGCGAATGTCCGCGGCGGGTGGGCTCTCGGTCTGCCCATCGTGATCACCCTGGGATTCGGCGCCGCTTACGAAATCCTGGAAGCGGTAGTCGCCCGGGTGGCCAGCGCCGATGCGGGCGACGCTTTCCTGGCGCTACAGGGCGACCCTTGGGACACCCAGAAGGACATGTTAATGGCCTTCGCCGGCGCCTTGATCGCCATGGGTGTGACGGCAGTAGTCATCCGTGTCCGCGTGGCGCAGGCGCGGCCGGTATTCTGAGCGGACCGGGCGCTTTGCGGCGTCACCGGTCTCTACCTACGCAAGTGCGCTTTGAGGAACCGTGCGCGAACGCTTTGCTCGACGGATGCTCGCGCGGGGAGCACCGCGTGCCCTGCGTCTACCAGTTGGTTCATGGACTCCAGCAGACCGTCCACGTCCACCAGGTGCAGCCCCGTTATCGGATCGGACCACCGAAACCTTTACCCGATAGCCAAGCGAGCCAAGGATCCGAATCAGCAGATCGCTCGATACGTGTTCGAGATCGCCGTTCAAGATTGCTGTAACACGGGTCAGCGAAGTTCCTGCCCTTTTGGCAATCTCGGCGTGCGTGATCTTCTGCCGGCCCACGATGTCCTTCAAGCGCTTCAGCAGCAAATGCTGAACACTCCACTCCCGGGCCGCCGCGGCCGGGAGTCCCAGGGCCTCAGCCAGATCTTCCGGCGTGGCAGCGACGATCGGTTTGATTCCAGGCATTGAGAAGCTCCTGCAAACGTTTTCGGGCCAATTCGATTTCCAGAGGCGGCGTCCTCTGGGTCTTTTTGACAAACGCGTGAAACACGAGCACACCCCGCGGCGACGCCGTGTAGTAGAACACTCGGAAGATGCCATCCTCACCCTTCAAGCGGAGTTCAGAGACTCGGGAAACCACTGCCGGCATCGGCCGAGAGTTCGGCATTGCAATCTGTTCGCCCGCCTGTAACCGGTAAAGGCCCCTGCCCAAGCGGTCTCGCGCTTCTTTCGGAAATCGGCGAATCGCATCCCGAGCCTTTGGATGGAAGACGATCGGGCGCACGATTTTAGTGTATCAAAATTGAGACGCTCGTCGCCCAGACCCCCGCAAGTGCGCTTGACGAACCGTCACGTGTGCACGCTTTGCCCGACGCGATGTTTTCCGGCGTGCCTGCCCTCGGGTCCCAGGTCGATCAACCGATCGGCCGTCTTGATCACGTCGAGGTCACTCTTGCGCCACAGGGATGTAGATACATAATGTAAATATGATGGCATGAGCTACACTTGGGACCCGAAGAAGAATCGACTAGCATCGCCCGCCACGGCATCGCGTTCCAGGACGCCGTGAAGATCTTCGAAAGGCCCCACGCTTGAGAAAGTGGACGATCGATTTGAGTACGACGAGGTTCGCGTGTATGCCATTCGCATCGTAAACGGCATTGAGATCACGGTGATCTGCACCGATGTGTCCCGGACTGAGCGTCGAATCGTTTCGGGGTGGAAGGCAGAACGCAATGAAAGAGAAGCGTACCGGGAGAACTTCAATTAACGAGGGGACCGATTGGAAGCGCCTCCGTTCTTTAAACGATCGTCAAATCCGGCGCGGCGTCGAGAGCGACCCGGAGGCACGGCCGACCGATGCGAAGTTCTGGAAAAAGGCGCGCGTGGTCATTCCGGCGGCCAAGCAAACCATCACCATCCGCCTCGATGCGGATCTCCTCGAATGGCTACGGAAACAAAAGGGTTACCAAACACGGATCAACGCCGTGCTCCGAACCTACATGGATGCAAGTCTGACATCCGGGCGGCGGGGTTGAGCGCGACGGCTCAAACCGGGTGACGATTCACTGCGCCTCTTCCGTCCACCAGTACCCCGGCCGCGCGCGTATGCGAAACTCCCCGGGCCGGGCGAGCCGCACTTCGAGGGTGTGATAGCCCGGAGCCGGCGCCTCCGGCACAAAGCTGAGCACGTATTGCGTGTGCAGCTCCGCTCCGAGCCTCTCCATCGCCTCCTCCAGGGCCTTCTGCCTGGTGAACGGGAATATCGCGCCTCCGGTGCTTTTCGTCAGCGCCTCCGCGGTGTTCGCCTGGTTGAGGCGCGCAAGCTCGCCGATCGCTCCAAGAACATCCACCTGCTGCTCCGGCGGATTGTACCTAGGGTTGTATTTGTTTGGCGGAGCGCCATTCGCGGTCCCCATATTGTCGTTGGGCCCACTGGGCCTTATCGCCCGCCGCGGGTGGCTGACGGGAGCTTTCGAGGTGAACGCCGTTTTGATGGCGGAGTAGGTTGCGGCGTACACGGTTACTCCCGCCGATTGGGCCGCGGCGGTGACCACACTCAGGGCGGTCTCGCTGCCGCGGTCGCGCGATTCGGAAATCAGCAGCAGCACGCGGCGCGCATTCGGCTGGCGGGCCAGGTGCTCGACGGCCGATTGCACGGCATCGAGCATGCGCCCCTGCTTGTCCTCACCGGGCCGGAGCATGGGCCGGAGCGCGTGGAAGGCGCGGGCGAGCGCGTCCTGGTCCTTCGTGCACTCCTGGAGCCAGTCGACATGCTCGGCGAAGGAAACGACCCCGGCGCAGCCACGCTCGCCGGTAATCAGCGGCTGAATCATCGCTCCGATCTTGCGCGCCTTTTCGAGAACCGCGGCCGAAATACCCGACGACTGTACAGCGACGATCAGTGCAATGGGCGCAACACCTGTGTCAATAGTGTCCACAGTAGCCTTCTGCGGCCGGCCGTTATCGAACAGCAGGAAATCCGACGCTTCCAGGCCGTCGACGGAGCGGCCGTTCGGGCCGGTGACGGTTGCGGGCACCAGCACCAGGCGGGAGCGGACGTCGAAATGCGACTCCTGGGCGGCCAGTGAGGCCGCGCAGGCGAGCCACAGGGCGCGTTTCATCACCTGCTTGCGTGCACGCCGACATCCATCCAGAATGGGAGTCGTGGAACCGATCCTTCGCGGGTCTTAGAGACATGCGCTTCCTTATTTCCTTGGTTCTCGTAGCAGCCTGCGCCCTGGCGCAATCGGCGCCTCGCAACCGGTTGACTTTCAGCGGCGGCTGGTCACATGACGTCGGCTCTTCCTCCGAGCAGGAATCGGCCACGGGGTTGGGCCTGTCCTACGGCTATCGCGTCCACAACTATGTGGAAGCGGAAGCCGGCCTGTTTACGGCGTTGGACCCGACAGGTGACATCTGCTCCCATAACGGCTGTGTGGACGCCAACGACCATTTCTTCTGGGTACCGTTCGGTGTCCGTTTCATCGCACCGCTCGCGGGCGGACGCATCGAGTTCTCCGTCGGCGGAGGCGGACTCTATGAGAGGCACACGGCCGGGAACGCCGGCGCCTTGCCTTATAGCGCGTGGGGCGGCTACTTTGTGGGGTCGGCAGCGGTGGCCCTGGACCGCTCCCGGCACCTCTGGCTGGGCGCCACTCCTCGACTGTTCCTCGCCAACTCTGGCGCCGTCGCACGGGACCGCTGGTTTCAGATCTCCGCCGAACTCAGCGTGCGATTCCGGTAACTGCGCCAATAAGACTGGCCCGTGTCGATTTTGCGGCTGCTCGCTCGTTATTACCCTGCAAGACCCAAAACACTCAAGAGGAGAGATCATATGAAAACGCAAATTGTGTTGACCGTGATGCTTGTGTCCGCGGCGGCGTATGCGGCGGATGCCAATACCGGCCAGCCGGTCGATACCGCCGCGGCTTTCTCACGGCTCAAGAGCCTGGTGGGGGAGTGGCAGTCCGATTCCGACCAGGGGAAGGCGCGGCTTACCTATGAGCTGATCGCCGGGGGCACCGCCCTGGTGGAGCGGGAGAGGGCCGAGAACAGGCCCGAGATGCTCACCGTCTATCACCTGGACCAGGGCCGCCTGCTGTTGACCCACTACTGCATGGCCGGCAACCAGCCGCGCATGCAGGCGTCCGCTTTCCAACCGGCCACCGGGGAGCTGAAGTTCCAGTTCCTGGATGCCACGAACCTGCCTTCGCAGGCTGCCGGCCACATGCACAATGTCACGCTCCGTTTCGTCGACGACCAGCATTTGATCGCCGAATGGCAGTTCTACGAAAATGGTCAAGTGAAAATGACCGAGGCCGCGCAGTACGCGCGCGTACGATAAGGAGAGAAACCATGGCACAATTCATGCTCTTGCTCTACGACAGCCCGACTGACTGGTCGAAGGTGAGCCCGGAGGAAATGCAGAAAGCCCTCGAGAAGTACATGGCCTGGGCCAAGAAGCCCTTCACCGTGGACAGCAAACGGCTGGCTAAGGATTCCGGGAAGGTGCTGCAGCCCGGAGGCGGCAAGCCGCGCGTGACCGACGGTCCCTACAGCGAAGCCAAGGAGGTGCTGGGCGGCTACTACACCATCGAGGCGGCGGACTATGATGCGGCCGTCAAGCTGGCTCTCGATCATCCGCACCTGGAGTACGGCGGCACCATCGTGCTGCGCCAGACCTGGGAGTGATGGCGCCGTCGTCGGAAACCGGCGTCCTGCTGGAACACCTGTTCCGGCGGCAGGCGGGCCGCATGGTGGCGCACCTCACGCGCCTCCTGGGGCCCGCCCACCTCGACCTGGCCGAAGAGGCGGTGCAGGAGTCCATGCTGCGCGCCCTGCAGACCTGGCCGCACCAGGGAAGCCCGCCCAATGCCGAGGCATGGCTGTTCCGCGTAGCGCACAACGCGGCCATCGACGGGGTGCGCCGCGCGCGGATGGCGGGCGAGAAATCCGCGGCGCTGGTGGCCGAACTGGAGCGCTCGGCGGTCGCGCCGGCCGACAGCGCGGATATCGAAGAACAGCTCCGCGACGACGAGCTGCGCATGATCTTCATGTGCTGCCACCCGGAGATTCCGCGCGATGCCAGCGTGGCGCTGAGCCTGAAGAGCGTCAGCGGCTTCAGCGTGCGCGAGATTGCCCGCGCGTTTCTGGCCGATGATGCGGCGGTGGCGCAGCGCCTGGTGCGCGCCAAGCGGCAGATCCGCGAGCGCTCGCTGACGCTCGAGATGCCGCGCGCGGCCGAGCTGGAGCGGCGGCTCGACGCGGTCCTGGAGGTGATCTACTTCGTCTTCAACGAGGGCTATGCGGCGCACGAGGGCGACGAGTTGATCCGCGGCGATCTTTGCCGGGAGGCGCTGCGCCTGGGCCGCTTCATCGCCGGGTCGTCGCTCGCCACCCCGCGCGTCCATGCGCTGGTGGCGTTGCTGGCGCTGCAGGCGGCGCGGTCGGCGGCGCGGGTCAGCGACGCGGGAGACTTGATCCTGCTGGACGAGCAGGACCGCAGCCGTTGGGATGCGCAGCTTTTGGCGCTGGGCTTTCACCACTTCGATCTCTCGATTGCGGGCGCGGACGTTTCCGAATACCACACGCAGGCGGCGATTGCCGCCACGCATGCGCGGTCGGCCGCCGGCGGGAGCACGGACTGGCCCATTATCCTGGCACTGTACGATCAACTGCTGGCCATGAACCGGTCGCCGGTGGTGGCGCTGAACCGGGCGGTTGCGGTAGACAAAGTGCATGGTGCGGCGCGGGCGCTGGCCGAAATCGAGCCGCTCCAGACCGACTCCAAGCTGAGCGATTACTACCTGCTGCTGGCGTTGCGCGGCCACCTGCTGCTGGAACTGGGCAGGCGGGAGCAGGCCGCCCGCTGCTTTCGCGGGGCGCTCGAATGCCGCTGCTCGGCGCCGGAGCGCCGGTTCCTGGAGAAAATGCTGCAACGGTGCGCGGAGTGAGTGTTTCTCCGAGGAATACGGCTGCAGGGATTGGCTCAGGGATGGGCACCAACCTCGACACACTTCTGGTGGTAAAGCGAAAGCAGTCTGCAGGCTGCCGCCCGCACCGGCGGAACTTCGTGGGCTGCGAGTTGCTTGAGTTTCTCAAACAGGTACGTTTCCGGCACCGAGCTGGGCGCACCCCAGTCGATCTGCCGTGCAAAGTCATCGTCGCTGGCGTTCACCCGGGGATGCCCGGTAGATCGTAGAAAGTAGCGACTCTCCGCTCAAAGCCTTTTGATAGGCTGAGAGCAAATTTCTTTGCAGAGAAAAAGGAGAGTCGCCATGAAGAAACCATATCAGATTGAATCGCAACAAGCAGTGAAGCGGCTGGAGCGAATGGCCGCCGAGGGGAACCCTGCCGTGCAGTTGGTGTTGCCGATGGTGGAGACGTT